>CALWAU010000092.1 GCA_944375795.1 uncultured Clostridia bacterium | reverse complement strand
GTATCCTCGCTGCGTCGTGCTCCGCGCGCGCAAGCACGCCCTGCGGACAGGAGAGATTGTCGGAAAAATCCAGCTCGGTGATGTCCCAGCTGCCCGCCTTGTGCCCGGGCGTGTGAAAGGAAATGTGCTCGTCGTTCGAGGTCAGCATGGCATAAATTTCGCACCCTTTCAGCGTTTCGGAGTCGGTGTCAAAAGGAAAAGTCGGTTTCATGGTTTTCTCTTTTTCCGCGGGCGACCGCAACGGGCCGCCGCATGTTTGAAAAGCCGCCGGAAGGGCGGCTTTGCGGGGAGGTTATGCCTCCTGCAATTCGGTGCAGTACGTCTCGATGAGATAGTTGACGAAACGCAGCCCCTCGAATCGGGCGTATTTGTATCTGTCCTCCGCGAGGTTGAGAAGGACGAGGCAGACGTCCTCGGCGGTGGAAACGCGGGTTTCGGTCCCCGTTTCCTCGTTGGTCACCGTGCGGGTGTAATAGACGTCGTTTTTCAAATTTCCCATCGTATCTTCATTCGGGCAGAGATTGATACTGAAATAGCCCGTCCGTTCGACGGCGTTGCCCGAGGCGTCCTGGAGGTAAAGCGTCGTCTGCTGCAACTCGACATAGCCTTTGTCCAGATAATCTAGGAAAGAAATCAGCGCCTGCCGCTGTCCTTCCAGCCGCTCCTTTTCCTGCTCGAAGCCCGCCCGTTTTTCCGCCGAGGTCTTGAACCGCTTGTCGTTGAGGCGGTCGATGCGGTCGAGGAAGTCCGCTTCTATCTTTTCTTCGTCCGCAACGCCCGCGGCGTAATCGCCGCGATAGTAGACATTGAGGTACTCCGCCATGTCCTCGAAATACCCGCCCGTTCCGTCGCCGTTTCCGAGGTCCTCCGCGGCGGAAAAATATCCGTACAGGAATTGCTCCAGATAAGTGGGGTGGAAGGTGGTGCCGTCCGGGCGGCTGTATTCCGTCTCCACGCCCTCGTTCACGTTTGCCGCGAACAGCGCGTCGCCCTCGCCCGTGGAAATGCGGGTCTGGAGCAGCGTTTCGCTGTATTCGCTGCTGATCGTGATGTCCGTCGGCGTGACCTCCAAGATATCGTAGGAAAAAACCTTTCCGTTTCCCGCCAGATCGGCGTATGCGGAAAAGCGGCTGCTTGCGGACGTGCCCGTATAATTGAAGATGGTAAAGGCCTGCGCCTGCGTCACGCGCGTCGCCGTCATCGTGAAGAGCAGGCTCCATACGAGAATGACCGCCACCGCCGTCAGGATGATTTTGATCCAATCGTATGACAGGAGAATATTCAGGCGTTTTTTGGTGATTTTCGCGTCCATCGAATGACTCCTCGGTAAGGAATTCTCTCGAAAAAATTGTTTGTTTCCGAGAGGCGGACCGCGGCCCATACGGCGCTGTCCAAAGCCCGTTTGCACGGGGCAGGGTTGAGACGAACGGTTATTTTTTCGGCTTCATCGTCGGGAAGAGGATGACATCGCGGATGGTGGCGCTGTCGGTTAAGAGCATGACCAGACGATCGACGCCCATGCCCAGCCCGCCCGTCGGGGGAAGGCCGTATTCCAGGGCGTTGATGAAATCTTCGTCCACCTGCGCTTCCGTGTTGCCCGCCGCGCGCTTGGCCTCCACCTGCCGCGCAAAACGCTGCTTCTGGTCGATGGGGTCGTTGAGCTCGGAAAAGGCGTTGCCGTATTCGTGGCCGCAGATGAAGTACTCGAACCGTTCGGTGAAACCGGGATCGGATACTTTGCGCTTGGCGAGCGGGGAATTTTCCACGGGATAGTCGTAAATGACGGTGGGCTGTATCAGCTTATCCTCGACGAAAGCGTCGAAAAAGTCGATGAGCACGTGCCCTTTCGTGGAAGCCTCGCCGTGGGAGAGTTCCACGCCCTTCGCCTTCGCGGCGGCGCGCGCGTCCTCGTCCGTCTGCCAGTCCGCAAACCGCACGCCCGCGTATTTCTCCACCGATTCCGCCATCGTCATGCGCGTCCATTCGCCCATGTGGATGAGGGTGCCCTGATAGGTGATGTCCAGCGTGCCGCACACCTTTTGCGTCACCGTTTTATACAGGTCCTCGATGAGGTCCATCATACCGAAATAGTCGGTGTACGCCTGGTACATCTCGATGGTGGTGAATTCGGGGTTGTGGAAGGCGTCCATGCCCTCGTTGCGGAAAATCCTGCCCACCTCGTACACCCTGTCCATGCCGCCGACGATGAGGCGCTTCAAATACAGCTCCGTCTCGATGCGCATATACATGTCGATGTCCAGCGCGTTGTGATGTGTCTTGAACGGACGGGCGTCCGCGCCGATTTCCAGCGTCAGCAAAACGGGCGTGTCCACTTCCAGGTATCCCTTTCCGTCCAGGTAGGCCCGGAGCTCTTTGAGGATTTTCGAGCGCGCCTCGAACGTCTTTTTCACGTCCTCGTTCATGATGAGGTCGAGGTGGCGGAGGCGGTATTTGAGGTCCTGGTTCTGCAGCCCGTTGTATTTTTCGGGCAGGGGGAGCAGGGATTTGGAAAGCATCGTGAGTTCGGTGACGTGCACGGAAATTTCGCCCGTCTGCGTCTTGAATACGTAGCCCTTGAAACCGACGATGTCGCCGATGTCGAAATCCTTTTTGTACGAAAGGTAATTTTCGTCGCCGATGTCCTGGCGGGTGACGTAAATCTGAATGGAACCGCTTTTGTCCGCGATGTGGGAAAAGGAGGCTTTGCCCATGATCCTGCGGGACATCATCCGCCCCGCCATCGACACCGTTTTGCCTTCGTAGGCGGCAAAATCCGCCTTTACGGACGCCGAATCCGCGTCCACGTCGTATTTGGTGTGCGCATAGGGGTTCTTTCCCTCCGCGCAGAGCTTCGCGAGCTTTTCGCGGCGGATACGGGCCTGCTCGATGAGCGCTTCTTCCCCGTTTTCCGCGGGCTGTGCCGCTTGCGCCTTTCCGGGGACGTTTTTCTTTTCTTCCATGGCCTTTTGTTCCTTGAATCGTATTTTCGTTATCTGAAAAAATTCCGCTTGTCCCGCCGCGGGGCTGTGCCCGTCTGCCGTGCGTTTTAAGGGGGGCAGGGTTGAGACGAGCGCCTCTTTCCGCCACGGCGATGAGCCGATGCGGCTGCTGCCGTATCCATCGCTTTCGCGGCGGGGCGGCGGTCAGGCGATGTTGGTGATCCGCAGCTTATACGCGCCGTCGGGGGCGACGATGGTGACTTCTTCGCCGACCTTGTGTTTCAGGAGCGCGGCGCCGACCGGGGATTCGTTGGAAATTTTGTTGTTCATCGCGTCCGATTCCGTCGTACCCGTGATTTCGTATGTTTCTTCCTCCTCCAGCTCCGGGTCGAAAACCGTCACGCGCGAGCCGATGTGTACGAAGGACGTGTCGTCGTTCTCCTCGATGATCTTCGCGTTTTTGATTTTGTAATCGAGCTCGGCAATTTCGCCTTCGTTGGCCGATTGTTCGTTCCGCGCCGCATCGTATTCCGCGTTCTCCGAAAGATCGCCGTGGCTGCGCGCCTCCGCGATCCGCTCGATGATCTCCTGGCGTTTGGTGGTCTGCAGGTATTTCAGCCTCTCCACCGCCTCGTCATAGCCCTTTTGTGTCATGAAAAATTGATCCGCCATACATATACCTCCGTTTGCGGTTTTGTCCGCGGGGCGATTTTTCCGACTCCCTTTTTTGATTTTGCATTTTCGTACACGAAAAAAACCGTTCACCCCGCGAACGTTAAAAATACAACCGTGACTTTTCCGACCCCGGAAAGCCACGGCATTTTCTCTTCAGTTGCGTCTATTATACAGCATTTTTCCGCATTTGTCAATGAAATAGCCCCCATACCGCAGAAAAAAACGGAACTTTTCAAATTGCGCACGTTCTGCGTAAATTTATCAAAATTGTATAAAAATTAGAAATGTGTATTTTCATTTCTGCCCTGTATGACAATAATTTTGAATATACTGTATAATTATCTAATTTTTTTTGACAAAGCGAAAAATCCGCTCGAAGGCCTCGGAAAGGGAAGCGAGGTCGGTGGCGTAAGAAATGCGGACGTTGCCGAAGCCAAATTCGCCGAAGGCGGAACCGGGGACGAGCGCCACTTTCTCCTCCCGCAGCAGGCGTTCCGCAAATTCGTCCCCCGTAAGTCCGGTTTTACGGACGGACGGGAAGGCATAGAACGCGCCGCCCGGTTCCGTGCAGGGCAAGCCCGCCCGCCGCAGCGCTTCCGCCGTAAAACGGCGGCGCCGGTCATAGGAGGCGCGCATTTCCTCCACCGAGGCGAAATTGTCCGTAAGGCCGTCCCGCAGGGCTTCGACGGCGGCGTATTGAGAGGTGATGGGCGCGCAGAGAATGGTGTATTGATGGATTTTGAAAATTGCTTCGTCGATTTCGGCGGGCGCACAGACAAAACCCAGCCGCCAGCCCGTCATCGCGAAGGCCTTGGAAAAGCCGCCGATGAGGACGGTGCGGTCCTTCATGCCGGGCAGAGAGGCGACGGAGACGTGCTTTGCGCCGTAAGTGAGTTCCGCATAGATTTCGTCCGAGATGACCAGAAGGTCGTGTTTTTCGATGACGGCGGCGAGCCCGCTCAAGACCTGAGCGTCCATGACCGCGCCCGTCGGGTTGTTGGGATAGGTGAGCAAAATCGCCTTCGTTTTCGGCGTGATCGCCTTTTCGACGGCCTCGGGCGCGAGGCGGAATCCGTCCGATTCCCTGCACTCCACCCGTACGGGGATCCCGTCGGCGAGCGTCACGCAGGGCGCATAGGACACATAGGAGGGATCGGGCAGCAGAATTTCGTCGCCCGGCTCCGTGCAGGCGCGCAAAGTCAGGTCTATCGCCTCGCTGGCGCCGACCGTGACGAGAATGTGCGCGGGGTCGAAAGAGAGAGAAAAACGGGCCTCCATATAGCGGGCGATGAGCTCGAGCAGCTCCTTCATGCCGCGGTTGGCGGTGTATTGCGTCCGGCCGCGCTGCAGCGACGCGATCGCCGCGGCGCGCACCGACCAGGGCGTGACGAAATCCGGCTCCCCCACGCCCAGGGAAATAGCGCCCTCCGTTTCCTGCACGATATCGAAAAACCGCCGTATGCCGCTCGGCTGCAACGCCTTTGTTTTTTTATTGACAAAATCGCGCATGGCGGCGCCTCACGGGTGGACGGACAGACGATTGTCCGTTTCCGCGCGCTCGGTCGGCGCGCCCTCGATCTTGTATTTTTTGAGGATGAAGTGGGTGGCGGTGCTGAGCACCCCCTCAAAGGTGGAGATGCGTTCGGAGACGAAGCGCGCCACCCGCTGCAGGGAGGCGTCCTCGACGAATACGGCCAGGTCGTAGCCGCCGCTCATGAGATATACTCCCTTCACCTCGGGGTATTCGGCGATTTGCCGCGCCAGACTGTCGAAGCCCTCGCCCTTTTTCGGGGTCACGTTTACTTCGATGAGCGCCTCCACCCGCGTGCGGTCGTCCTGCTCGCTGTTGACGATAGCGGTATATTTGACGATCACCCCGCGCGTTTCCAAAGCGCGGATGCGCGCCGCTACCTCCGTTTCTTCCGCGTGCAGCATCGAAGCGAGGCTTTTCGGCGAAAGCCGTGCGTCCTCCGAGAGCAGCCCGAGAATTTCTCTGTCCAGATTGTCCATGCCTGACCTCCTTGGGAAACGGGATTTTATATAAGGTATACTTATAGTTTATTTAAGTGAATAATTAAGCGGCGCTTATAGCCTTTGTCGTCAAAGAATGATATTTTCGAGGACGAGCTGATCATAGTCGAAGGATTCCACAAAGTCCCGGGGGACAAATTTTACGTGGTTGAACTTGGCGAAATTGAAAATGTGCGTCTTTAACAGTACGGGGGTGGGAATATCCAGCGCCTGGCTGATTTCGGAGAGATACTCGAAAAAGCGGGAGTAAGTCAGCCGTTCGTCCCGTTCGTAGACAAATTGTTTTTTGATTTTTCCGTCCGTGAGGAGCTTTGCCCAGATTTTCATAAGATGGCCTTTGCCGGATGGGATTTGCCGCTCCGGCGTCCGCTGATTTCGGCCGCGCGCGGAACAAATTTGCCCGCGCGCTTTCCGTACATTCTATTATACAGGAAAAGGCGGAAAAAGTAAATGAAATCGCGGCGAAAATTTTACGGTTTTCTGCGCGGGCGGCGATTGACTGCGGAGCCAAAGGCGCTTTTCAATGGCGGCGCGGTCCGCGGGCGTCGTGCGTTCCCCTTGCCTCGGCGTATTTTTGAGAAATACTTAACTTTATGCGGTCGGTTTATGATTTTCGCCCCAATCGCACATGGCGTCGAGAATGGGGATGAGGCTTGCGCCCTTGTCGGAGAGGCGGTACTCCACTTTCGGCGGGACCTGCGGGTACTCCTTGCGGATAATCAGCCCGTCTGCTTCCAGCTCTTTCAGCGTTTCGCTCAGCATTTTGTGGGTTATATTGCCGAGCGTGCGTTTCAGTTGACCGTATCGGAGCACCGTATATTCTTCCAGCCAATACAGAATAATCAGCTTGTATTTTCCGGAAAGAATTTTCATGGTATATCCGAAGCCGCGTTCGTCTATTTTCGCGCCTTCCAGACTGCATCCTCGCATGGTTTCTCCCTTTCTCACTTTTTTGGTAGTATCTGTTAAAAAAGTGCGTTCTTGACAAAGAAAAAGTTTATATTATCATGATAGCACGGAGAGGGGGAAAAGTCAATGTTTTTCCGGAAATTTTTGGGGCGCGCTTCGGGCAGGGTATATTTTTCGGTGTGCGACATATGCCCGTTTTTTTGTTTTTAATGGCGTCAGGGTTGCGATGAACGCCGTTTTTGCGCCGAGGAGGGCGCGCGGGAGGATTGCGGAAACGGGCGGATGCAGAAACAAAAACGCCGCCCGAGAAAGCGGACGGCGCTTCGTAAAATCCGAAATCATTTGTTGAACATGATTTTTTCGCTGTCGAACATCTTCGCCAGAAGAAATGCCAGAAGGGCCGCGGCGACGAGGTTGACGATGATCGTGATCAGCACCGCGACGGGCGAGGCGAGGAAGGAGAAGATGCTGCTCATCGCCCGGGCGCTGTTGTACAGCGGAATCAGATACCATAAATAGGAACCCGTCGCGCCCGAGGAAAACATCGTGCTCACCCCCAGCAGCATCACCAGAATCATCAGCGGGCCGATCATGCTCGTCGCTTCCTTGACGCTCTTGGCGAAAGCGGAAACGACGGACACCAGGGCCACGATGACGAGTACGGAGGAAAGGACGATGCCCAAGAGCATCAGATAGTCTCCCGCCGTGTATACCGACGCGCTCAGGGAGCCGGCCACGCCCATCAGTTTGGGCAGGGAGAAGATGATGCCCAAAAAGCTGCACACGCCGCTGATCAGCGACAGCACACTCAAAGAGATGATTTTGCCCGCCGCGATATGGCTGCGTTTGACGGGCGTGACCAGCATCGTGGCCAGCGTTCCCCGTTCCTTTTCGCCCGCGATCGATTCGGGCGCGACTGCCATGCAGCCCGAAAACAGGAACATCAGCACCAGCATGGGCGCGATCATCGAGAACATCATGCCCGTTACGTCGCGGTCTGTCGCCAGGTCCTGCACCGCGGGCCGGAAATAGTCGGTGACGTCCTGCTGGAAGGGGGAAAGCGCGGCCGAAAACAGCGCGTAGGCCTGCGTGCCCTCCGTCCGGACGGTGTTGTAATAGATGTCCACCGTCGGCGCCGCCGTCGGATCTCCCGCCACCGCCGCGGCGTATTTCTCCTCGAAATCGGCGGGAAACACGGCGAGAAGATCTTCCTCCTGGTCGGCTACCCGGTCTTTGACCTCGTCAATTTCGTCGACGGAAATTTCGTGTAATTCCACGTTTTCCAGGGCTTCCAGCGGGGCCTTGAATACGTCGGGCATGTCGACCGTATAGATTTGATAAACGTAATTTTCATCCGTGCCGCCGATGCCGGCGATGATGCCGCTGCCGAGGAAGGAATAGATGACGTAAATGAGCACGCCCGGAAGAATCAGGGCCAGCACCAGGCGCCGATCCCGGAAAAAGCGGGCAAATTCCTTTTTCATGACCGTCCAGATGTTTTTCATATCTCCTTCCCTCCCTTCGCCGCCGCATAAATGTCAAAAAAGACTTCTTCCAGGTTCTTCTCTTTCGTCAGGGCCGCCACCGTGTCCTCGGCCGCCATCTTTCCGTCGATGATGATGCCGGCTCTGTCGCAGATCTTTTCCACCAGAGAGAAAATGTGCGTCGATAACAGAATGGTTTTGCCGCGGTTTTTCAGCTCCACCAGAAAGTCGGTCACCGATTTCGCCGTCAAAACGTCCAGGCCGTTGGTCGGCTCGTCGAAAATGACAAATTCGGGGTCGTGCACCAGCGAGATGGCGATGGACGTCTTTTGCTTCATGCCCGTGGAAAGGTCGGAAATTTTCGTCTCCGCAAATTTGTCTATCCCGAAGCGGGAAAAGAGCATCGCTTTGCGTTCGTCCCTTACCTGGGTGGGGATATTTTGCAATTCACTGAAAAAATCGAAGGTGTAGCTCGGCGTGAAAAACTCGTCCGGCTTCAGTTCGCTGGTCAAAAATCCGATTTGCGAGCGCACTTTGTCCGGCTGGTGAACGATGGAAAAGCCGTTGATGAGGGCGTCCCCTTCGTCCGGACGGATGAGGGTGGCAAGCATGCGGAGCGTCGTCGTTTTGCCCGCGCCGTTGGGGCCGAGAAGCCCGTAAATTTCACCCTTTCTCGCCGAAAAGGAAAGTCCGTTCACCGCGATTTTCTCTTTCAGGGGGGTCTTTTCTATCTTCCGCTGCTTGGACGAAAGGCGGAAGGTCTTTTTGAGGCCGGTCGCCACGAGTACGTTTTCGGGCGGCGCCTCGGCGGGGATCTCGGGGGCGTTCGGCTCCGAAACGGGCCCGGCGGAAAAAGTTTGTTCTTCCATAAATTCTCCTTATAATTTTATAAAAATTCTTTGGACGATGGTATAAGTCGTGCTTTTATCGGCCGAATTTCCGAAATTGTTCGTTTTCCCGCCGCAAAAAGGACGGAAAAGCGGAAGGGCTCCTTTTCAAATACGGGTTGCATCGGCGCTTTGACCGCCGTTCTCCGAAAGGGACGCGGCCGAAAAGGCGCTCTCCTCCCCGGAGAGCGTCGAAGGGGATCCCTCCGCTTGCGCGTCCGTGCTCCCCTGAAAATCTTTGTCGGAAAACAGTTCGTTTACGGCGAGAAGAAAGGATCGAAAGGCGGTGAAATCGAGCGAATACACCACCATCTGCGCGTGTTTTTCCGTTTTTACCAACCCCGCGCCGCGGAGTACAGAAAGGTGATGCGAAACGGTCGCCTTTGTCAGCCGAAACCGCTCGGCGATTTCCCCCGCGCTCAGTTTCCCCTTTTTCAGCATCGCGAGAATTTCCCGCCGCGTCTTGTCGCTTATCGCTTCCCAAACGTCCCGCATTCCCGCGCCTCCCGAAAGTTGTTTATTTAGACAACAATCTAAATACCGTTATCATTGTATCACGGGGGCCGTCTGCTGTCAAGCGTTTGAGGGGGAAATTTTTTGCGGTATACATTTCTGTGCGTTTTGTACCATGCCGGGCGGGAAAAACGCGGAAAGGAGGTCATAATCGGGCGCCCTTTTCCGTATAATAGGAAAAAGGAAACCGGGGATAAGGGGCGGATTCGACAAAATCAGACAAATTTCGTCATTACCCCTTATTTTTCGACGCTTGAAATCTGTTAGCATTGAGGTATCGAATGAAAATAATCTGTTTCAAGGCAAAGCGATTCCTGTCGGGGCTGGGGCTGCTGGCGCTGGCCGTGGCTGTGCTTTTCGTGATGCGCGAGGTGGGAATGTATGCGGTGAACGCCGTTTCCGCCGCGCGGTCCCTCCCGATTTATTCGGTGGAGCGGGAGGAGAAAAAAATCGCGATTTCCTTTGACTGCGCCTGGGGGACCGACCACACCGACGCGATCTTGCGGGAGCTGGAGCGCGCCGGCGTACGGTGCACCTTTTTTATGGTGCAGTTCTGGACGGAAAAGTATCCCGAATACGTCAAAAAAATCGACGAAGCGGGACACGAGATCGGCACGCACAGCAAGACGCATTCCTACATGAGCCGGCAGAGCGAGGCGGAAATCAGGGAGGAGCTTTCCTCTTCCGCCGCGGCGATCGAAGAGGTGACGGGCAAGAAGGTGGAGCTTTTCCGTCCGCCCTACGGCGATTACGACAATCTGCTGGTGGATACGGCCAAAGCCATGGGGCTGTATACCGTGCAGTGGGACGTGGACTCGCTCGACTGGAAGGACCTTTCCGCCACCGACATCGCGATGCGGATAATCAACGGCGTGAAGCCGGGGTCCATCATTCTCTGCCACAACAACGGGCTGCACACGGCGGAGGCGCTGCCCCTCATCTTTTCCACGCTGCAAAACCGCGGCTATGAATTTGTGCCCGTCGGCGAGCTCATCTATCGGGAAAATTACACCATCGATTCGGCGGGGCGCCAGCATGCCGCGGCGGCGTGAAGCTTAAGAAAATTTTTTCGTGCGATACTCATGCAAGAAAAACGAAACCGGAGGTTTTTATGAATTACGCCACTGAAAAAAACAACAGGGTTTACATCATGGGCGAAATCGTGAGCGACGCGACGTTTTCTCACGAGGTCTACGGCGAAGGGTTTTACGAGTTTCTCGTGCGCGTCATGCGCCTGTCCGGACAGGCGGACGTGCTTCCCATCACCGTTTCCGAACGCCTGATCGAGGGTTCTGCTTTAAGCCGCGGCTCCACCATCTGCGCGCTGGGGCAGTTCCGCAGTTACAATAAGCTGGAAAACGGGAAGTCCCGGCTGATGCTGACGGTGTTTGTGCGGGAGATCCTCCGCGAAATTCCCGGAAACAACCCCAACAGCATCGTCCTGAGCGGGTATATCTGCAAACCGCCCGTCTACCGTACCACGCCCTTCAACCGCGAGATCGCCGATATCCTCGTCGCCGTCAACCGCGCGTACAACAAGTCCGATTACATCCCCTGCATCGCCTGGGGGCGGAACGCGCGCTTCGTCAGAAATCTTTCCGTCGGGGAAAAAGTGGCCATTTCCGGGCGCATTCAGAGCCGCGAGTATCAGAAGCGGTTTTCCGAAAACAACGTCAAGACGATGACCGCTTACGAGGTGTCCGTCTCCAAGCTGGCCGCTTTCGACAACGCCGAAGATTTCGATATCGACAGCGAATTTGAGCTATATACCCTCGGGAGAGGGGATAAAAATCATTTACAAATGTCGGACAATATCGTCTGAAGTAACTTTGCAGCCCGCGCCTCCGTTCCGGTCTTTGCGGAAAAGGCGCCTCTCCGGCGGTTTGCGTGCGCCGGTCGTAAATTAAATTTTTTGCCCCGTTCGGTCGGCTTTTTTGCGGCCGGGCGGGGCTTTTGCTTGACAAATGTGTGAAAAAAGTGATATGATAATAAAAATACAGTAATTGCCTGCCCGTTTTTCGGGCTTTGCCCCTTTGCGAAACAGTACCTCGGCTGTCGGAAAAAATTTTTTCCGCCCTTTCGGGACGGTTTGCAGAGGGATTTTTTCGGGCAGTTTTTCACTTTTGTCCTCGTTTTCCGCCGTTTTCTCTTTTGTTGGATGCAGGGATAAAAAACAGAAATGAACGGGGCAGGGTTGAGATGAATATATTTTGTCCGCTCTGTTTCCGGGAAAAAACAAAAAATTCCCGCGTGTAGTGCGGGAAAAATACAAAAGGAGAAGCAAGATTTTATGGAACTTGTTTACAGAGTGAAGGACAAGCCGCCCGTAGGGAAACTCATCGTAGCGGCGCTGCAGCAGCTGCTGGCGATTCTGGCGGCGACCATCGCGGTGCCCGCCGTCATCGGAAACGGGATGTCCGCTTCGGCGGCGCTGTTCGGCGCGGGCGCGGGCACGCTGGTATACCTGCTGTTCACGCGGTTCAGAAGCCCGGTGTTCCTCGGCTCGTCCTTCGCCTTTCTCGGTTCGATGGCGACGGCGTTTGCGGGCGGGGTGAGCATGTCGCTGGGCTATCTCGGCCTCATCGTCGGCGCGGTGTTCGCGGGGCTGGTGTACGTCGTTATCGCCATCGCCGTAAAGTTTGCGGGCGTGGGCTGGGTGGACAAGCTGATGCCTCCGGTCGTGGTCGGGCCCACGGTTGCGATTATCGGGCTCTCCCTTTCCGGCAACGCCATCGGCGACATCATGAAGGGGAATGTGACGAGGACGGTTACCGATTGGCAGTTTGTTTTGGACGATCTCGGCAATAAAGTCATGCAAAATGGTGTCCCGCTCATTGAAGAAGTTGAACAGAGTGTCATGGTCTGCTCTCCTTATCTTGCGCTCATCTGCGGCCTGGTGACGCTGGCGGTGACGATTATCTGCTCGGTATACGGCAAAAAGACGCTGAAATTGTTCCCCTTCATCATCGGTATCGTCGCGGGGTACGCGCTGGCGGCGATTTTGACGGGCATCGGTATGGCGGCGGACGTGGACGCGATGAAAATCATCGATTTCTCCGCCTTTCGCGACATGCAGTGGCTGCCCGAATTTACCTTCCTCACCGCGTTTTCGGGCGATTACGGCGCAAACGTCGGCGCGTATATCGGCACCATCGCGGTGGCGTACGTGCCCGTCGCCTTCGTCGTCTTTGCCGAACATATCGCCGACCATAAAAATCTTTCCTCCATCATCGGCACCGATCTTCTGCGCGACCCCGGGCTTTCGAGGACGCTTCTGGGCGACGGCGTAGGCTCGATGGTGGGCGCTTTCTTCGGCGGCTGCCCCAACACCACGTACGGCGAATCGGTGGGCTGTGTGGCGATTACGGGCAACGCCTCGGTGTGGACCATTCTTGCCACCTCCATCCTCGCGATGGTCATCTCCTTCTTCGGTCCCTTCGTCACCTTCCTCGCCAGCATTCCTTCCTGCGTCATGGGCGGCGTGTGCGTGGCGCTGTACGGGTTCATCGCGGTCTCCGGCCTGAAAATGATTCAGAAAGTGGACCTCAACGAAAACCGCAATCTGTTTGTCGTTTCCGTCATTCTGATTGCCGGCGTCGGCGGCATGACCCTCAATTTCGGACAGGTGACGATCACTTCCGTCGCGTGCGCGCTCATTCTGGGCATTCTCGTCAACGTGCTGTGCTCGGTCAGAAAGACCGAGGGGACGGACGCGGGAGACGCGGACGGCGAAGCGGCGGAGAGCGGCGAAAGCAAATCCGAAACCGAAACGTCCGAAATGACCGAAACGTCCGAAGCGCCCGCGGAGGAAGCGGCGGTTTCCGACGCCGGGAACGGCGGCGAAGCGGAATAAAAACGCGGCGTTCGGAACGGAACCTGATAATTGCGCCCCGGAAAATTTCCGGGGCGCCGTGCCGCAAGGGCGGCGATTGCAAATAAACCCTCCCCGCAAGCCGGGGAGGGTTTGCTTACATGACCACGATATCCATCGCTTTGAATTGTTCTTTGAGGGATTCCGGGAAGTTTTCGTCCGTGATCAGGACGTTGATGTCGTTGGGGCGGGCGAAAGTGTAGGGCATGATTTTGCCGATTTTGGAGCTGTCCAGCATCATGTACAAAAATTTCGCCTTTTTCCGCACCAGCCGCAGCAGGTCCGCCTCTACCTGCGAGCCGCACGAAAAGCCGTTTTCGGGCGTGAACGCCGACGCGGAGATGATCGCCAGCTCGAAATTGGTGTCAGTGAAATACAGCGACGACAGCGGCGAGGCGGTGGAAAGATTGTCCTTGATAAGCTCCCCGCCCAAAAGGTTGATGGTGATGTTCTTTTTCATCGCCAATTCCTTCGCCACGACGATGCCGTTGGTGAACACCGTGCATACCATGTCCGGAAGCTCTTTGGCGAGACACAAGGCCGTCGTGCCGCCGTCGATGAAAATGGACGAGCCCTCGTCGACCAGCACCGCCGCTTTCTGCGCGATTTCTATCTTTTCGTCCGTGTGAATGGTCGTCTTTTTCGTGTACGGCTCGCCCGAGGACTTTTGTACCTCTTTTACCGACATCGCGCCGCCGCGCACACGAATGATTTTGCCCTCCTCCTCCAATTGGAACAGATCCCGCCGAAGGGTCATCTGCGAAACCTTCGGGAAATATTCCTCCAATTGTTCCAGGGAAAGTTTGCCGCGCTTGTCCAAAAGCTCTGCAATTTCTTCGATTCGTTCCCGTTTCATATCGTTTCCTCCTGCGATTAGGCTGTCAGACTTTGCTTTATATATCAAATTTATCATAAAACTCACAAAAAATCAAGCGAAAACAATGAAATTTTTGAAAATTTTTTTGTAGATACTCACACAAAAATGCGAAAAAGCAAACCGCGAATTGCGCGGGGCTCTCCCCGCAAAAACGGTTGCCTTTTTTGTGCGGATATGGTATAATAGAAAAAATTGCGCCGGGGAGAGGCTTTCGGCGCATAAAACGGGCGGGAGGAGCGCCATGGGCTTCGATTTTCTTGAGGATCTGGACGGATATTTTTGCGAAAAATATGCCGATTACGATAAACTCTGTATCCTGAAGGGCTACGTGATGCCCAAAATGCAGACCACCGAGCGGCGGGAGGACGGCACAGACTATTCCTATACCCTGCCCGCCTCCACGATGCGGCTTGCGCTGCAAAAGGACAGGGATGCGCTGCTCGCCCAACTCAAAGAGAAGATGTGGGACGATACCTTTTCCTTTTCTTTCCGTCCCCTCGGAACCATCGAGAAATGGAAGGAAAGGCTCAGAAAGACTTCCTTTTATAAGCGGCTGCCTCAGGCGCTTGCAAAGTGCGGCGTCACGGCGGAGGAAGCGGGCGGGCTGGTCGACGTGGATCCGTTTACCTGGACGAAAATATGCAAGGGAACGTACCGGCCGACGAAAAATCTGCTCTTTTCCCTGGCGATCGTCCTGCACATGTCTCTGGACGACCTTTGCGAGCTGCTCTCCTCCTGCGATCTCGCGCTCGATTATACCGAGGTAAAAGATACGGTGATCGCATACCTGCTGTCCAGAAATATCTTCAATTCGGAAATGGTGAAGGCGGCGCTTGCGGAGTATCGCGTAGGGAATCTCTTTCTGAAGGACGGGAAAGAGGAGGGAGAAAAGGAAGCGCCGGAAGCGTAAAACGCACAGCGTTCCGCGCCCGAACGGCGCGGGAAAACGAATACAATCGAAAATCGAATATGCCGAGCGGGAAAAGAGTATCCCCGCGCGGGCGGGAGAAAGTCAGAGAGCCGCGCCGGTGGCTGAAAGCGCGGCGGCGTCCGCACCGCGGGGAGAAAGTGCGTTTCCGCGCTATCAGGCCGGACCAATCCTCCGCGGGCGCCTCCGTTATCGGGCAGAAGAGGGAAGGGGCGGGTGCCCTTTCCGAAGTAAAGTGGAACCGCGTCTGTGTGCGCCTTTATACTATATAGTGTCGGCTGTATGGTACGGGGCGCTTTTTTGTTGCTTTCGGCCCGCCGCCGAACGGCTTCCGCAGCGGGAGCCGGGAATTTTGTTCGGGTAAGGAGAAATAAGTCATGTGGTTCAAAAGTCTGCGCGCGGATATCGCCGCCGCAAAGAAAAACGACCCCGCGGCGAGGAACAAATTTGAAATTTTCCTCACGTATTCGGGGGTACACGCCCTTTCGCATCACCGTTTTGCCAATCGGCTGTACCGGATGCATCTCAAGCTTCTGGCGAGGATCGTCAGCCAGTGCTCCAAATTTTTTACGGGTATCGAAATCCATCCCGCCGCGAAAATCCATCCCGGCGTGTTTATCGACCACGGCAGCGGCGTCGTGATCGGCGAGACGGCGGAAATTTATCCCGGCGTGGTGATTTATCAGGGCGCGACGCTGGGCGGGACGGGCAAGGAACACGGCAAGCGGCATCCCACGCTCATGCAGAACGTCACCGTGTCCGCGGGCGCAAAAATTCTCGGCGGGTTTACCGTGGGCGAAGGGGCGAAGATCGGCGCGGGGGCCGTGGTGCTCAAAGAGGTGCCGCCGCACGCCACCGTCGTCGGCGTACCCGGGCGCGTGGTGCGCATTCGCGGCGAAAAGGTATGCGAGCCCGACCTCTGCCAGGATAAAACCGACCCCTATCAGAATTATCGCAAGGAAATTTGCCATCTGCGGACGCGGATGTGCGAGCTGGAAAAGAAGCTGGAGGCGCTGTCGGGGGGCGGAAACGGCGGAGATACGGGTACATAAGAGGCGGGCAGGGTTGCGGCTATCGCCGTTTGACCGCAAAGCGGTAGAGGCGCAAACCGTTGGTTTGCTTTTGCGGGGGCCTTTTTGCGGGCTCCGCCCTGCACCCGCAAGGGACATCGTCCCTTGACCCGTATCGCGCAAACCTTCGGGTTGTCGCGGGGCAGGGTTGCGGCGAGCGCAAAGTTCGGGCGCGTCGGCATGAAACGGGAAAGAAAAAATCAAGATAAATAGAGGACGATTATGAAAATTTACAATTCGTTGACCAGGAGAAAAGAGGAGTTCGTGCCGCTGGAGGGGGGCAAGGTGAAGATGTACGCGTGCGGAATCACGGTGTCCGGCGAGGCGCATATCGGGCACGGGTATCAGGCGCTCATCTACGACATCATGCGCAAATATCTGCAGAAAAAGGGATTTGCGGTGACTTACGCGCGCAATTATACGGACGTGGACGATAAAATTATCGCGCGCTCGAAGGAGACGGGGATCCCCGCCGATATCTATGCGGAAAAGATGATCGCCGATATCGATAAGGTGATGCGCGAATTCCACGTCGACGACCCGGATATATGGCTGAAAGCGACAGAAAATATCGCAAACATCATCGGGTTTATTCAGGGGCTCATCGATAAGGGGCACGCCTACCCGACGAAGGGCGGGGACGTCTATTTTGACGTGGATACCTATCCCGCGTACGGGCATCTGTCCAATCGCTCCCCCGAGGACGCGCTCGACGGCGTGCGGGTGGAGAACGACGACGAGAAGAAGAACGCCTACGACTTTGCGCTGTGGAAAAGCGCGAAGCCGGGGGAAATCTGCTGGGATTCGCCCTGGGGCAAGGGACGGCCGGGCTGGCATATCGAGTGCTCGGCGATGAACCGCGCGGCGTTCGGGGATCAGATAGATTTGCACGGAGGCGGGCGGGACCTCATTTTTCCCCATCACGAAAACGAGATCGCGCAGACGGAGGCCCTGACGGGCAAGCCGTTCGTCAAATATTGGACGCACAACGGACTGATCAAGGTGAACGGGCAGAAGATGAGCAAATCCCTCGGCAACAGCCTGCTGCTTTCCGATTTGCTCGAAAAGTACTCGGACGAGGCCGTCAAGTTTGCCCTGCTCGGGACGGGGTACCGCAACGACATCAATATCACCGACGATTTATTTCCGGGCGCGGAAAAGCACATGTACGATTTTTATCTGACGCTCGCGGCCGCAGAGGGCGCGGATTTGCCCGTCGGCGATGCGGACAGGGCGTACGCGAAGAAGGTGGACGCGGAATTTGACGAGAGCATGGACGACGATTTCAATACGGCTCTGGCGCTGGGGAATCTGTTCGGGTATTTCAAGGAAATGCGCCGGTTTCTGGCGGAGAGAGACGGCAGGGCGAAGGCTTTGGCGGCGCAGGTGCGCGAGACCTATTCCCTCCTGGGGCTTTTCCGCAAGGACGCCGCGGCGTACGTGAAATGGTACGAGGAAAAGGACGAGGCGGACGTCCCCGCCGAAGTGCGGGCGATCGCCGAGGAACGGCAGGCGGCCCGCGCGCAAAAAGATTGGGCGAAAAGCGACAAGCTCCGCGCAAAATTGGCGGAGCTGGGATATTCGGTGAAGGATTCCAAAACGGGATACGAGCTGACAAAACTGTAAAATCCGCATACCATGGCTTTGATGAACGAAACGACGGCGCCCTTTTGGGCGCCGTCGTTTTAAGGCTTTGGAGAGGCTAACGGTTGACTTTGGGGTTGTCCGTTCGCTCCAAAAGATAATCCACGGATACATTGAAATAATCTGCAAAAGCAATCAGCAGCCGGGGAGGCGGACAGGCGCGCCCGTCCGATTGCCGTTTTCTCGGTGCTCCTTTCGCTTTTGTCGATTGTGCTGTCGCTGTTCGTGCGTTCGTCGCACGCGCCTGCAGTCGTGGGGATTGCCCTGTCGGCGGTATGCTTCATCGCCTATAGTATCGCGCGCAAAAAACTGAAAAATAATGTTTATCGTGAGAACGCACAACGGAAAAAGGAAGCCTTTATCGCGATCTTGCGGAAAAACGGCTTGCCGGGCGCCACTTCGGAAGAGCTTGCAAAATTCTGACGGGAGGAAACGGACATGGATAAAAGGGATAACAGTTCGGGCGGCGGAGCACATAAGGCGGTTTGTCTGTCGTTTGTGGCCTGCTGTATCGTATTTATTGTGCACTTCTTTTTATGACCGCGGGCATGCGACGAAATGAGGCATGCAGGGTTGCGATGAAAGAAAGGAACGGTTTTGTCCGTTCCTTTTTCAATATTGGTTTATTTTGCCGATTCGCGCAGCTCTTTTGAAAAAGCTTCTCCTTTTCAAAAGAAAATTTTTTACGAAAGTATTGACAAATGCCGGCGGCGGTGGTATAATGTATATGTACTCGGGTACATATCATCGAAAATTCAAACGCGGGAGGAGGAAGAGGAAGGAAAAGGGATCTCGACAAGGAGTGGGACGCCGGGCGGCAGTGGGGCCGGCGGCGGTCTTGCTTGCGACAGTTTTGCTTGCGGCGGCGGGCTGTGGGGGAAATGCGGGAGGCAGCGCGGACAGCGGAAGCGCGCAGCAGAGCGGCGCCGACGTTTTTTCGGCGGTAGATTTTACCGTGTCGGTGGAGGAAGGGAAGGACCCGGTGGTGTTACAGCTCACCGACCCGCAGTTTACCGACCTCGCGCAGGCGGAGGAGAAGTGCTATCGCTATATGCGGGAGACGATAGAAAACACGTCGCCCGACCTCATACTCGTCACGGGCGATTTGATTTACGGCCACATGGACGACGACGGGAGCATTTTTGTCGATTTCGTGGAATTTATGGAGGGGTTCGACATTCCCTGGGCGCCCATTTTCGGCAATCACGACGCGGAGTGCGAAATGGGCGCCGATTGGATGTGCGCGCGACTGGAGGAGGCGGAAAACTGTCTGTTTTTGCAGCGGGAGCTGTCCGGAAACGGCAATTATACGGTGGGGATCGAGCAGGGCGGCGCGCTGAAACGGGTGTTTTTCATGCTGGATTCCAACGGCTGCAGCCAGGCGAGCGCGGCCTCCCTCGCCAACGGGCATACCGAGGTGGGCATGGGGCTGGAACCCGACCAGATGCGTTGGTTTGTCGAAGTGGGGACGGAAATTCTCGAAGCGTCGCCGGAGACGAAAATTTCTTTCGTATGCCATATTCCGCCCGCGATTTTTTCGGAGGCGTTTGCAAAGTACGGCTATACGGACACGGGCGAGGAAAAGATAAACATCGACAGACTGCCGGACAAGGACGCGGGCGATTTCGGCTATATCGGCGAAAAGATGGTTACCTGGGATTCGGCGAACATCGTCTGGAACGCGATGAAGGGCCTGCAGACGGATTCGCTTTTCGTGGGGCATTGCCACACCAACAGCGCCAGTGTGGTGTACGAAGGGGTACGCTTTCAGTTCGGGCAGAAATCCAGCACGTACGATTCCTTCAACAGCGTGACGGCGGGCGGAGAAATCGTTCCGGGCAGCGCGAGCGCGGGCACGCCGCTGGTCGGTGGGACGGTTATTCCCCTTTCGGGGACGGACGGAAGCCTTTTGCAGCCGTATATTTATCTGTGCGGAAACGCGGCGGATCTGCTCGGATAATTTTGCCTTTCGAAAGGGGCAGGGTAGAGATGAATTAAAAAATATAGATTTGTCCGGACAAAAGCGGGGCGGCGGGACGACCGTTCCGTTTTCCTTTTATGCGGCGGGCGCCGAAAGAGGGTTGACATTCGGCGAAAAAGGGGGTACAATAGAAAAGGTGTCCCGGCGCTCGTCGGGGCAAATCCATACATTCGGAGAGTTATATCATGGCGGAAAAACAGCCGTATGAAGAACTTGTCGGACGGGAATTTCGCTTTCTGCTCGAGGCGGGATTTTCTTATGAATATACATACGATAAGGGCTCGGATTCGTCCTGCGTGTATATCATGCGCTTTCGCAAGGGCAGGGATTTTATCGATTTGCGCACGGTGTCGGGAGGACGGGAACGCAACGTCGTCGTTTTCTCGGCGGGGAACTATCTCTTTCCCGACCTTCGGCTGCGGCATAAAAAGGCCGCCCGCGCGTTTTCCCGCAGGCATTTTTTCAGAAAGCCGACCGAGGAGGAATTGCTCGCGTTTGAGGCGGGGCTTCTGAAAGAGGAAATTTCGGACGGAAAACTGTTCGATATCCCGCTCGGCTGACGGACGAGGCGGCCTTGCGGGCCTTGCGCGGCGAAAGCGCCGCCCCGGCGGGCAAAAATACGGGACGTATATTGACTTTTATAAAGCGATATGATATAATGCGCTTAAAGGATTTATCGGGAGGGAAAATCGGGATATGAAAATAAAGAGCGCACTTTTGGCGGCGTTGGCGGCCGGGATTGCGGCATTGACGGCGGCGGGTCTGTCGGGGTGCATGGAAAGCGGCAGAAACAGGCCGAACAGCAGCGGCGGCAGCGATCTCGGCGGCAGCGAAAGCGGCGAGTCCGTTTCGCCCCAGCCGCAGGAAGCGCATTACGTCACGCAGACGGATGCGGAGACCGTTGTCTGCGACCGTTGCGGGGCGGTGCTGTACACGGGCTCCTCGTCCTTTGCGCTGTCCGAAGACGGAACCGGTTATGCGCTGAGCGTATCTCCGACGTCGGAAAAATTCATTATGCCCGCCTATTACAGGGAGGGGCGCTTCGACGATTATCTGCCCGTCAAAGACGTCTTTATCAACGAAAGCGTCTCCTCGCTGGAATTTTCCTCCACCGCGGAGAGCGTGGAAATCCGTAACCGCGACGAGCTGGCGGAAATCCTCGTGCCGTCGGAAAACGAGCATTATTCGTCGGATGACGGGGTTTTGTTCGACAGCTCGGGCGAGACGCTGCTCCTGTATCCCGCAAAACGGACGGAGACGGAATACGCGATCCCGGACGGCACGAAACGTATAGGGGAATACGCGTTTGAGGACTGTCAGACCCTGAAAAGCCTGAAAATTCCGGACAGCGTTTCCGCCATCGGGGAATACGCGTTTGAGGACTGCCTCTGGATAGAGAACGCGACTTTGCCCGGATGGACGCTGGAATATATCTTCACGGAACAGTTAAGGACCCTGACGGTGACGAGCGGGAGCATCGGGGGCAGCGCGTTTCATTCCTGCGAAAGTCTGACCGACTTGACCGTCGGAGACGGGGTGGAGGAAATCGGCCAGTACGCGTTTTCGTACAGCGGGCTGAGACGGGTGACCATAGGGAATGTGAAAACTATCCAATCGTTCGCGTTTCGGTCCTGCCGCAATCTGACCGACCTGACTATCGGAGACGGCGTGGGCACGATTAGAGAATACGCATTTGACAACTGTTCCTCGATAGAGCGGCTGGCCCTGCCCGCGAAGGCGATTCCCTTCATAGAGGAAAAATCCGGCGTAAAGACTTTGACGGTGACGAGCGGGAGCATCGGGGGCAATGCGTTTTGGTCCTGCGACGGCCTGACCTCCGTGACTTTGGGGGACGGCGTGAGCGCCGTAGGCGAAGCCGCATTCAAAGACTGCTCCTTTTTGACCGATCTGGACCTCGGAAACGGGGTGACGTCCATCGGCGATTCTGCCTTTTCCGACTGTACGGGTCTGACGGACGTCGCGATCCCGGACAGCGTGACATATATCGGCGATTATGCCTTCCGCGGATGCATTTCTTTGTCGGGCGCGAATCTGGGAAACGGCGTGGCGTATATCGGGGACAGCGCGTTTGAAGAATCCGGCCTGACGAGCATCGAAATCCCGGACAGCGTGACGGAAATGGGGACTTATACCTTCCTGCGCTGTTACTCTCTGACGAGCGCGAAACTCGGGAACGGTATGTCCGTCACCGGAAAGAATGCGTTTTCGGGCTGTATCTCTCTGACGGACGTGGAGTTCGGCTCCGGCATACAGGCCGTCGGGGAATATACGTTCGCAAACACCGGATTGAAAAATTTCCTCCTCCCCGAGGGGGTGACGGAAATCGAGACGGGCGCGTTTTATAAATGCAGCGAGCTGACGGAGATTTCTTTTCCGGACAGTCTGACGCGCATCGGCGATTCTGCGTTTGAAAACTGCACGGGCCTGAGTACCCTGACGCTCGAGAGCGGCGTGACGGAGATCGGCGAAGACGCGTTCCGCGGTTGCGCGGGCCTGGATACCCTGACGATACGGGGAAACGGCGCGGAAATCGGCGCCTATGCGTTTTCCGAATGCGCGTTTCTCGCGAGCGCGAAACTCGACGGCGTCGACGTCCTCGGTATGCACGCATTTTACGACTGCGGACGACTGACGAGCGCGGAACTCGGGGTCGGTCTGACGGAAGTCGGCGCCTATGCGTTTCAAGGCTGCGTCTCCCTGGAGGCGGTAGCGCTTCCCGCCGGGCTGACGAATATTTGGGAAGGCGCGTTTCAGGATTGCACCGCCCTGACAAGCGTCGCTTTTCCGGACAGTCTGACGCAAATCGCGGAAAACGCGTTTGCATACAGCGGTCTGACGAATATCGCTTTTCCGGGCGGCCTGACATATATCGGCGATTCTGCCTTTTCCCACTGCACGAAGCTGACGGGCGTCGAAATCCCGGACAGCGTGACGGAAATCGGCGAGCGGGCGTTTGAATATTGCGCGGGCCTCGAAAGCGTGACGATAAACGGAAACGGCGAAACGGAAATCGGCGATTACGCGTTTTCCGCATGCGACGTGCTGGCAAACGTGAAACTCGACGGCGTTCGTATGGTCGGGACGGGCGCGTTTGCGGGATGCCGGGCTTTGACGAGCGCGACCCTCGGAGCGGATTTAACGTATGTCGGCACTTATGCGTTTCAAAACTGCACGGGACTGACGGAAATGGCGCTTCCGGACGGCGTAACGTATATCGGGGAATACGCGTTTGCATACAGCGGCCTGACGAGCATCGAAATCCCGGACAGCGTGACGAGATTCGGGAACGATGCCTTTAACAGCTGCACGGGCCTGACGAGCGTGAAAATCGGAAATGGTATAAGCTATATCGGGAACAGCGCGTTCTATTTCTGCACCGCCCTGACGACCGTAGAGCTGGGAGCGAACGTAGCGGAGATCGGCCTCAACGCCTTTGGAATCAGTGGCCTGACGAGCATTCGGCTTCCGGACAGTCTGAAGACGATAAATTCGTCTGCATTCGGCCAATGCACCGCCTTGACGAGTGTGACGGGGGGCAAGAATCTGACGACCGTCGGCGCCTATGCGTTTTGCGGGTGCGTCCGCCTCGCGGATGTAGAATTTGCGGACGGCTTACAGCGAATCGAAAACAACGCCTTTGAGAATTGTTCTGTACTGACGAGCGTCGTGCTCCCGGAAGGGGTGACGTATATCGGAGAAAAGGCGTTTTGCAATTCGGGCCTGACGAGCGTCATGCTCCCGGAAGAGGTGACGTATATCGGAGAAAAGGCGTTTTGCAATTCGGGCCTGACGAGCGTCGTGCTCCCGGGCAGCGCAGAGATGGGGACGGCGGTTTTTTCGGGCTGTTCCGCTTTGGCGAGTGCGACCATCGGAAACGGGACGACGAAGATTCCGGAGCGCATGTTTGAAAACTGCACGGCTTTAACGAGCGTCGTGATTGCGGTCAGCGTGCGGGAGATCGGGCAGGGCGCCTTTGACGGCTGCGGAAGCCTGACCATATATTACGTCGGGATGGCGGCGGAATGGCGGACGGTTTCCGTCGCCGAGGAAAACGCTCCCGTTTTTTCCGCGACAGTGTATTATTACAGCGAATCGACGCCGTCGGACACGGGAAGGTATTGGCATTACGACGAATCGGGGAAACCCGTCGTCTGGTAACGGACAACTGATGACGGCAGATGACGAAAACACAGGGGTTGGGGTTTGACGAATGCGTTTTCGGTCCCTTTATGCAAAAGGAAGAGGATGGGGTAAAACCGCTTTCTTTCCAAGATCCCTTTGTGTAAAGGGGGAAAGAGGGATTGAAAAGAAAATTTTTTCAATTCATCGCAACTCATCTCAACCCTGCCCACGTAAAACGACTTTACTCCCGCTTTAGCGCCGGTATCGTAAATCGACAATATAAAAGAGGAAAAACCAGTTCCTCTTTCTCTATTTACCAAATTGAAATGAAATTAAATTTTACGTTTCTTATTTAATATAAAACATATGATGAACGGCAAAAGCGCCGTTGCGGCTGATATTACAATCACTATCAGTTGTTCGACCGCACTTAAACCATGTAACGCGACAAATGCAATTATAACCGCAAGAACGAGCGGATAGGTACAATATAGCATGATGTTCACATATTTTTTGTCGCAATCCGTACGCGCGGGATATTTTTCAAGCAAATTATTCCTTCTTATAAGGTAAAATGCTATTGCCGCGATTTCGCAGAGCGCTCCGAGCAAAATCAAGACATATGCGACAGTTTGTGACAAATCGGCATCATAATGAGTTATTCCATTCCAAAAAACTTTGCCGGCTATGATCAGTATTGCCGCCACAAGCTGCAGCGCCATTGTTGCAATGCAAGTATTTTTATAGGCGGTATTTGCCTCATATTGAGCTGTTTTACAGATTTGTCGTATCGTTGTATCGTCGCCGTTCATCAGTTCATTGAGCGGTATCTGCAATGCTTCAGACAACGGAACCAGCACCGAAGTATCCGGCAGACTTCTGCCCGTTTCCCATTTAGAAACGACTTTATCGGAGACATTCAACTTTTCTGCAAGTTGTTGCTGCGTAAGCCCCAACTCTTTACGTCTGTTTGAAATAATATCTTTCATTGAATTCCTTCCTCCTGATTTTTTTCTTAAAATTATATCAGAATTGACTGCGGCTGTAAATCTTGTGCGCCTTGTTTTGCCTCTACAAAACGGAGAAAAGTTATCTTTTTTATAGAAACTGCTGTTCGGAAAAGAACAGCTTACCAATGTGTTTGATCGAAAACAAAACGGCGGCCGGATTTCCGGCCGCCGCAATAAGGCTTACTCCTGTTTGTCCTCCGTCTCCGAAGTCTCCTTGCTGTCCCGGCTGTTTCCGAGATAGGTGCCGAAGAAATCGGTGGCTGGCTTTTTATACGAAGTCTTGTTCCTGTCGTACGGCTTATTGTCGTAACCGCGGCGATCGCTTCTGTCGCTGCGGCGCTCGTAGCTTCCCCGGTCGCCGGTCCGCTCGTTTCTGTCGTTATAACGGTTGTTGTAGCCGCTCCGATCGCGGTCGCCATAGCGGTCGCGATTATACCCGCGATCGTTCCGCTCCTCGTAATTGTCCTTGTAGCCGTCGTTATAACGGTTATAGCCGCGGCTATTGTAATTGCGGTCACCGTAGCGGTCGCGATTATACCCGCGGTCCCCCCGGTCGTCGCGATACCCATCGTTATACCGGTCGCGGTTGTATCCGCGATTGCCGTAATTTCTGTTCCCGTACCCGCGGCCTCCGTAATTGCGGTCGTTCCGCTCTCCCCGCGCGAAGGAAACGGGCGTGGCGGGACGGTCGGGATAGCGCACGTTGCAGGGCACGACGACGACGTAGCGGTGGGGTTCCTTGCCCTCGCTCTCGGTCGTCACGTCGGGATTGTTTGCCAGGGCCGCGTGAATGATCCGCCTTTCGTAGGGGGTCATGGGTTCCAAACGGAGCTTCTTTTCCATGCGCAGCGCCTTCCTCGCCAGGCTGTTCGCCAGCCTCTCCAGCGTCGCGTCCCTGTTCTCGCGATAGTTTTCGCAATCCACGACCACCCGCTTGTAATCCGTCCTGCCCGTGTTTGCCACCGCGCCCGCCAGCGTCTGAATCGCATCCAGCATGGCGCCGTGCTTGCCGATGATGGAATCGGTCTTTGCCGCCGTCACGTTGATCTCTATCTTTTCTCCCTCGTGCACCAGCTCGGTGCACGCCGTCACCCGCATGATGTCGAACAGCCCTTCGATGAAATCCACCGCCCGTTCGCCGTCCGTCCTGCCCGTTTCGTCGCGGTGGATGTCCGCCTTGTTTTCGCCCTCATATCCGCTCTCTGCCGCGTTTTCTTCCGACCCCTTTTCCTCTGTCGGATAGGGGACGGTTTCCTCGTCCTGCCCCCCTTCAAATGCGTCGGAATCGTTTTTGGGCGCGATCTCTACGCGCGCCTTCGTGTAGCCGAACAATTTTTTCTTTCCCGTGTCCAGGACGCGCACGTCCGCATCCTCCTCGTTGAGGCCGAGCTCCCTCAGCCCCTCCTCGATGGCCTCGTCGACCGTCTTTCCCGTAAACTCCGTGTAATGTTTCATGATGATTCACTCCTTTTTTCCGATAGCTTTCTTTTTCAATGTCAAATTCTTTTTCGGTATTCTGTCCGAAGAAAGTTTAATTGCGTTTTCCGCCCTTTTTGTTTTCGGTTTTTGCGGCGGTTTCTTTGGTTTCCTTTTTATCCCCGCTTTTTTCCTTTTCCTTCTTTTTGTTTTCCTTTCCCTTGTCCGAAGAGGACACGTACACCCTGCCGGGGAAACGCTTGTTGTACTGCTCCTGCAGCTCCTTTTCTTCCTTCTTCCGCATCGCCACGTCCACGGCCTTGTTGATGACGATGGTGGTGATGAGGGAAGTGATATTGCTGGTGACCATATAGATGGAGAACGCGGCGCTGTACATGAACGCGAACACGGCGAACATCACCGTCATGACGACCAGCGTGATTTTCTGCGTGGAGGCCGCCTGTCCGTCCACCGAGGAAAACTTGGTCTGCTCCTTCTGCGAGCGCATGGAGACGAA
>CALWAU010000091.1 GCA_944375795.1 uncultured Clostridia bacterium | reverse complement strand
GCCCCGTCACTATTTTGTTGGAGTTTTGAATAGGCGAAACGCGTATCTACTTCGCACTCCGTTGTCGGGCTTGCGTTTTGCCTTGGTCGCGTACTTCTATGTACGCTCCCTGCGGCAAATCCGCGCCTTTCGCGGATTGCTTGTATCTCCGCGTTTTGACGGTAGACTTTGTTGGTTTATTGGGGGAAACGCGTATCTACTTCGCACTCCGTTGTCGGGCTTGCGTTTTGCCTTGGTCACGTACTTCTATGTACGCTCCCTGCGGCAAATCCGCGCCTTTCGCGGATTGCTTGTATCTCCGCGTTTTGACGATAGATTTTGTTGGTTTATTGAGGGGAAACGCGTATCTACATCGTCCTGCATTGTCGCCCTTGAATTTTTCCCGACTAAACGGCATGGATTATCCCTTCCGGCACTTCGTGCCACCTCCCCTTTGACAAAGAGGGGGCTTAAAGGTGGCTCTTTTGCGTAAAGAAGCAAATCGGAGCGCCGCTTTTTTCAGGCTCCCTTGTGCAAAGGGAGCTGTCATGCGGAGCATGACGGAGGGATTGTTTTGCCCGGGTTTCGACCGAATTGAAGGGCGAAAAGGGCGGGGCAGGGATTTGACGAAGGCGCTTCCCGCAAAGGTCGGAAGGGCGAGAGAGGTGTTTATGAAGCTGAAATTTTTGGGGACGGGCGCCGCGGAAGGGGTGCCCGCCGAATTTTGCGACTGCGAGGTGTGCCGCGAGGCGAGGCGGCGCGGGGAGAGGGAGTTCAGAACCCGCTCCCAGGTTCTGGTGGACGGCGTTCTGAGCGTCGATTTTCCGCCCGACGCCTATTGCCATTCGCTGCGGTTCGGCGTCGATTTTTCCAAATTGCGCTACCTGCTCGTCACCCACAGCCACATGGACCACTTTTACGCGCACGATTTCGTGCTGCGCGGCTACAAGTACGCCCGCGGCCTGTCCGCGCCCCTGCAGATATACGGAAACGGCGAGGTGAAGCGGGTGTTCGACGAGTGCACCCGCCGCGAGATGCGGCCGGACGTCCTTCCGGGCCTTCCCTTTTCCGTCGTCGAGCCCTTCGTCCCCGTCGAGTTCGGCGGCTACCGCGCGGTGCCCCTCCGGGCGAGGCACGCGCGGGGGGAGTGCGCCCTGGTCTACCTCGTCGAGGGCGGCGGGCGCAGGTACCTGCACCTGACGGACACGTGCGGGCTGCCCGACGACTCGCTCGACTTTCTCGAGCGCTACCTCGCGGACCGGGGGCCCGTCGATTTCGCCGCCTTCGACTGCACCTTTCTGTTCCGCGCCGGCGGGCCGGGCGCGAGGCACATGGGGCTGCCCGACGCGGACGCGCTGCGCGCCGAGCTGTTTCGCCGCGGCGTCGCGGACGGGCATACCGCGTGCGCGATTACGCACTTCTCCCACAATTCCGCGCCCCTCTCGGAGGAGGTGGAGCGGGCGGGGCGGGAGTACGGTTTTCTGCCCGCCTTCGACGGCATGGAGGCGGAGTTCTGACGGCCCTCCCCGGCGGGGGCCTTTTTTGCGCGAAAAAATTTTTTTGACTTTTTTTCTCGAAAGGCTTGACAGCGGAAAATTTGTGTGCTATCATGATAACAGAGTTGTATTATGCGAGTGATACAAGCAAGCGGGCGGGGGCGCCCTTTTTTCTCCGCTTCGTTGTATTATCCGAGTCATACAATCAGACAAACGCAAGGAGGCGCAGGCCGTGGAATTCAGAAGCAACCAGACGATCGCGTCGCAGATAGCGGCCTACGTCAAGCGGGAGATATTCTCCGGGCGGTACCCGCCGGGGAGCAAGGTCCCGCCGATACGCGAGTTCGCGGCGTTCTGCTGCGTCAACCCGAACACGGTGGCGAAGGTGTACGCGGAGCTGGAGTCGGAGGGGCTGATCCGCACGGACGGGACGCTGGGGAAGTTCGTGGCTGGAGACGGGGCGCTGGTCGCCGCGCGGCGGGCGGAGTACCTGGCCGGGCGCATGCGGGAGTTCCGCGAGGAGCTGCGCGGCTGCGGCGTCGGGGCGGAGGAGTTCGAGTCGCTGGCGGGCGCCGCGGCGCGCGAGGCGAAGGGAGAGGAGGAGTAGAGCATGGAGAGAGAAATTTCCGGAGTGCCCGAGGCGAAGCTGTTCGGCGGGGAGGGTATCCGCAAGTCGTTCGGCCGCAAGGCGGTGCTGGAGGGCGCGGACCTGCGCCTGCCCGTCGGCGGGATAGTGGGCATATTCGGGCTGAACGGCGCGGGCAAGACCACCCTGCTGCGCATTCTGGCGGGGCTGGATTCCGACTTTTCGGGGGCGCTGTACAAGGCCGACTTCGAGGACGTCGGCTACATGGCGCCGGACGAAAATTTTCCGCCGGACATGACGGTGCGCGGGGCGGTGGACTTCTTCGACCGCTTCGGGAAGGGCGCGGACGGGGAGGCGATATTCTCGGCGCTGCGGGCGGCGAACATACGGGAGAAGCAGCTGATCCTCTCGATGTCGCTGGGGATGCGGCAGTACTTCCGCTTTCTCCTGACGGTGCACTGCGCCACTTCCGTCTGCCTGTTCGACGAGCCGTTCACCAACCTCGACGTGAACCTCCGCGCGAGGGTGGCGGATACGATGATCCGCGAGTGCGGGGACGACCGGCTGTTTTTGGTGACCACGCACGAGATCAAGGAGATAGAGACCCTCATCGACGGCTTTTTTGTGCTGAAGGGCGGGCGGCTGTCGGAATATTACCCGAGCGAGGACGTGCGCGAGCGCACGGGCAAAAGCGTGGAGGAGTTCTACCGCGACGCGGTGAACAGGGCTGGCCCGAAGGGCTTTTGAGGAGGCGGGACGATGGACGGAAAATTGTTTCGGTACGAATTGAAGAAGATAGGAAAATTTCCCCTCTTTATCGCCGCCGGGTACGCGGCGGTGTGGCTCCTGTGCGGGGTGTGCTCGAAATTCGGCTACAACTCGCTCGATTATGCGGACTTTTTCGCCGAGATCTTCCTGTATGCGGCCTTTTTCTTTGTCGCGGGGAACGCGATCTGGCGGACGGCCGCCTACGACAGGCTGTACCGCAAGGTGAGGAGGGACCCAAAGGACCTGCTCTCCGCGCGGCTGCTCGCCGTCGCGGTCTGCCTTTCGGCGGTCGCCCTGCTCTTTCTGCTGCTGGGGACGGCGATGGACCTGATCGTCCGCTCCGTCCGCCCGGAGCTAACGGAGGAGGCGCACGCGGGGATGATGTTCACGCTGTATCGGCGCAGTCCCTTTTACTTCCTGTTTCCGCTGTCCGTGGCGATGGGGGGAGTGGTGCTCGTCTCCGCGGCGGCCGTGCCCGTCCACGCGGTGATAGGCGCGCGTTCGCCCGCGGGGAAGCTGGCGGCGGGGATCTTCTGGACGCTCGCCTCGGCGGCGATCGTCGCGTGCTCCGCCTACCTTGTCGTCCTGCTGCCGGAGGCGCCCGCGTGGGGATTCGGTCGGTATTGGGCGTATCCCATGCCCGTCGACGGATTTACGGCGTCGGCGCTGAGGGCGGGCGCGGGCAGCGGCGTGCGGACCTTTTACGCCTGTTGGAACGTCTGCCACCTGCTCACCCTCGCGGCGGGCGCGCTGATAGTGGCGTTCGCCTTCTGCGCCGTCGCGTTTTTCCGGCGGGCGCGCGGGGGCGAAAATCGGAAAATTTGGCCGACCCTCGCGGCGGGGGCGGTCCATGAGGAACGGAGGAGAGATTTATGAAAAATTCGGCGAAAGGAAAGGCGGCAAGGGCGATGATCGTCCTGTTCTTCGCGCTGCTCGCCCTGTTTGCGGGCGTCGCCCTGTTCGCCCTTGCGGGCAGGGACTTCGTCGGCGGGAGGGACGAACGGGCGGAAAAGGGGGAGGATCTCGTCGTCCTCGAGGTGGGGGAACGGGTCAGGTTCTCCGACGTCTGTCGGCCGTTTGCGGAGCTGGAAGGGGAGGAGAACGGGAGCAAATATCCCATTCGCTCGCAGAGTTCGGACGGGGACGTGTACCTCGACGAGGGCGGGTATCTCAGCGCCGGCACGCCGGGATACTACGAGTTTTCCTATCGCGCGGAAAAGGCGGACCATTCGGAGGCGGTGACCTTCCGCGTCGACGTCGCCGTATATCCCGCGGACGAATCGGACTGTATCCCCTTCGACGCGGACGCGGCGGAGGGCAAATGGGACCCGCGCGGCTGCTATATCCTCGCGGAGGACGTGACCATCTCCGACTGGCTGCAGATCTATATGCAGGAGGATTTTGAAGGGGTGTTCATCAACCCGGGCGGGTACACGATCACCATAGAAGGCCCTTTCTCGCTGTTCGGGACGAACAAAGGGCTTCTGGACGGGCTGAAAATCCGCTGCCACTATGCGGGTGCGGGGCAGCCCTACCTTTTCTCTGAGGTGTCCGCCTTTGCCGCTCGGAACGAGGGGGTCATCGTCGGGTGTGAGGCGGATATGGAGCTGGATTTGGAATGGGACGGGAATATTCAACCCGTCATCCTGGGCGTCGCGGGGGAGCGCGGCTGGATGCTGGAAAACACCGTGCGCGCCGATATCCGTTCGTTCAATGAGACCGTGCCCGTCTATCCGGCGGAGGACGACGCGGCGTTTTCGCGCATGCGCGGCAACGCGGTGTATCTCGACCTCCGCTATGCCGAGGGGGAAAGCGTGCTGCCCGCCCGCAACGTCAGTTTTTCGGCGTTTTCCGGCGATGAAGCGGAGGCGTGGCTGGCGGCGGACAACCGCGTGTATAACGGGGACGGCGGGGAAGTTTCCCCGGTCGAACGGGAAAGAGTCTCCATCGTCTGGGACGGCGGGACGGTCTGTTCCTATACCCTTCCCCGGGGCGGCAAATTTGAAATTCCCCCCTCCCGGAGCATCGGCTTTGAGGCGGAGGTGTACGCGGGCGACGCCGAGGTGCTGTATTGGACGGTGAACGGCGTCCGCTTCGACGATGCGGGCGAGGTGCGCGCGGAGGGGGATATCGTCGCGGAACCGTATGCCAAATACGTCCGTACGACGATATATAGTGGCGCCTGGGTGCGCAATTCGGAGGAGGTTTTGGTCATCGACCGGCAGCTTGTCGGGGATCGGTTTTACGTCGATTTGTTCGGTTTGTTTGCCGAAGGCGACCCCCTGCAGGTGATGCCGGAGGAGATCGTCGTCGCCGATGACGCTTTTCCCGAAGAGGAAGAGGTGTTCAACGAGCGGTCGCGGATATTCCTGCGCCGATTCATGCAGTCGGGCGGGCGCTTTTCGATAGAGGACGG
>CALWAU010000090.1 GCA_944375795.1 uncultured Clostridia bacterium | reverse complement strand
TATCTCCTCCGAAAAAAGTTTTGCAAAATTATTTTTTCCGCCTCTCGCCGGTCAGCCGGGGACGTTTCCCCTCCCTGCCGTCGTCGAGATTGGCGTCGATGCGGGAGAGGTATTCCGAAAGCCGCTTCTTCTCTTCGGGAGAAAAGCCCGCCACCAGTTTATCCTCTATCGCCCTCTGCCTCGCCAGCATCTGCGAAAAACAATCCCTTTCCTTGTCCGTGAGAAAGACGTTTTTGGCGCGGCGGTCGCTCTTGTCCGGTTCAACGGACACATACCCCTTTTCCGCCAGCCGGGACACGATGCCCGAAACGGTGGCGTGCGAACAATCGAAAAATTTTTCGATGTCCCGCATCGTCACCGCCTCGCCGTCCCTGCGATGCAGAAACCACAGAACTTTCCCCTGCGAAAAGGTGATGTCCCGCCTGGCCGCGTCGCCGTTGGCGAGCCGCTCCAGCTTCTCGCTGATCTTTTTGAGAAACATTCCCGTATGCGTCTCCGTAAATCCCACCTCCTTTCCCGATGGGGGCCATGTAAATATGCAATATCTATTATATGAAGCATGCTACATAAAGTCAAGTGTTTGGAAATAACATTTTTTCATTTCACAAAATTTTCATTTTCCGACAAAAGGGCCGCTTTTTCCGCATGAAAAATGCGGTAAACTGTATGCGGAATCTTGCCGGACGGAAAAGCCGCGGCAAGGGGAGGAAAAAAACTTGACAAACGGAAATATCGGGGATTTCGGCGCCCGCCTGAAAGAGGCGATGTCGGAGAGAGGGCTGACCGGCCGCGAGCTGGCCGCAAAGGCAGGCACGACGGAGGCGACCGTCTCCCGCTACGCGGGCGGGGAACGCCGCCCGGACGGCTTTGCCGTACTCGCCGGCCTCGCCAGGGCCTTGAACGTCTCGTCGGACTATCTTTTGGGTCTCACCAACAACCCCTTTGCAAAGGGCTCCCTGCCCGAGGAGGTCAAAAATCTGCTGGCGGGCTGGCTGCGCGCGGACGAGGGCGACCGCGCCGTCATCCGCGCCGTGCTCGCAAAATACGGCGTACAGGTCTGAATTTACGCCCTCTCGCGCCCCGCGCGCCCGCAAAGGCCGCAAAAATCCCCCTTCCGCACGTGCGGAAAGAGGGATATTTGCATACACGGTATGCCCGACGTTATGCCTTCCGGATAAACAGTCCGTTTGCATCGGCGTCCACCGCGATGCGATCGCCCGCCGAAAACTTTCCCGAAAGGATTTCTTTGGCGAGCATCGTCTCGAGCGTATGCTGCAGATACCGTTTGAGGGGCCGCGCGCCGTACACGGGATCGTAACCGCTGTCGATGATATAATCGACGGCGTTGTCCGTGAGGGTGAGGTAGAGCTGCTTTTCTTCCAGCCGCTTTTTGAGGTCGTCCACCAGCAACTCCACAATCCTGCCCACCTCCGTCTTGGTGAGGGGCTTGAAGAACACGATTTCGTCCAGACGGTTGAGAAACTCGGGCCGGAAAGAGGATTTCAGCAGCTTATCCACCTCCGATTTCGCCGCTTCGGAAATGGTTCCGTCGCTCTGGATCCCCTCCAGAATCGCGGACGAACCGAGGTTGGAGGTGAGGATGATGACGGTATTTTTGAAGTCCACCGTCCTGCCCTGCCCGTCGGTGATCCGCCCGTCGTCCAATACTTGCAGCAGGACGTTGAACACGTCGGGATGCGCCTTTTCCACCTCGTCGAACAACACGACGGAATAGGGCTTTCTGCGCACCGCCTCGGTCAGCTGGCCGCCCTCGTCGTAACCGACGTATCCGGGAGGCGCGCCGATGAGACGGGAAACGGAATATTTCTCCATGTACTCGCTCATGTCGATGCGGACCATATTCTTTTCGTCGTCGAACAGCGCCCGCGCCAGCGTCTTGGCCAGCTCCGTCTTGCCCACGCCCGTGGGCCCCAAAAACAGGAAGGAACCGATGGGCCTGCCCGGGTCGGCGATGCCCGCCCGCGAACGCAGGATAGCGTCCGAAACGGCCTCTACCGCCTCGTCCTGCCCCACCACTCTCTCGTGCAGGGTCTCGGGGCGCCGAAGCAGTTTCTCCCGTTCCCCTTCCATGAGCTTGGAAACGGGGATGCCCGTCCAGCGCGCGACGATACGCGCGATTTCCTCCTCCGTCACGTGGTCGCGAAGCAAAGTGGAATCCTTGGCGGAAGCCGCCGCCCGTTCGCTCTCCTCCAGCTCCTTTTTCAGCTGCGGAATGCGCCCGTATTGCAGCTTGGAGGCCGTTTCGAGGTCGTATTCGCGCTGCGCCTTTTCCAGCTGCGCGTTGGCCTCCTCCAGCTCCTCGCGGATCTTCTGCACCTTGCCGATGGAATTTTTCTCGTTTTCCCAGCGGGCTTTCATCTCCGCGTACTGCGAGCGCAGGGAAGAAAGTTCCTTGCGGATTTCCTCGAGGTGCGCCGCCGAAAGATTGTCCGTCTCCTTTTTGAGGGCGTTTTCCTCTATTTCCAGCTGCATGATTTTGCGGGAAATTTCGTCCATCTCCGAGGGCATGGACTCCATTTCCGTCTTGATCATCGCGCACGCCTCGTCCACGAGGTCGATGGCCTTATCGGGCAAAAACCGGTCGGTGATGTACCGATTGGACAGGGTAGCCGCCGCGATCAGGGCGTTGTCCTGAATTTTCACCCCGTGGTATACCTCATACCGCTCTTTCAGCCCCCGCAGAATGGAAATGGTGTCCTCCACGGTCGGCTCGTTGACCATGACGGGCTGGAACCGCCGTTCGAGCGCGGGGTCCTTTTCGATGTATTTCCTGTACTCGTCCAGCGTCGTCGCGCCGATACAGTGCAATTCGCCGCGAGCGAGCATGGGCTTGAGCAGGTTGCCCGCGTCCATCGCGCCGTCCGTCTTGCCCGCGCCGACGATCGTGTGCAGCTCGTCGATGAACAGAATGATGCCGCCCTCGCTCTTTTTGACCTCCGCCAGCACCGCCTTCAGCCTTTCCTCGAACTCGCCGCGGAACTTCGCGCCCGCAATCAGCGCACCGATGTCCAGCGAAAACACCTTGCGGTTTTTCAGCGAATCGGGCACGTCCCCTTTCATGATACGAATGGCCAGCCCTTCCGCAATCGCCGTTTTACCGACGCCCGCCTCGCCGATGAGGACGGGGTTGTTTTTGGTCTTTCGGGACAGAATGCGGATGACGTTTCTTATCTCTTCGTCACGCCCGATGACGGGGTCTATCTTATGCTGCCGCGCCTTTTCCACGAGGTCGGTGCCGTATTTGTTGAGCACGTCGTAGGTATCCTCGGGGTTTTCGCTGTTCACCCGCTGATTGCCCCGCACCCCCGCCAGCGCCTGCATAAATTCGTCCTGCCTGATTTTGAACCGGGAAAGCAGCTTTTTCACTGCGGGGTCGGGCTTTTCGGTCAGGCCGAAAAACAGATGCTCGACGGAGACATAGCTGTCCCCCATCTTCGCCGCCTGCTTCTCCGCCGCGTCCAGCGCGTCGGAAAGCGCCGAGGACAAAAACTGCTCCCCGCCGCTTACCTTGGGAGCGCGCGCGATCTCCGCCTGCACCGCTTCCTGCAAGCCGTCGAGGTTGATCCCCATCTTTTTCAGAAGCTGGGGAATGAGCCCCTCGTTCGCCGTGACCAGCGCATACAAAAGATGCGTCTGGCCGATCTCCTGATTTCCGTATTCCTTGGCGATGCGCTGCGCGTCCTGCAGGGCGTTTGCCGATCTCTCCGTAAATTTTCTCATGTCCATGGTCGTTTTCTCCTTTTCCTCCGTCGGCCGCCTTTTCCGATGTCTCCGGCCGCCTCCCGCGGCCCTCCGAAGCCGGATGCGGCCTCTCTCGTTTTCGCTATATTTTTAACCTTTTTTCCCCTCCGCTAAACGTTTCCCTGACAAAACTTTTCGTAAAATCACAAAAATTTTTCCGAAAAAAAACGCGGCGATCGCCGCGCTTTCCGCCTTTCAACGTTTTTCCGAAAGCTCCTTCACCCGTTCTTCAAGTTTTTTTATTTTCTCCTGCATCGCATACAGGGAAAACCAGACAATTGCGGATACCACACAACCGACGACGTACAAAAGCGGAAAAAGCATTTCCGAAATGTGCGCGGTCGTCATGCGCACAAAAAAGAAGCATACGGCCGCAACCGAGCCGACGACGCTCAAAATGCCCAACGCCAAAAACACTCTCATTTTTCCATTCTCCCGACTGGGCTTTCCGCCCCTTTCTTTATTTATTTTATCACAAAGGGAACGGACTGTCAACGATTTGATAAAAAAATGCCAAAATACCGAATTTCGCCGCGAAACGCAAGACGGGGAGAAGCGCCGCACGCTTCTCCCCGCTCCGCCTTTTACTTTTCTTCCTTCTTCCAGCCGTTCAGACACTTTTTCAGAAGGTAGGAAAGCTCTTTTTTCTCCCGCTCGTCGAGGCAGGAAAGCAGTTCCCCACTCTCCGCCCGCGACACTTCCGCGGAATCCTTCAGTAAATAACGCCCGCATTTGCGCATCCGGATGACGATTTTGTCCTCGATGCTCTGCTTTGCCGTTTCCGATTTTTCCCCGCCGGCGGGCAGCCCCGCGGCGGCAGCCGAATCTGCCATTGCCTCTCCTCCTTTTCCCGCCCCGATTGCGCCGGGTGCGGAAGGGAAGAAAAAACACGCGGAAATCCGTACGGACTCCACGTGCGCTCCTTCCCGATTTGCCCCTTTATTATACCACGAAAAAGCAAAAAAGTCAAGCCGGAAAAACGGCAGAAAATGCGGAAATTTTTGCCGATTTTTCTCCCTATCCGTTTCTGACGAGCATGAAAACGACAAATGCGACGACGAGTACGGCGCCGACGATCAGGCGGATGGTCTTTACCTTCTGCCCGTCCATCGGGATATATACCTTGCCGCATTTGGGACAGACGCCCTTCTCCACCGGCCTGCCGCAGCGGGGACAGCGGACCCCGGAATCCTTCCCCGGCTCCTTCGGAGCGTCCTTCCGCATCGCTTCCTCCATCTCCGCAACCGCCCGCTTCTCCTCGGCCTTTTTTTCCGCTCTCGTCTGTTTTTTTGCCACGCGCTCCGCCTCCCGGATCTTTTTTTTATTATAACATATCTTTCCCTTTTTTGCAACCGGGAAAGGGCGAAAAAACTTTTTCCGCCGCAAAAGCTTGCCTTTCCCGCGCGCGCCTGCTATAATGAAAGAACGACAGACAAATAAAATTTTTCAAGAACCTTTCAAGGAGGTGCGCGATGCAATCGTTCGCCCGCTGCCCCTCTCCGCTCGGCCCCCTGACGCTGGCGGGCGAGAAAGAGGCGCTCACGGGGCTCTGGTTTGACGGACAAAAGTATTTCGCCTCTACCCTGCCCCGCCCGTTTTCCGAAAAGGAGCTGCCCGTGTTCGCCGCCGCGCGCAGGTGGCTCGATCTGTATTTTTCGGGGAAAGACCCCGGTTTTCTCCCTCCCCTCGCGCCGGAGGGCTCCCCTTTCCGCCACGCGGTATGGGATTTGCTCTTGCGCATTCCGCGCGGCGGGACGGTCACTTACGGAGAACTTGCAAAAGAGCTGTCCCGGCAGCTTGGCAGAAAGATCTCCGCGCAGGCGGTGGGCGGCGCCGTCGGGCACAATCCCCTTTCCCTCATGATCCCCTGTCACCGCGTCGTGGGCGCGGACGGAAACCTCACGGGCTATGCGGGCGGAACGGACAAAAAGCTGTATCTGCTGAGGCTGGAGGGCGCGGATATCTCCCGCCTGTACCTTCCCCGAAGGGACGCAGGGAAATAAGCGCGCAAACGGGGCGGAGATGCTTTCTCCGTCCCGTTTTTGTCTCCGTTTTCCGGCGCCGCCCGCTCTACAGCAGCGTCTCGAACACGCGCAGGACGGAATCGACCAATCTCCCGAAAAAGCCCTGTTTGGTGTCCTCTATCGATATCTGCCGGGAGCGCGCAAACACCCCCTCCCCGTCCCGCTTGACGTCCGTCACCGCGGAGCAGCCGGAAAAATACACGGCGTTTTCAAAATGCAGATACAGGCTGCGGTAATCGAGATTGATCGACCCGACGACGGCGCATTTGTCGTCGCAGACCATGCTTTTGGCGTGAATGAATCCGGGTGTATACTCGTAAATCTTCACCCCCGCTTTCAGGAGCGGCGCATAGTTGGAGCGGGTGAGGCGGAACACCGTTTTCTTGTCGGGGATGCCCGGCGTCACGATGCGGACGTCCACCCCCCGTTTGGCGGCGTTGCAGACGGCCGTGCGCATAAAGTCGTCCAGAATGAGATAGGGGGTAAAAATATAGACGTAATCGGCCGCGCGGTTGATGATTTCGAGATAGACCGTCTCCCCGACGCTTTCCCTGTCCAGCGGCGAATCGTCGTAAGGGTGTATGAGCTTGTCCGCCCCGCCCTCCGCGGCGGACGGCGCCTCCCCTTTCTCCCTCTCGGGAATGAGGTCCCTGACCGCCACCTTGTCCTTGCGCAGCCCGTTCCAGAGATTGAAGAACATGATCGTGAAAGAATCGACGGCGGGGCCGCGCACGCGCACGCCGGTATCCTTCCATTCGCCGAACCGCTCCTTTTCTCCGATGTATTCGTCGGCGAGATTGATGCCGCCCGTAAACGCCACTTTGCCGTCCACGACGAAAATTTTTCTGTGGTCGCGGTTGTTCATGCGCATCGTGAACACGGGCACGGCGCGGTTGAAGCGGAAACAGCGGATATTGGGGTGCAGATATTCGAGATATTTATCGTACTTGGGAGGCAGCACGAACAGACTGCCCACGTCGTCGTAAATCAGCCAGACGCGCACCCCTTCGCGCGCCTTTTTCAGAAGCCGCTCGCGGAATTCGTCCCACATCTTGCCGCCCGCGATGATGAAATATTCCGCAAGGATGAACTTTTCCGCCCCGTCCAGCGCGTCCAGCATATCCGCAAACATCTCCGCGCCCGAGGGATAATAGGTTACGTCCCCCTCGCGATATACGGGATAGCCCGCATAGCGCATGAGATAGCGGGAAGTTTCGCCGTCGCGTCCCCCTTCCTCCGCGCGCCTTTTTGCCTCCTCGTCCTGCACGAGCAGGCCCGTGTTCTCCCGCTTGGCGGCAGAGATGCGCTTGTGCATCCGATGGGTGGGCCGCCCGTCTCCGAACAACAAATACATGGGTACGCCGAACACGGGCACGGCGAGGATAATGATCACCCAATTCAGCTTGGAGGAGGGCTTTTCGTTGCGGTTGATGATATAGAGCACGAACAGCAGCGCCAGAATGTCGATCGTGATCATCACGGCGCGGAAACCGTTGTAAAAATACACCAGCATCAGCGCGTACATCACGATCTGCAAAAGGACCAGCAGCAAGGTGAGGATAAAGCGATTGTAAATCACCACCTTGTAGTTGCGGTTCCGCAAAATATTTCTTTCTATGCGCTCCTTGCGCCGTCTGTTCATTTTCTTCATCGTAAATAAATCCCTTCCGCCCCCGGCGGGTATACACGATTGTAACAGGTTTTCCCCCTTTTGTCAACCGCCTGTCAAGGGGAAAACTGTGAAATTTTTTGTTTATTCCTCCCTTTTTCGCCCTTTGAGGGGGCATATTGTTTGACTTTTTAACTATATTGTATTATAATTATACTTAAATACAGAATAATTGACCAGTCCGGCATTTTGTCCGAAAAGGAGGGAACTATGGTCGTACTTGCCATCATCGGCGTCATCGTCGGCATCGTGTTGCTCTATCTTCTCATCAAGCTTCTCTTTTCCACCTACATACTCGCCACGATCATCAGCGTGGGGCTGAGCATCGCCTCCCTCGTCATCGCCGGAAAAATCATGGACGTCGGCGTTGACAGCTCCCGCGCCGATTCCCTGAAGATCGCCACGCTGATCTGTACGACGCTCGCCTGGTCTTTCTTCATGGGGCCCATCATGTTCGATACGGGCGAAGAGCTTTGGATTTCAATGCGCTGGGATGAAATATGGGAACGCTGGACCGACATAGAACTTTTCTCGCGCGAAACGGGCGGGTTTCTCTCAAACCTGGCCATATCTGCCATTGCGATCGCCATCGTATATTTCCTGTTCGGCTCCGACTTCACCGCCCTCTACTACATACTGCCCGCCCTCATTCTGGGCGCAAACGTAGTGGGCGCCGTGCGCCTCTTCTTTTGCAAACCCTTCTGAATTCCTCCCGTCCCCTTCGGGCCGCCCCGCGGCGGCCCTTTTTTGCGCCCGCAGGCAAATCCCCTCCTCAAAAAAATTTTTTGGAAATTTTTCCTCAAAACTATTGACAAATTCCGCGTTTTGTATTATACTATAAATAGAATTATTAAAACTTAATCCTAATAAGGTTTAAGATAAATCGGTAAAATAAAACAGCGAGGTAAACAGTCATGAAAAAGTTCATCTGCAAAGTCTGCGGCTACGTTCACGAAGGCGACACGGCGCCCGAAAGCTGCCCCAAGTGCAAAGCGCCCGCTTCCGCGTTCGAGGAAGTCAATCCCCTGAAGGGAACCAAGACGGAGGCCAATCTTCAGGCGGCGTTCGCGGGGGAATCCCAGGCGACCAACAAGTACACCTATTTCGCAAGCAAGGCGAAGAAGGACGGCTTCGTGCAGATTGCGGCGATCTTTGAAGAGACCGCAAACAACGAGCGCGAGCACGCGAAAATGTGGTACAAGCTCCTCAACGGCGGCGAAATTTCCTCCACGGCGGAAAATCTGCGCATGGCGGCCGAGGGCGAAAACTACGAGTGGACGGATATGTACAAGGATTTTGCCAAGACGGCGCGCGAGGAAGGATTTGACGAGATCGCCCGCCTGTTCGACGGCGTGGCGGCCATCGAGAAGGAACACGAGAAGCGCTATCTCGCCCTGCTCGAAAACGTGAAGAACGACGTGGTGTTCTCCCGCGACGGAGACGTCATCTGGCAGTGCGCCAACTGCGGACACATCTGCATCGGCAAGAAGGCCCCCGAGGTCTGCCCCGTCTGCGCGCATCCGAAGAGCTATTTCCAGATCAAAGCGGAAAACTATTGATTTTCCCCGCAAAATAAAAGGCCCGACGGCATATGCCGTCGGGATTTTTTCACGGGAAACATTTTATCTTTTAACCGACTGCCGCTCTCCCCTGCCGGGAAAGGCGGCATTATTTCATTTCAGGAAAAAGCGCAGCAGCTTTTCGTTTTTCTTCTTGTAAGGGCGATAGCGCATGGGCAAATCGAGAAAGGTCTTTTTGTCCACGATGCTCTTTTCGTGCGTGAAACAGTCGAAGCCCTTTTTGCCGTGGTAGCCGCCCATACCGCTCATACCGAAGCCGCCGAAGCTCATTTCGCTGGTGGCGAGATGAATGATCGTATCGTTGAC
>CALWAU010000089.1 GCA_944375795.1 uncultured Clostridia bacterium | reverse complement strand
TCCCCTCCGCGAGTTACGGCTATACGAAAAATTTCCTCGTCGACGAGGAAATCTTCCGGGCGTATGCGGAGGCGGGCGTAAACATGATGATGGGGCTGACCGATTTTGTCGGCGCCAATCAGGCGGACGTCGCCACGGCGCTCGATTTTTGTTACGATTACAACCTTGCCTATCTGCTCGCCTATCAGAGCGCGGACAACGTCGGCTCGGAAAGCGGAGTGCGAAGCGCGCTCGCGCCGGTGATGCATCACGAGAGTTTTGCGGGCATCATGCTGTCGGACGAGCCGGGCAGGGTGATGTATGAGGATTTGACGGAGTCGCGCGGCATCTTTGAATCGGTTTTGGCGGATACCTCGGAAAAGCTCTATCACGTCAATCTTTTCCCGACATACGCCACCGAGAAACAGCTTTGGTTCCGCTCGTATACCGACGAGGACGTTCTGCCCGTGGAATCGTATACCTACGAACAGTATCTGAACGATTTCATGGACATGTACGACCCGCAGGTGCTCTCCTATGACTTCTATCCGATACAGGGGTCATTTCCGGAGCTGATGGGCGGCTATTTCGAGAATATGTCCGTCATCCGGAAGGCGGCGCTGGAAGCGAACATTCCCTTCTGGGTATACATTCAGACCTGTTCTTTCTCCTCCGGACAGCGAATTTCCACGGAGGCGGATCTGATGTGGAACGTCAATACCTGTCTCGCCTACGGCGCGAAGGGGATCCAGTATTTCTGCGGCGTCAATCCGCAGGGGAATTTTACGGGCTCCATGTTCGACGTCAACGGGAACAGGACGGAGATGTACGACCTCGTGAAAAAGGCGGACGAAATGATTGCCGCCGTGGACGAGGTGCTGATGTGCTCGCGCAGCGAAGGGGTCATCGTCGAGGGAATCATGCCCCTTTTGAACGGGACCGACCGCATGACTCTGCCCGAGAGCGACCGCCTGCAATCGTACAGACAGCTGACGGGCGCGGAGGCAAACCACGCGCTGATCGGCTGCTTCGACTACGACGGAAAGACGGCGCTGTACGTCGTGAACAACGCGATTGCCGCCGACGAGGAAGCGGGGACCGCGGCGGAGGACGAAGTGACCCTGCGCTTTACGGAAAATGTATCCGGATATACGCTCGACGCCGCCGGGAAGAAGGATTTTTCCGGAAACGCGCTCACCCTTCCCCTCGGGGCGGGGGAGGCGATGTTGGTCGTAATCGGATGATTGCTGCCCGAAAAAGCAAAAACCGCCCGATTTCGGTTGACTGTCGCAACAAATAGAGTTACAATAAAGTCAGTCGTAAAGGGAGAAAATACCAAAAAAGGCGGGATTTGCCATGCAAGTGAGAAATCAGTCCTATCTGAGGAGAAAGAACAAAAAGAGCATCATCGAACTTCTGCGCAAGAGGGCGCAGAGCTATTCCGACCTCGCGCGGGAGCTCAAGCTCAGCAATACGGCGATCGCCAACATCGTGGACGACCTCATTGAACAGGGGGTGGTCTATCGGGAAAACGACGCCAAGGGGAGGGGCGGAATCCGCCTTTCCATCAACGCCGATTTCGGATACGTCATCGCGGTGGACTTTTCCCGCTGGGAAATTTCCTTCTGCGCGGCGGATTTCGGCAGCAATATTCTCGTCCGACGGAAATCGGAGGGCATTTCCTTTCACAAGGGGGACATTGCCCGCATTATCGGGATCGTCCGCGAAATTATGGCGGAGGATGCGTTGAAGGGGCGCACTCTGCGCTGCATTTCCATCGCCACGCCCGGCAAAATCGACAGGGAGAGCGGGAAATTTATCCTCAATCCCCGCTTCCGCGAATTGGGCAGCATTTCCCTTCAGACGATTTTTGAAGAAGAATTCGGTTGCACCGTCGTCGTGAAAAACGACATCAACCTGGCCCTTCTCGGCGAAAAGATGTACGGCGCCCTCCAGGATGTCGAAAACGCCCTGATGCTGCACGTGGACGTCGGCGTGGGCGCGGCGCTGCTCATCGGCGGGAAGGTGTATGAAGGGGCGCACGGATTTGCCGGCGAAATCGGATATTTCAAACTGAACATGCTGCTGTCCGACGAGGACAACTACGGAAATTTGAGCTATGCCAATTACTTCGATTCCACTTCTCTGTTCAGCTCGCTCGGGATCGTCAAACGGGAAATTTCCCTGGGAATGGAGAGTATCCTGTGCGACCGGATCGCAGAGCGCGGCGGGACGTGGGACGACCTCACCGTCAGCGATCTCATCGACGCATACCGCGAAAAGGACCCGCTGGCCGTCCGCGTGATTCATTCCGCGGCGCGCGTGATAGGGACTTTGGCTGCGTCTCTTTCCGAGCTCCTGGACGTGGAGAAAATCGTTTTGACGGGCTCCGTCGTCGGGTTCGGAGAAGAATACCTCCGCAACATGGCGCGCCTGACGGGCGATTGCCCCATCGTCTTTTCCGAATTGGAGGCAAAGGGGATCATCATGGGTGCGATCAATGCGGGGATCGTGGCCGTATTCGACGATACTTTGCAACAAAAAAGATATGATAACGAAAACATCGACAACAACGGAAACAACATTTGAATTTGCAAGGCGGGAACTGGACAGATATTTGCTTGCGATGACGGGCGAACGGGGAGAAATTTCCCTTTTCGCCGGCGCCGATACGGACAGATTCCGCGAGCGGTGCGAGATAGAAGTAAAGGGGGGCAGGGGAGCGATTACGGCAAATTGCCCGCGGGCGCTGCTGCTCGGCGTGTACGCTTTTTTGCGGGAGTGCGGCTGTCGCTTTCTGCGCCCCGGAGAAAAAGGGGAGCTCGTTCCGAAAAGAAAAATTTCCGAGATAGACGCCTCTTTCGTGTTCGAGCCCGCCAATCGGCACCGCGGCATCGTCATAGAGGGCGCCGTGAGCCTGGAAAACGTGCTCGCCCTCATCGATTGGTCCGCGAAGGCGGGATTCAACAGTTATTTCACGCAGTTTACCACTTCTTACGAGTTTTTCAGCCGCTGGTACGAACATCTCGGCAATCCCCTGCTCTCCTCCGAGAAGCTTGACGGAAGCCGGGCGAAGGAGTATGTCGGAGAAATCGTAAAGGCGCTGAAAAAGCGATCCATGCTCTACCATGCGGTGGGGCACGGCTGGACACCCGCCGCGCTCGGCGTGGATTGCAACGGCTGGTACACCTCGCACGAAACGCTGCCCGAGGAAAAGCGGGCGCTTTTGGCGGAGGTGGGCGGAAAGAGGGGCTTTTTCAAGGGAAAGCCGCTGAATACGCACCTGTGCTATTCCAATCCCGAGGCCCGTCGGCTGTTGGCGGAGGCGGTGGTGAAGTACGCGGAGGAGCACCCCGAGACGGACGTGCTGCATTTTTGGCTGGCGGACGATTTCAACAACGCCTGCGAATGCGCGGAATGCGCCAAAAAGCGGATGTCCGATTGGTACGTGATGATCCTCAACGAAATCGATCGGCGTCTCACCGAACGCGGCCTCGATGTAAAAATCGTCTTTCTCGTCTATCTGGAGCTGTATTGGCCGCCCGAAACCGAACGTTTCGTCAATCCCGATCGCTTCATCATGATGTTCGCCCCCATTTTCCGAAGCTATACGGAAGGGTTTGACCTGTCGGGGGATTGGCGCACCCGACCCTTACTCGAATACAGGCGCAACGAGATGGTATATCCGCCCGATTCTGCGGAGTATCTCGCTTTTCTCGCGGGCTGGAAGAAGGTATTCGACGGAGACAGTCTCGATTTCGATTATCATCTGATGTGGGACATCAACCGGGATTTCGGCGGGGAACGGCTGGCCGAAGTGCTGTACGGGGATATCCGCGCTCTGCCCGAGCTGGGTCTGAACGGCTTTTTGAGCTGCCAGCTTCAGCGCGCCTTTTATCCGAACGGCTTTGCCTTTTTCCTGTTGGGCAGGGCGCTTTCGGACGGAAACGCTTCTTTTGCGCAGATCCGGGAGGATTATTATGCGAGCGCCTTCGGCGTACATAAGGAATTTGCACAGCGTTTTTACGAGCGGGTGGAGCGTACGGTCAGCTTTTCTTATATGAAGGAGGAGCTCGACGCCGCCGGGGCGTTGCCCGGGTTTCTGGAAGCGAAGGCTTTTTTGGCGGAAACGCTGAAAAATTTCCCCGCGACCGATGCGGAGCGTTATCCCGTACAGGCGGAAAGCATGGAGATCCTCAGATTTGCGGCCGAAAATATTTTGCGGCTCGTCGATGTGCTCATACTCAAAATCCGGGGGAGGCCGGAAGAGGAGATCGCGGCGGCGGACGCCGCGAGAAAGGAATTTTTCAATCGGAGGGAAATGCGCTTTCAGCCGTATGCGGACGGGTTTTACGTCAACCTGATTACGGATGGGATCGTGGCCTGCGAAAGCGGCAGATTTTCCATCGCGGACGGCGGACATCGGGGCGCGGACGAGGTATGAAATATATCTGGATCGAAGAAGAGCGGGAACGCGGCTTTGCCGAGTTCAGAAGGAAGTTTTTTTGGCGCGGCGGCAGGGCGACGCTGCGGATCACGGCGGATTACAGATACGCCGCGTATATCGGCGGCAGGCTGGTTTCCAACGCGCAGTATGCCGACCTGCCCGAGCGCAAAAGCGTAAACGAAACGGACGTTACCCCCTTCCTGAAGAAGGGGGAAAATGTTTTGTACATCGTGGCTGCGCACGCGGGCGAAGATTTTGCCGTTTCCCGGACGATGGTTGCCGCCGTGGGCTTCGAGATACTCGAAAACGGGGAAGTCATTGCCGCTTCCGATGAAAATGCAGAGGGCAGGGTTGCGGCGAATTATGAAATCGGGGACAAGATCACCTCGCAGATCGGCTATGGCTGGCGGTACGATTTTACGGCGGCGGGAGGGCCGTGGCGGTCTAGTCGGAAGGTGGAGACGGGATTTTCGGAGGTGAAGCGTCCGGTAAAGGCGCCGACGATTTCCTCCCCCTTGCCCTGCGAGGTCGTCGCGCAGGGGATTTTCCGCTACCGCGGCGGCAGGACGGCGGCGGAAAGGCTGCAAAATGCCTGGATGTCCACCTTGCGTTTTTCGGAGATGACGGGAAAGGAACGCCTGACGGCAGCGACCTCCGGCGAGCCGCTGCGCTTTTCGGCGGCGGGCGGAGACGGGGCGGACGGGATATTTTTCATCGTCGACCTCAAGAGGGAAACCTGCGGGCATCTGACCTTTTGCGTCGTTGCGGACAAGCCGTGCAAAGCCGCGGTGGGCTGGGGCGAGCATCTGGCGGATTTGCGCGTACGCACCGAAAGGGAGGGACGGAATTTTGCCTGCGAACTCGCTCTGAAAGCGGGCGAAAATGCGTTGGACGAATACCTGTACCGCATCGGCTGCCGATATCTGTGTATGTATATCGAAAGCGAAAGCGCGGAACTCGTCCGCCTTTCCGTCCGGGAAACGCTCTATCCTTTCCGCCTTCCGGAAAAACATTTCGGGGATCGCCTGCTCGATAAAATTTACGAGACGGGGAGGCGGACCCTGATGCTGTGCGCGCACGACCATTATGAGGACTGTCCGTGGCGGGAACAGGCGCTGTACGGCATGGATTCGCGCAATCAGATGCTGTTCGGATACGGCGCGTTCGGGGAATACGAGCTTCCGCGGGCGTCGCTGCGCCTGTTTGCTGACAGCCTTGAAGAAGACGGGCTCATTCCCCTCTGCGCGCCCGCGCGGGGGCGGATCACCATCCCTTCTTTCAGCGTCTATTGGCTGCTTGCCGTCTGCGAGAACGCCGAAGCGGATTTCGACGGGGAGTTTGTCCGCGAAATGCTTCCGAAAGCGGAGAAAATGCTGGAAATTTTCCGCGCGCGAAGCTCCGGGCGGGGCGTTTCGCTCTTTCGCGAACCCCGCTATTGGAATTTTCACGAATGGTGCGAGGGGCTGGACGGCGGCAACTTTAACCGTACGGAGGATATTCCCGAGGAAAAGGACGGCATTCTGACGGCGCTCGTCCGGCTCGCTTCCGCAAAGCTCTCCGCGCTCGAACGGCGCCTGGGAAGGGCGGAAAAGGCGGAGGACCTGCGGGCCTTTTCGGAGTCTTTGCGGGACGGCCTGGAATATTTTTACGATCCCGATGCGGGGCTGTATGCCTCCTATGCGGACGAGGGAGGGAACCGCCGCGGATACCACGCCTATATGCAGGCGGCGGCCCTGTCGGCGGCGGACAATATGCCCGAAGCGCGCAAAAAGTCCCTCTGTGCGGCTTTGAAAGCGCCGGAGGGAAAGATGACGAAAATGACGCTGGCGGCTCTGCCCATGCTGTATGATGCGGTGATGGCGACGGACGGCGATATCGGTTGGTGCGTCGAAAACATCTGCTCCGTTTTCGGGAAAATGCTCTTTTCCGGCGCCACGTCCTATTGGGAAACGGAGAACGGAGAGGCCGATTTCAACGATGCGGGAAGCCTCTGCCATGGTTGGTCGGCGGTCGGCTGTTACGTATTCGACAAATACCTGGGTGGCGGAAAATAAGGAAGGGGAAGATGCTGAAATTTTTTGGATATTTTTCGGACGGCGCAGTGATCCAGCGGGGAGAACCCGTTCTCGTCCGCGGGTATGCGGACGGAGAAACGACGTGTACGCTCGAAGGAGGGCGCTACCGCGAAAGCGTGACGGTCAAAGCGGAAAACGGGCGTTTTTGCGCGGAATTTCCCGCCGTCGCCGCCGCGGACGGCGAATTTCTCCTGACGGCGGTCTGCGGGGAGGAGCGCACCCGCGTCCGCGTTCGCTTCGGCGACGTCTATCTGGCGCTGGGACAGTCGAATATGTCCTATGCGCTTTCGGCGACGGAGAGGTATGAGGATTGGCTGAAAAGGGCGGCAAAGCTGCCCGTTTCCGTCCTCGACCCGGGCGAACGCTTTTCCGATTCGGAGGGAGGGATTCTCCGCCCCGCCCTTCCGCAGGAGGATTTGGCGCCCGGCTGCGCCTGGAAGGCGGGCGGCAAGGCGCTCGCTTCCGTTTCCGCCCTTTGCGTGCAGACGGCGGTGCTGCTCGCAGAAAGGGGAGGGATTCCCGTCGGATTCGTGCAGACGGCAATGGGCGGGCTGAGTGCGGAAACGTATATGCCCCGGGAGTCCGCCGAGGGCGATGCGGAGCTGATATCCTATCTGAAAGAGACGGGCAGGTATGTGTCTGCGGAAAATTACAATCGGATGGGCGGAAGGAATTACACGCAGCTTTCGGGGGTATGGAACGAGAAAATTGCCCCGCTCGAGGGGGTGCGTTTCAAGGGAATCGTGTGGTACCTCGGCGAAAGCGCCGCATACGATTTCCGTTCCGGAGAGATGTTCCTCCGGCTGATGAAGATTATCCGTAAAGAATACCGCCGCGTTTTCGGCGACATTCCCTTCGTCGTCGTGCACATTGCGCCCGAATATTATCCGTACGGGGACGGCTATGGCTATCTCTATATAAACGAGGCTCTCGAACGGCTGAGGCGGGAGGAGGAAAACGTCCTTTCCGTTCCCGTTTACGACATCGAACCCCGTTGGAGAAAGCCGGACGGAGACGTGTATTTTCATCCCATTCATCCCGTGAACAAAGCGCCGATCGCGGTGCGTATCGCGGACGCTCTGGACGGGACGCGCACGCGCTGTCCCGAAATTTCGGAGGTGCGCTTTGAGGGAAACAAGGCTTTTTGCCGCGTCGCTTTTGCGGACGGCGGCTTGCGTCCCGGCCGTGCGGAAGGCTTTACGCTGGCGGGGGAAAACGGCAAATATTATCCCGCCCGCGCGGAGGTGACGGGGAAAGAGAGCATCTGCGTATACAGCCGCGACGTTCCGCGGCCGCGGAAACTCACTTATGCCTTTATGCAGTATCAGGATTTCTGCAACGTGCGTTCGGAATCCGGGGCGCCGCTTTTGCCCTGGCGCAGCGATTGCGAGGCGGTCGACGGCCGGTATTTTTTCCCGCCCGCCTTTACGGTAAACGGCGCTTTGCGGGTATATGAAAACAATTTCGGGTGGGAGGCAGGCACCTGCCGCCGGGCGCCCGTCTGGAAAAACGGGGAAATTTACGACGGGGCGGATACGGAGATCGTTTCGGAAGGGGATTGCGTCTGCGTTTCGGCGTATCCTTCCGCCGAAAATTATTTCTTCTTCGGCGCATCTCCCGCGCTTTGTCTTTCGGGGCACAAAAATCATCTCGCCGATTACGCTTTCCTCAATGTCCGCCTGAAAGCGGAAGGGAAGGTGACTTTTTGGGGCGTCGTGTTCCGCTTTGCGGACGGGAACGTCTGTAAGTTCGATTTGATGAACGGAAAAGCCGTCGTCCAATCCCTGCCCCTGTCCGACGCATTCGGAGAGTATGTAATTCGGCTCGGCCGCGGCATCCGCGGGGACAGTTCGCCCGTCGTTTTTTCTCCGGCGCGGAGAAAGCGGATCGTCGAAGCGGAATTTCTGTTCCGCGCGTCGGAGCCCGTAAAGGTGTATCTGAAAGACCTGACCTTTTCGGACAGAAATTTTTCCGCGTTCCGCCGGCAGGATTTTGTATCGACGGAGACGGAGCGGAAAGATATGCGCCTGCCGGAACGGTCGGACAGTTAATTTTTGTAATAAGAGATAACCGCCCCCCCGGATTTTTATAAAAATCCGGGGGCTTTTTCCGTGCAAAGCCTCCCGGATAGTGCTATTTATTTTCAAAAGTCATAAAAGTTGTATAAAAAAATTATTGACAGAAAAAGGAAAGTATTGTATAATAAAAATGAAACAAGCCCCATGGGGCTTGTTGGTTGTCACACAACCAACAAAAACAATTGCTCGGCAGTGAAATACAGAGGAGAAAGAAAGAGATGGGGTTGTTCGCCCGGAAGGTGAATCGATATATTCGTAAGATACAAAGCGGAAAAGAGGAAGCGCTCAAAAAGCTTTACGACTGTACGTACAGCATGGTG
>CALWAU010000088.1 GCA_944375795.1 uncultured Clostridia bacterium | reverse complement strand
CAGCCTGTTCCTACCGGCGCATGAAGTCTCCTTCATTTTGCGGCAACAGTCCGTATCCTCAGCGATAGCCTCACCTACCGATTGTGCCTTTATTATACTCCGAAAAAATTTTTCTGTCAAGCGAACGAAAGGAAATTTTTTTTGTTTTTTTCGGTCTTTCCGCGCGGGGAATTTTGGAAGGGACCCCGTCAAACCGTTGCAAAACGCGGCGGCATATGTTATAATAGTTCCGAAAATAAAAGGTCCGGAAAGATTCGGAAAGGACGGCGTATGAAAAGAATTTTGCCTGCTTATCCCCTGTTTGTGAAAGACCCGTATTTTTCGCTTTGGTCCGTGTCCGAGAGGCTGAATGCCTCGGATACGCAAAGTTGGTGGGGGACGGAAAAGAAACTGTACGGATTTATCAGGACGGGAGGGGAAACCTACTGTTTCCTCGGGCGAGCGGAGGCGTTTGCTCCCTGTGGCGTGAAGGCGGCGGAGCAGCTTTCCCTTTCGGTTACCGCATATACGACGGATTATCGTTTCAGGGCGGGAGAAACCATCCTGAATGTGCGTTTCGTCTCTCCCCTGCCCCCGTCCGACCCCGAATTGCTCTCTCTTCCCGTCTGCTATATGGAGTATTCGGCGGAGGGGGCGGACGCGGAAATTTCCCTGTTCGTCAACCGTCGGATCGCCTATAACGACATCGCGGAAAACACAAATCGGGAGGTGCGCGGCGGCGCGTTTCCTCTGCGGGGTTTCGAGTGCGCCTTTCTGGGGTTGAAGCGACAGCTTCCGTTTTCCAACAACGACGACCTCATCGGGGCCGATTGGGGGTACTACTATCTCTCGGGCGAGCGCGCGTATTTTCTCGACGAGCGTTCCCTTTCCGCCTATCTTTCGGGCGGCAGGGGCGGTTTTTCCTGCGAGGGGGAGGAGAGATATCTCGGCAGCGTCAATTTTTCCCGCGAGGGCGCGGTGATGCTCGGATACGACGACCTGGTGTCGGTGGATTATTTCGGGGAGTGGCTGAAAGGGGGATATCTCGCGCGGAATACCATCGTCGAGGCGCTCGAATATATCCATGCACACCGCAAAGAGACGGACGAAAAGCTGGACGCGGAGGACGCGGAACTCAGGCGCCGCGCGGCGGCGTACGGGGAGGATTACTACGATATTCTCGTCGCGTCCCTCCGCCAGAGCGTCGCGGCGCATAAGCTGGTGCGGGATCGGGAGGGGAATGTGCTCTTTCTTTCCAAGGAGTGCGGTTCCAACGGCTGCATCGGCACCGTGGACCTCAGCTATCCCTCCATGCCCCTCTATCTGCTCGCCAACACCGAACTTCTGAAGGGAATGATGCGGCCCATTCTTAAATTTGCGAAAATGCCCGTCTGGCCCTACGATTTCGCGCCGCACGACGTGGGGACCTATCCCGCCTGCTGCGGCCAGGTGTACGGGCTCAGCGTTTCGCCCTCCCGCTTCCACGGCGATTACGCCAAGACATGGTACCCCGAAACGCATTTTCCCGTCCGGCTTCTGCCGCCCGAGTTTGAGGCTTACGACCCCGACATGCAGATGCCGGTGGAGGAGAGCGCGAATATGCTGGTGATGTTTCTCGCCTGCTACCGCGCGGACGGGGATATTCGCTTTTTCGAGTCGGAGCGCGGCCTTGCGGAGAAATGGGCGAAGTATCTCGCCGAACACGGCCTGAAACCGGAAAATCAGCTGTGCACGGACGATTTCGCCGGGCATCTCAAAAACAACGTGAATCTCGCGATTAAGGCGACGGTGGGCGTCGCCGCCTATGCGGAGCTGGCCGCGGCGGCGGGCGACGGGGAAGAAGGAAAGAAGTACAGGGGCATCGCCGAGCTGTTCGCCGCGGAAATTACGGCCTTCGGGGAGAAATACGGGCATCTTCCCCTCACCTGGGACTCGGACGGGGAAACTTTCAGCCTCAAATACAACCTGGCTTTCGACAAGCTGCTCGGCCTCGGATTGTTTCCGCAGTCCCTGCTCGAACGGGAGGTCGATTATTATCTCGGCAAATGCAACGCGTTCGGGACGCCTCTCGACAATCGGAAGGGGTACACCAAGAGCGATTGGCTGCTGTGGACGGCGGCGCTCACCGACGATATGGACAAAAAAAAGAAGCTGATCGGGGCGGTGGCCGCCTTTTTGCGGAGGAGCCCCGACCGCGTCCCTTTCAGCGACTGGTTCGAGTCGGAATCGGGAGAATTTCACCATTTCCGCGCGCGCAGCGTGCAGGGCGGCTGCTTCGTCCTGCTGCTCGAAGGCGGGGCGCTGCAAAAAAAGCCGGTTTTCGCGGACGAATGAGAGGCGGCTCGGCGAAGGGATTTGCGCCGGGCAGGGTTGAGACGAACGAAAGGGGCGGAACGGATGGGCGGATTTTTCGGAATCCCGCAAATTTTTCAGACGGCGGACGGCGCCGGAAGGACGGTATATCATGAAAAAACTCACTCCCGTACTCAAGGACTATCTGTGGGGCGGATATAAGCTCAAGGGCATGTTCGGCCGCGACAACGGCGGAAAAAAGATCAGCGAAAGCTGGGAGGTCTCCGTGCATCCCGACGGGCCCTGCCGGGCGGGAGAGGGGACGCTGGCGGACTATCTCGCGGCCAATCCCCGCGCGGTGGACGGGGAGGGTTCGGCGCTGCCCGTGCTCGTCAAATACATCGACGCGGCGCAGAATCTGTCCGTGCAGGTGCATCCGGACGACGAGTACGCCCGGAGGGTGGAGCAAGACAACGGCAAGACGGAAATGTGGTATATCCTCTCCGCGGACGAAGGCGCGGGCATTTACTGCGGGTTTCGGAGGGATACGACGAAGGAGGAGTTTCTCGCGAAGGTCGCGGACGGCACGGTGGAGGAACTTCTCAATTTCATTCCCGTGCATGCGGGGGACTGCTATCTCATCAAGGCGGGCACCGTGCACGCGATAGGGGCGGGCTGCGTCATCTGCGAGGTGCAGCAGAGCAGCAACGTCACTTATCGGGTATACGATTACAACCGCCGCGGCGCGGACGGAAAACTCCGTCCCCTGCACGTGGAAAAGGCCGTGGACGTCATCAATTTCCGCGCCTTCCGCGACGAGACGGGCACGGGTCTGCCCAAGGCCGTTCCGGGCGGGGAGATCCGCCTTCTGACCCAATGCAAATATTTCCGCTGCCGGGAATTGAAGCTGAGCGGCAAATTTTCGGAGAGAAACGCGCGCTCCTTTACGGCGGTCAATATTCTGGAAGGCGAAGGCATGATAAACGGCGAGCCGTTTTCCGCGGGGGACAGCTTCTTTATCGATTGCGGCGAAAGATATACGCTGGGCGGGGAGGCGAAAGTGCTGCTCACCTGCGAAAACCGCACCGCCTGCTATGCGGGCATCGATTTGGGCGGTACTTTCATCAAGTGCGGGATCGTCACCGAGGACGGGAAAATTCTCGTCAAGGATAAGATTCCGACGGGGAAGGAGCGCGATTATCGGGAGATCGCCGCGGACATGGCGGCGCTCGTCCAAAGGCTGGCCGCCGAGGCGGGCGTCGGGCTGGAAGCGGTGGGGATCGGTTCTCCGGGCACGATCGACAGCAAAAACGGCGTCATCGTTTACAGCAACAACATCGCCTGGAAAAATGTTCCCCTCTGCGGCGAGGTCTCCGCGCGGCTGGGGCTTCCCGCCTACATCACCAACGACGCCAACGCGGCGGCTCTCGGCGAGCATTTCTGCGGGGCGGGCAGCAAATATTCCTCCCTCATTCTCGTAACGCTCGGGACGGGCGTCGGCGGGGGCATCATCATCGACGGCAAGCTGTTTGAGGGAAACAAGTCGGCCGGCGCGGAGATCGGGCACAGCGTCATCCGCTTCGGGGGCGAAAAATGCACCTGCGGCAGGCGGGGCTGCTTCGAGGCTTATGCTTCCGCGACGGCGCTCATCCGTCAGACGAAACGGGCGATGGAAAAAGACCCGCAGAGCAAGATGTGGGCGATTGCCGGAAGCCTTGACAACGTGGACGGCAAGACGGCGTTCGACGGTTTGCGCGCGGGCGACCGCGCGGCGAAAAAGGTCGTCAAGGACTATATCCGCTGCCTCGCGGAAGGTATCTGCAATCTCCTCAACGAGTTCCGCCCGGAGGCGATTCTGTTGGGCGGCGGCGTTTGCGCCGAGGGGGATACGCTGCTCCTTCCCCTGAAAAAAGAGGTGGACAAACGGCTGTTCGGCGGGACGGAGTACGCGCCTTTCGACCTGTGCAAAGCCAGCCTCGGCAACGATGCGGGTCTGTGCGGCGCGGCGCGCCTGGCGGCGGTGCGTTCTGCGGAAAATTGATTTGTCGCCGTCCGGGTTCGGCGAGCGTCGGGACCCGGGCGGCGGCCGCCCGAAAAAATTTTTGAAATTTTTTGCGAAAAACAGTTGACAAATGCCGTTGAAAAGCATATACTATCATTGAACAGTTGAAGAAACGTTCAAATGTCGAGAGGGGACCATGGCGGAAAAGAAGGAAAAAGCGGGCCGCATCCAAGCCATACGCGGAATGCTGCCGACGGAGGAGACCATTTACGAGTTGGCCGAGCTGTTCAAGATGTTCGGCGACCCCACGCGGGCAAAAATCCTCGGCTGTCTGCAGATCTGCGATTTGTATGTGGGCGAAATTGCCGAGATCCTCGGCATGAGCGTTTCCGCCGTGTCCCATCAGCTGCGCGTTCTGCGGAGCGCCAAGCTCGTGAAAGGAACGAAGGAGGGGAAAGAGGTAAAGTATTCGCTGGACGACGACCACGTCACCAAAATCATGGAATACGGCCTCACCCACGTCAACGAGGATAAATGAAAAACGGGGCGCCGCCCTGTTTTTTCGGAAGCGATATTTGAATATTTGTTCAACGGACAAAACATTCAATAAAGAAATGCTCCGCGGAAAGCGGGCAAAAACGGAGGTTTTATCATGAAAAAGGTCTGCAAGCTGGAAGATCTGGACTGTGCAAACTGCGCGGCGAAAATGGAGCGCGCCATCGCGAAGATCGATGGCGTGGATTCGGTGAACATCAGCTTTATGGCGCAGCGCCTGTCCATCGAGGCGGACGAAAGCCGCATGGAGGAAATCATGCGGGAAGTTGTCAGGGTGTGCAGGAAGGTGGAACCCGACTGCAGGGTCATTCTCTGAGCGGTCTCGCGGGGGTGGGGCATGAAATCCTCTTTGAGCAGAAAGGAAAAGAAAATGCTGACGCGCATCGTCGTCGCGCTCGTTCTGTTTGCCGCGATATTCATCTCCGACAAGGTCGTCGGGCTGGGAAAGGTGTTCGGCGGAAAGGCGGCCTGGGTATTCCCCTTCGCCCTCTATCTCGTCGTGTATCTCCTCATCGGCTACGACGTCCTTTGGCGGGCCGTCCGCAACATTGCCCATGGGCAGGTATTCGATGAAAACTTTTTGATGTGCCTTGCGACGCTGGGCGCGTTCGCGCTCGCCATCTATTGGGGCGCGACGGGACGGGAGATAGAGGGCTTTGACGAGGCCTGCGCCGTGCTGCTCTTTTACCAGGTCGGCGAATTTTTCCAAAGCTATGCCACGGGAAAATCCCGCAAGTCCATTTCCGGTCTCATGGATATCCGGCCCGATTACGCCAACGTGAAGCGGGGGGATTCGGTGGAGCGTATCGACCCCTCCGAGGCGGAAATCGGCGATATCATCGTCGTCAATCCGGGCGAAAAGGTGCCGCTCGACGGCACCGTCGTAAAGGGCGCTTCCGCGCTGGACACCAAGGCGCTCACGGGGGAATCCCTTCCCCGCGAAGTCGCGGCGGGGGACGAGATCGTCAGCGGCAGCGTCAATCTCACCTCTCAGCTCGAGGTGCGCGTGAACAAGGCGTTTTACGATTCGACGGTGTCCAAAATTCTCGAGCTCGTGGAAAATGCCGCCGAACAGAAATCCAAGGCGGAAAATTTCATCACGAAATTTGCCAAATATTATACGCCCGTCGTCGTCATCGTGGCGGTGCTGTTGGCCGTGGTGCCGGGGTTGATTACCTCCGAGTGGTCCACCTGGGTCTCTCGCGCGCTCAGCTTTCTGGACGTTTCCTATCCCTGCGCGCTCGTCATTTCCATTCCGCTTTCCTTTTTCGCGGGCATCGGCGCGGCGTCGAGGTACGGCATTCTCGTCAAGGGCTCCAATTATCTGGAAAAGTTCAATCAGGCGAACACCTTCGTGTTCGATAAAACGGGGACGCTGACCAAAGGAAATTTTGCCGTGAGCCGAATTTCTCCCGAGGAAAACGCGGAGGAGATCCTCCGCCTCGCGGCGATCGTCGAACGGGATTCCGGGCACCCCATCGCAAAGTCCGTCGTCGCGCGATACGGCAAGGAGATCGAGGGCGGCTATACGCTCACGAACGTCGCGGGCGCGGGCGTCGTGGCGACGCGCGGAGAGGAGATCATCTGCTGCGGCAACGAAAAACTGATGAAGCAGAAGGGCATTTCTTACGCGGAGGAAAGGGGCACGGGCACCGTCGTCTACGTCGCCCGCAACGGAAAGTTTGTCGGGTCCCTCCTGATTTCGGACGAGGTGAAGCCGGAGGCGAAGGAGGTCGTCGGGGCCCTGAACGGAATGGGCTGCCGGACGGTGATGCTGACGGGGGACAACGAGGCGATTGCGGAGAGCGTCGCCAAGGAGATAGGGCTCACGGGCTATAAGGCCTCCCTCCTTCCTCAGAATAAGGTGGAGGAAGTGGAAAAACTGCTTTCGGAAAAGAGGCAAAAGGACGTTTTGTGCTTCGTCGGGGACGGCATCAACGACGCGCCCGTGCTGATGCGCTCGGACGTCGGCATCGCGATGGGCGGCGTGGGCAGCGATGCGGCGATAGAGGCCTCCGATATCGTCCTGATGAAAGACGATTTGCGGGGGATCCCCCTCGCAAAGCGCATCGCGAAAAAGACGATGGCCATCGTATTCCAGAATATCGTATTCTCCATTGCCGTCAAGGCCGTCATTCTCCTTCTTTCGGCGCTCGGTATCACCAATATGTGGTTTGCCGTGTTCGGGGACGTGGGCGTCGCGGTGCTGGCAATTCTCAATGCGATGCGGGTAAATTCCCGCTATGAGGGGAAAGAGCGCGCGCAAAAGGCGGGGCGCAGGGAAAAAGCTGCGGCCTGAGCCCGAACGGGATTTTCTTCCGCCTTCGGACTATTCGGAAAATGCAGGGAAACGCGGGGAGTTTTGTTCCCCGCGCTTCCTTTTTTCGGGTTCTTTGCAACCGGGCCCGCGGAAATTTCTACTTAATCTTTGTAAGAAAAAAGGCTGCGGAATTGACTATTCCGGAGAAAAATGGTAAAATAAGAATATGGAAAGAATGACGACGGAAACGAAAGCGCCCGAAAGGCCGGAAGCCATTTCCGAGACCGATTTCGGGACAAAGGCCCGGGAGGAAGCTCCGAAAGAAAATTCGGAGGGGGCAGGGGAGAGCGCATCGAAAGAGCGGACGGAAAAAATCCCCCTGAAATCGCGCGCGCTGAACTTTTGCAGGGAGCGCGGGGATTTGCTCTTTGCGCCCCTGATTGCCTTCCTCATTTATTTTTTTCAGCTCGCCGTGTCCGAGGTATATCCTTTCGGGCCCAATTATGTCGTGGCGAGCTATGACCTCTCGGCGCAGATTTGCCCGTTTATCGAGCATCTCTTCGACGTCCTGGACGGAAAATCCTCGCTGTTCTATTCGTACGCGATCGCGGGCGGCGCGGACGTATTCGGGACGTTTGCCTATTTCTTTGTCAGTCCGTTCAGTTTTCTCTACCTGTTGTTCGGGGACGGCAGCGTCTATAACGCCTGCGGCATCGTCATGGCCCTCAAGCTCGCCGCGATCGCCTTTGCGGGGGCGTGGTTCGTGCGGAAGCTGTTCCGGGATATCCCCGTATATGTCGGCGCCGCGGTCGGCGTGGTGTACGCCTATTGCGGATATGTCTTTGTCGCAAGCACCTACGTCAATTGGATCGATTTTCTCATCTATATGCCCTTTTGCGCCACGGCGTTCGTCCGCTTCGTCCGCACCGGAAAGTTTCTTGCCTTCTCGATATTGATGGCGTGCTGCATCTATACCTGCTTTTCCATCGCCTGTTTTTCGATGTTCGTCGCCTTTCCCGTTTTGATCGCCTATGCCTTCCTCTGCGTCGAAAGGGGAAAAAGAAACTCGTTCATCGCATACCTGTGCCTCTCATTTGTTGTGGCGATACTCATTGCCTTGCCCATTTTGTTCCCTGCGCTCATGGCGTATCTGCGCAGCGGCAGAGGGGGCGGGCTGTTCGACGAATTCTGGTACGGCTTCGGGGACGGTGAAAACGGCGCCTTTGACGTTTCGGGCTTTTTCGATCGGGCGGGCACGGCCTGGTACCGGAAGTTCAGCTATATTTTCAGCGATTCCGCGTTTTTCGTGCTCACGATCGTCTGGCTCGTCCGCTCCCGGCTGAAAACGCCGCTGTCCAGATTTATGCTCGTCGCGGGGATCATGACGCTTTTGCCCGCCTGCGTGGACGAGGCGATGCTGTTGATGAATATGGGCTCGTATATGTCTTACGCGCTGCGTTTCGGCTTTCTCAACGCGCTGTATTTTCTCGGCGGAGCCTGCCTCGCCATCGGGGAATGCAGGTTTATGCCGGAAAGGGCCTTCGACGGCGCCGAGCTCAAGGCGAAGGGACGGGAGGGCTCCGCGGTATTTTATGCGGTCGTCTGTCTGGCGGCGGCCGTCATCATCGCGGTATTCGTTTCCAGCGATCTCTATCTGAACATCTGGGACAGCTTTATTTCCGACCAGTCTACCCTCGACGATCTGCACGGCTTTTCGTCGTCGTATGCGCATTCTCTGGGCGGCATGCAGGTGATCGCCGTGCTTTTCTTCATCGTGGGGTTTGCGGTCGTGCTCGGCGTGCTCATGGTCCGCAACAAGGAGATCAGCGTGCGCCTCATGTCCGTCATGCTCATCGCCGTCGTTGGCGTGCAGGTTCTCTTTTACAACGAACAACTCGTGATCGGCAATCGGGCCACCCATTACAACTTCAACCATTATCAGACGATGGTGGCGCAGCTCAACGAGCGCGAGGAGGGATATTTCCGCGTCAAGGATTACGAGGATAAATTGACGGCAAACGCGCCCTTTACGGGAAATTCCAATTCGTTCAGCGTCTTTTCCTCCGTCATCGACGGGGACAATTTTGAGATCTGTGCGCTGTTCGGATATTCGGGCAACGGCAGAAACAGCATGAAGAGCGCGGGCGGCAACGCCTTCGGAGACGCCTTTCTGGGCTATAAATATTTCTTTACCTCCTCGGAGGATTCCGACGGCAGGTGGAGCCAGGTGAACGCCCTTTCTTATACCGAGCCCGTCACGGTCACGGATGAGGACGGAGGAGAGGTGCAGATGTCGGCCGGCGCGTTTGCGATGTTCGAGAATACCATCGTGTTCCCGAGCGGATACACAGTTTCGTCGGGAGAATTTCGTTTCCCCGCCGAAAATATAAGCGCCAACCGCGCGCAGAATCAACGGGCGCTGTACGAATTTTTGGGGGGTACGCAGAGCGGCAGCTCGGTGACCGTCAATATGGTCAGGAGTTTGTCCGAGGACCTGTGGGGGCGCGCGGCGGAAGTGGAGGTCGGCGCCGGGGAGATTACCGCCACGGTGACCGCCGGGGCGGGAGAATACCTCTTCCTCAATTTCGTCGCCTCCAAAGGCTATACCGTCACCGTCAACGGCAGGGAAGCGGAGCTTATCGACAACGATTTGCATTTTCTGCTCGTCGCGCTCGACGAGGGGGAGAATGTTGTTCGTTTCACCTATTTGTCGCCGTATGTGCGGTACGCGGCCGCAGGGCTCGCGGGGGCGGCAGTGGGGCTTTTGGCCGTGGCGCTCGTCGTGAAAAAGACGAAGTTCATGCAGAAGGCTTCTTCTGTAATCGCCTGGGCGGGCGTGTCGCTCGCGCTGGCGGTCGTGCTGTTTTTCATGGTATTTCCGCTTTTTGTATTTTTGGGAAAAGTGCTGGCGGCGGCGGGGACGAAGTTGGGAATCCTCTGATTTTCCGGTTTCCCCCTCGTCCCGTCGATCTTTCGCGCTGCTTTCGGAAAAAATCGAAAAAAATCTCAAAAGCCCCCGAAAAATGCTTGACTAAAATCGTTCGTGTAAGTATAATAGGTTATGCTCTTCCGAAAAAGTTTTGCGGAAGGGCCTGTACTGAGGCATAGCGCAGTTTGGTAGCGCGCTTGGTTAGGGACCAAGAGGTCGTGGGTTCAAGTCCCGTTGCCTCAACCAAAGTTTGGCGGATAAAAATCCTGTCCATGAAAAAAGGCCATGAAAAACTATCGTTTTTCATGGCCTTGTAGTATTCCAGATGAAAAATAATATCGTGTCATCGTAAAGAAGGCTTTTACAAAAATTTTTCAAAAGTTATAAAAATTATATAAAAAGTTGTTGACAGAAAAAGGAAAGTATTGTATAATAAAAGCGAAACAAACCCCATGGGGTTTGTTGGTTGTCACACAACCAACAAAAAACAATTGCTCGGCAATGAAATACAGAGGAGAAAGAAAGAGATGGGGTTGTTCGCCCGGAAGGTGAATCGATATATTCGTAAGATACAAAGCGGAAAAGAGGAAGCGCTCAAAAAGCTTTACGACTGTACGTACAGCATGGTG
>CALWAU010000087.1 GCA_944375795.1 uncultured Clostridia bacterium | reverse complement strand
TATAGCACAAACCGGAAATTTGTCAAGTACGCACTTTTCGGAAAGCTGCTTTCCGAAAGGAAAGTATCGCGCGCTGCCGCGCGTCGGAAAAAAGAGGGCGGGGGACAAATGTCCCTTGCGGGTGCAGGGCGGAGCCCGCAAAAGGTCCCCATAAAAGCAAACCGCAGGTTTGCGCACTTACCGCGAAAGCGGTCAGACGGCGATAGCCGCAAGATAATCCCTCAGTCTGTCCGGCTCCCTTTTTCGGGACAGGTGGTGAATTATACTATTAAGAACAACAGAAGGGGATAAAAAAGGAGTTCATATGAATCTGTGGTAAAATAAGAGTGGCGAAACAAAATTTACTACAAAGGAGACTTGTATGAACTACCACCATTTTACCATAGAAGAACGCTGTTGTCTACGGGAATACTGCATCAAAGGAAAAAGTTATCGGGAAATCGCCAGGCTTTTGGGCAGAAACGTGAGTTCTGTATCAAGAGAACTGAAGCGAAAATGTACCTTTTTCAGGGATATACCGGGATACTATCCGCATACGGCACAAAAGAAAAGCAACCTGCGCAACAGTTACCGCCACCGCGGGATGTTCTGGAAACAAGAGGTATTGGATTACATAGATGAAAAGTTATCCCAAACATGGTCGCCGGAACAGATAGCGAATACGCCGTGCGGGATGAAGCTAGGGAACGGCGGCAGATTCACGACGGGGAAAAGCATCCGCCAACGGGATAAGAGCGTGTATAATCGTAAAGAATTCGGGCATTGGGAAGCGGACACGGTGGTATCGGGGCAAGGGAAAAGCAAAGCGTGTTTTGCAACACTTGCGGAGAGAAAGAAGAGATATTATATCGCAATTAAAATCTCAGACAGAAAGAGGGGAAACGATGGCCAAAGCCATTATAGACGCACTTTCCAGATTTCCCGAAGAAGCGGTAAAGACGAATACCTGCGAGGCAGCGAGGTTGCCTGTTGGAGGGAGATAGAGAAAGCCCTGCACTGTGATATGTATTTTGCGGATCTGTATTGTGCATAGCAGAAAGGAACGAATGAAAACCCGAACGGATTACTCCGGGAGTTTAACCCAAAGGCAGAAACCTTTCACGGATGAGTCCCTCCACACTCAAAAGAGCCTGGTGTTGATCAATGCCAGGCCCAAGAAAGTTTTACATTACCAAACACCGCAAGATTTGTTTGAACTAAAGCTCTCTATGTGTTGCTCTTGATTTGATAATTTATCCATGTTATATCGCCCGCAGGTTGCGTCGGCGCAGGAAATCGGCAATCACCGCGGCGTCCCGCGAAGCGCGGGGATCGAGCACCCGAAAGTCGCGCAGGCCCAGCGCTGTTTCCAGATGCCTGCCCCCGACGGCAAAATCGCCGTACAGCGGCTTTTCGTGACAGGTGTACGAGTCGATCAGCGTCCCCACGCTGCCCGCCGGCAGCCCCTTCGCGCGCAGCCTGTCCGTCGTCAGCACGATGAGGTCCATTTCCTCCGCCAGCTTGTTGTCTATGTACTTGTCCATATTCTCCCTCCTTTTCCGGGTGCAAATAGTTTACCACACATTTTCCGAATTACAAGCGTTCACTGCCAACTTTTTTTGCTTTTCGGCAAAATTTTTTTCGGGCGCGTACGCGGGGTTCGCCGATTTCACGCAAATTTCTCCTTCAAACGATTTACAAACGGGAAATTTTGTGCTATAATTATAATCGGTATAAAAAGGGCTTCCGAGCGCAACCGGAAGGGCGGGAAAGCCGTCCGGAAGAGCGAACGGGCTTCCAATGCATGCCGCAGAGGCGGTGCATAGCCGCAGGAAGCCGCCGGAATTTGTCAAGTAAACTTTATAAGGAGATCATACCGATATGACCAACATGACCAACAACAAGAAGGTGTTGAAGTTTGTCGAGGACAGCGCGGCGCTCGCGTGCCCGGACAAAATCGTCTGGATCGACGGCAGCGTCGAGCAGCGGGACGCCCTCCGCGCGGAAGCGGTGGCGACGGGCGAGATGATCAAGCTCAATGAGGAGCTTCTGCCCGACTGCTATCTGCACAGGACCGCGGAGAACGACGTCGCCCGCGTCGAGGACAGGACGTTTATCTGCAGCAGAAAGGAAGAGGACGCGATGCCTCATTCCATCGTCAAGTGGATGGATCCCGAAAAGGCGTATAAGATGGCGGCGGACATCGCCCGCGGCAAGATGAAGGGGCGCACGATGTACGTCATTCCCTATTCGATGGGCGTGGTGGGGTCTCCCTTCTCCCGCATCGGCATCGAGGTGACCGATTCCATTTATGTCGTTCTGAATATGGAAATCATGACCCGCGTCGGCAAGATGTGCCTGGACGAGCTGGGTGAGAACGGCGATTTCGTCAAGGGATTCCACTGCAAGTGCGACGTCGACCCCGAGAAGCGGTATATCCTGCATTTCCCCGAGGACGATACGATCATTTCCGTCAATTCCGCTTACGGCGGCAACGTGCTTCTGGGCAAGAAGTGCTTCGCGCTGCGCATTGCCACCTATCTCGGCAAGAAAGAGGGCTGGATGGCGGAGCACATGCTCATTCTCGGCTGCAAGCGCCCTCAGGATAAGGAAATCAAATACGTGGCGGCGGCTTTCCCTTCCGCCTGCGGCAAGACCAATCTCGCCATGCTCATTCCGCCCAAGGAATATCTCGATGCGGGCTATGAGATTCAGACGGTCGGCGACGACATCGCCTGGATCCGCGTGGGCGAGGACGGACGGCTTTGGGCGGCCAACCCCGAAAACGGGTTCTTCGGCGTCGCGCCCGGCACCAACGAGCATTCCAACCCCAACGCGCTGGCGGCGACTAAGAAGGGCACCATCTTCACCAACGTCGCTTACAACCCCGAAAACAATACCGTGTGGTGGGAGAAGCTGACCAAGGAAGCGCCCGCTCACCTCATTGATTGGAAGGGGAATCCCTGGACGCCCGAGACGAACGCGGACGGCAAGCACCCCGCGGCGCACCCCAATTCCCGTTTCACGGCGCCCGCGGAAAATTGCCCCTGCATCTCGCCCGAGTTCAACTCCAAGCAGGGCGTGCCCCTGTCCGCCATCATCTTCGGCGGCAGACGTGCGACGACCACCCCGCTCGTGTATCAGTCCCGCGATTGGAACCACGGCACTTTCGTGGGCACGATCATGTCCTCGGAGACGACCGCCGCGGCGACGGGTGCGGTCGGCGTGCTCCGTCACGACCCGATGGCGATGAAGCCTTTCATGGGATATTCGGTCGACCAGTATTTCCAGCACTGGATCGACATGGGCAAGAAGGTCCCCGCGGACAAACAGCCCAAGATTTTCAACGTCAACTGGTTCCGTCAGGACGAGAAGGGCGACTTTATGTGGCCGGGCTTCGGCGACAACATGCGGGTGCTCGACTGGATTCTCGACCGCTGCGAGGGCAAGGTGGACGCGCAGGAGACGGCGATCGGCTACGTGCCCTATGCCAAGGACATCAACATCAAGGGCACGGACGTGACCGAAGAGACCCTCGACAAGCTGCTCTACGTCGACAAGGCGCGCTGGGCGGCGGAAGCGGAGGAAATCGAGAAGTATTACGACGACAATTTCGGCGATAAGCTTCCCAAGGAAATCCGCGAAAATCTCGAAACTCTCAAAAGGAACTGCGCGGAGTAATTTCTGCCGCGCGACGGGCGGAATGCGGAAATTTGCCGTATTCCGCCTTTTTTTCGGTCCGGGAATTCCGGACGCATTTTTACGGGAGGTCATGATTCGGCCATGTTGAAAAGAGAGGATATCCGCATCCGCGACCCGTTTGTTCTGCCGGACGCGGAAAAGGGAATTTATTACTTATACGGCACGACGGCGCTGGGCGAAGGAATTGCGGCGGGCGCGTCTTTTTCCGCCTATACCTCGCGCGATCTCGAGCATTTTGAAGGCCCCTTCGTCGTCTTTGACGGCAAGGCGTCGGGCTTTTGGGCGGACCGCGACTATTGGGCGCCCGAAGTGCACGTCTGGCGGGGGAAATACTATCTGTTCGGCAGCTTCATCGCGCCGGGCAGGCGCCGGGGCACGCAGATTCTGCGTTCCGATTCCCCGCTGGGCCCGTTTGCCCCGTTTACGGACGGCCCCGCGACGCCCGCCGGCTGGGAATGCCTGGACGGCACCCTCTGGGCGGAGGACGGCAAGCCCTATCTCGTGTTTTGCCATGAATGGCTGCAGGTCGAGAACGGGGAGATCTGCGCGCTGCCCCTTTCGGAGGAGCTGACCCCCGCGGGCGCGCCCGTCCTTCTCTTCCGCGCGGGCGACAATCCGGCGGTGCGCCCCCTGGACGGACATCCGGGCAAACGCTGTATGGTGACGGACGGTCCGTTTTTGTTCCGGGAGGGAGGTCGGCTGAAAATGATTTGGTCGAGCTTTGTCTCCGGCGGCAAATACGCGGTATTGGAAGCGGAGGCGGACAGCCTTTTGGGCAAATGGCGGCAAAAGGGCAGCCGCTTCGATTTCGACGGCGGCCACGCGATGCTCTTTCGCGATTTTTCGGGCGTACGGCGCATTTCTCTGCATATGCCCAATACTTCGCCGCGGGAGCGCGCGGTGTTTTTGCCCTATCCCGAAGCGGAATAATCCTTTTGTCTGCGGGAGCCCGGATGTTTTCCGGGCTCCCGCTGTATAAAATCCCTCTTTCCTTTGCGCAAAGGAGCCTTGGAAAAGGGTCAAGGGACGATGTCCCTTGCGGGTGCAGGGCGGAGCCCGCAGAAGACCCCCCGCAAAAGCAAACCAAAGGTTTGCGTCTCCACCGCTTTGCGGTCAATGCGGCGATAGCCGCAGGACAATCCCTCGGGCTGCTCTGTTCTATTGAGCGAAACGCGATAGGTGCAAACAATCCCTCAGTCACGCTGCGCATGACAGTTCCTTTTGCGCAAGGGGGCCTCGGGAAAAGCGGCTTCTCTCTGCGAGAGAGGGCGTTGTTCGCCGATGCCCGAAAAATATGAAGATTTATGAGTAAAAGAGTAAAAAACGCGGAGACGGGCGGTAAAAAACATGATATAATAAAAGCGAAAATTTATTGACGCAAGGAGAAACAAAGTGATTGCAAAGTATCGTTTCGGTTCCCCCTTTCCCACGGAGGCGACCGTCGTCGATTTGCCCTGTGCGCAGGGCAGCCCCGCCCCTTTTTGCGCCGCGGAGCCCGAGGAGGGCGAAAGGCGGCTCGGCCTGCATCTTTCGGCGGAGGACATCGTTTACGGATTGGGCGAGCAGCCCCGCGGCATCAACAAACGGGGCTGGATTTACCGCAGCTGGAACACCGATGACCCCATTCACACCGAGGGTATCCCCGCGATGTACGGCTCGCATAATTTCTTCGTCGTGTGCGGCGAAAAACCGTTCGGCGCCTTTTTCGACTGCGCGGGGCGGATGACCTTCGACGTCGGCTATACCGACCCGGAGGAGCTGACGGTGACGGCGTACGAGGATTTCGATTTGTACATCATCCGGCCGGACGGCGCCCGGGAAACGGCAGAAAATCAAAGTGATCGCACCCCTGCCCCCGTCCTTTTTCCCGTAGAGGACATCGTGCGGCAGTTTCGCGCGCTGATCGGACAAAGCTACATTCCGCCCAAATGGGGGTTCGGTTATGCGCAGTCCCGCTGGGGATACGCTTCGGAGGGGGATATCTGCGAGGTGGCGGACGGATACGCGGAGGCGGAGCTGCCGCTCGACGCCGTCTATCTCGATATCGATTACATGGAGCGGTATAAAGACTTCACGGTGGATCTCTCCCGCTATCCCGATCTGAAGGGGCTGAACGCGGAGATGGCGGCGCGGGGGATTCATCTCGTGCCCATCGTGGATGCGGCGGTGAAGGTAGAAGATGGATATCCCGTCTATGAGGAGGGCGTGGAGAAGGGATATTTCTGCAAGGACGCGGAGGGGATTCCCTACGTCGTCGGGGTATGGCCGGGGGATTCCGTGCTGCCCGACGTGCTGAACGCGGACGCGCGGGAATGGTTCGGCTCCGGCTATAAATTTCTGCTGGATATGGGCATAGAGGGCTTTTGGAACGACATGAACGAGCCCGCGCTCTTTTACGGAAAAAAGCGCCTCGAAACGGCGATTGAAAAGACGGGCGAATACAAGGGCAAAAACATCGGCGATATCGGCGGATTCTGGAAGCTTTCGGGGCTCATCGGCGGGCTGAAAAACAGCGACGAGGACTACAACGCCTTCTATCACGACACGGCTGTGGGCAGAGTTTGCCACGGCGAAGTGCACAACCTCTACGGCTATTATATGACCCGTTCGGCGGCGGAATATTTTGAAAAATACGCACCCGACAAGAGGTTTCTGCTCTTTTCCCGCTCCTCGTATATCGGCATGCACCGTTACGGCGGTATCTGGACGGGGGACAATTGTTCGTGGTGGTCGCACATCCTGCTCAATCTCAAAATGCTCCCTTCGCTGAACATGTGCGGCTTTTTGTACGTCGGCGCAGACCTGGGCGGCTTCGGCGAGAACACGACGGAGGATTTGCTCCTGCGCTGGCTGGCGCTGGGGGTGTTCACGCCCCTCATGCGCAACCACACCACGCTGGGCACCCGCAACCAGGAATGCTACCGCTTCAAAAACCGTAAAGCGTTTGCCGACGTCCTCTCCGTCCGCTATGCGATTTTCCCCTATCTGTACAGCGAATATGTCGCCTGCGCGCTGGAGGGCAGAATGCTTTTCCGTCCGCTTTCGTTTGCTTATCCCTCCGACAAACGCGCGCGCGGCGTGGAGGACCAGCTCCTGTTCGGCGACAGCGCGATGATCGCGCCCGTGTACGAACAGAACGCCAAGGGCAGATATGTCTATCTCCCCGAGCGCATGAAGCTCGTCCGCATGCGCGGCGCCGCCGACGTCTCCGAGGAAATCTGGGAAGCGGGCGATCATTTCATGGAAGTGGAGCCGGGCGAAGTGGCGTTTTTCCTGCGTCCTGGCAAGGTGATGCCGTTGGCGGCGGACGCCGCAAAGGCAAAAAATCTCGCCTCTCTCGACGAGAGCAAACTCGTCTGGCTGAAATTCATTTCCGAAGATACGGAATACAGGCTCTGCCGCGACGAGGACGGCTATCGGAAATCATCTCTCAAAGACAGCTTTGTGCGCGTCGTCGTCAAGGCCTGAAAAGCCCCGGCTTTCGGCCAGGAGCCGCAAAAGATATATATGAAAAATCTGCCGGACATTGTGTCCGGCAGGAATTTTTTGTCGTCAGCCGAGGAAGGAAATTTCGATGTCTCCGAGGTCTGTCGTGACGGTAAGCGTCTTTCCTCCGCCTTCGGAATTTGTCAGATTGCAGTTTCCGAGTTCGGTGCTTGCGCGGACGGAATAGTCGGAAACGGCGCCGCAAAGAGAGCCGCGGATATCCCCGAGCTCGGTGGAAAGGCGGGCGGAAACGGCCACGTCCAGGGCCTCGGGACGGATATTTCCCAGCGCCGAGCCGAATATTGCCTCCGAGGCGGAAACATCCTTCGCCCCGATATCGCCGTTGTCCGATTCCGCCGTGAGCTTTCCCGTGCAGGAAATGCCGGAAAGACGGATATTTCCGTTGTTGGAGGAAAATTGCGCGTCGCCGGAAACGTCCGCCCCGGCGAAATCGATATTGCCGTTGTCCGTGGATACGGAGAGCGTCTCCGCCGAAAGGGAAAGGGCGGAGGAAATGTCGCCGTTGTCCGTTTTCAAAAAAATTTCTTCGTAGGCGGTTTCGTCCAGGCGGAGCGTGACGGGCGGAACGGAGACGGAGGAAAAGTTTATGAGATTCTGATACCATTTCGTCGGGATTGCCGAGAGGGAGAGGACGCCTCCTTCCAGGCTCACCTCGTAGCGATAGAGTTTGTTTTCGGAATATTCGATTTGAATCCCGCCCTCCG
>CALWAU010000086.1 GCA_944375795.1 uncultured Clostridia bacterium | reverse complement strand
GCTTATTATAGAGATAAAGAAGTGAGATATACATCGTTTAATCACGGAATTGTTATCGGCTATAGTTGGCATTATCTGGAAAGCGTGGCACAAGAAACCTATCTTCCTTATACTCATCAATGGGGGGGAACGGAGGGACAATATGATTATGTCTTTAGTGGATACGATTTGGTATTGAATCACATTTCGGTTAGTTATGCTCAAAAAGCATTAGAATATTATATCAATTGGCTATTGATAGTAGAAGGAGATTTCCTGCTTGCTGCACCGTTATACGATATATTTTCAGACGAGTTGAAGAAGTGGCAAGAAGAAGAGAAAATAAAAATTATCGGGGAGAGCGATCGGGAAACAAAGATAGAATATGTAACCGAATGGGAGGAAATAGTAACAATAAGTTTCAAAAAATTAAATGTTTCCTATTTATTCAATTATGAAGGGGAGCCGAATGCGGGTTATTTCTTTGCGCGGGGATTTGAAGCGGGCGGAAAAATAGAAAATACGCCGTACGAGCCAAAGCGGGAAGGATATACGTTCGGCGGGTGGTATAAGGAGCCGGAGTGTATCAATGAGTGGAATTTTGACAGGGATGCTCTTCCGGCAGCGGAGTACGACGATGAGGGAAATCCGTTACTGAATGATATAAAGTTATATGCAAGATGGATTTAATCGGGGTGTACCTATGATCTGCAAAAGAATTTTTCGTTTGGAAAAAATAAAATTTTACTATTACGACAAGGCGGAAAAGGAGAATGTCGAAGATTTATACGTCTTGGGATATTTCAGCTCGCGGGAAGAGTTGGACAAGGCGATGCAGATCTGCAAACAGTACGGAATAGACGGAGGGGAATTGTCCGTTCAGGAATTTCTCGTCGAACTTGCCGAAAATCAGAAATTTGTCTATGAGTTAAGTTATGAGTATTCGGTTCTGAACGCGGACGGGCAGTATGTGGATTACAGCTACGTCTTTCCTCCGCAAAGAAGCCGGGGACGCTGCCTGCGCCTGAAAACGGAATTGCAAAAACAAAAAAAGTATCGCCCGGAGAGCAGGAAAATCGTCGATATTACGACGGACGACGGTTTCTGGACGGAAAAATGCTGCTTGAATAAATTATATAACGTCGTCACGATATCGTAAAAGGATCGGAGAGGCGGCATCGTCCGAAACGGTTATCCGAAAAAGGAGCGCCGCGCTTACCGCGTCGGAATCGGGACAAGGAATATGGACAGACGGAGAAAAAAGGTAATATGCGAACGAATCGCAGACGGCGACAAGCTGTTCTTTTCGCCCGACGGCAGATTTTGGGTATGGGACGAAGGCGACAGGTGCTATCGGGACGCGGAGAGCGGCGAAATCGGGGAGGATACGCAGTCCCTCGGCGCTTTGCCTTTTTTGAATTTGAAAGAGGAGGCCCTGCGCTTTATAGAAGAAAACAAAAATCTGTATCGGAAAAGATATCTTTCACTGTTGCATAAAACGGGGGACGCGCGGGAGGCGGCCTGGAAGTTGCTCATAGATCTGGATGACGAAGGGGAAGGAGAGGATTGGGCGGATTTCTGCGATTATCGTAATCGGAAAGCCGAACGCATTTTGGACGAATGGATGGCGGAAACGTTTCGCAAGCGTTAGTCCGATCAGGCGCCTTGTCGTTTCGACGCCGATCGGCGGATGCCGGATGCAAAAAAGAAGGTCTGTCGCAAACAGCGGCAGACCTTTTTGGCTTATGGGAATTGTATGTCTTTGCCGGTCATACCTGCTGTTCCACGGGCGTATTGCCCATGGCGTCGTCCTTCCGGTAGGAAAGTTTCAGAAGGAGGGGTGCGAGGACGGAAGTCAGGATGATGATGATAAAGACGAAGGGATAGACGGCGGGGGAGACGAGACCGCTGGAAATGCCCTTTTCGGTGCAGATGAGGACGACTTCCGCGCGCACCATCATGCCGCAGCCGACGCGGATGCTGTCCTTGCCCGAATAGCGGCACAGCCTTGCCGCCAGCGAGCAGCCGCCCACCTTGCCGACGATTGCGGCGACGACGTAGCACAGCCCGAAGAGGGCGAACGAGCCGGTGAAGCCGGAAAAGTCGAGATCCATGCCGATGTTGGCGAAGAAGATGGGGGAGAAGAACATATAGCCGAGCATATCCGTCTTGTCTTCGACATAGGGGGTCTCGCGCAGTGTTCCGCCCAGAACCAGCCCCGCGACGTACGCGCCGGTAATGTCCGCCACGCCGAACAGCTCTTCCGCGGCATAGGCATACAGGAAGCAGACGGCGATGGCGAGAATGGGCACCCGGCGGTTGTGCGGGTATTTCCTCTCGATCTTGTCGAAGAGCTTGCGGATGCCGATGCCCAGCCCCACGGCGATGACGAAAAAGGCGATGATTTTGATGCAGACCAGCCACCATTCGGCGTTGACCCACCAATCGGGCAGCAGGGCGGGCGCGGAGGCGTCCCCCGTCTCGGGCGCAAAGCCGGTCAGGACGGAGAGGATGACGATGCCGATGACGTCGTCGATGACCGCCGCGGCGACGATGGAAGTCCCCACCTTGGTATTGAGTTTGCCGAGCTCTTTCAGCGCGGCGACGGTGACGGACACGGAGGTGGCGGTGAGGATGGCGCCGTAGAAGAAATGGCCCAAAAGTCCGTCTCCCTGTCTGAACGCCCAGGCGACGAGGGTGCCGAGCGCGAAGGGGAAGATGACGCCGAAAGCAGTGATGACGACGGAGGGCAGCCCCGCTTCTTTCAGCTGTTTGAGGTCGGTGCTCAGCCCCGTGGAGAACATGATGAGCACGACGCCGATCTTGGCAAAGACGCTCAGCCATTCCCGGATGTCGTCCGAGAAGAAGAGGTAATGGACGGCGTCGGAGGGGATGTAGTCGAGAAGGCCTATCAGAAGCCCCGCGATCAGCATGCCGATGACGGCGGGAAGCCCGAGTTTCTGCGAGCCCAGCCCCATGAGCTTGGTTAAGGTCAGGATGAGGGCGAGCGGAAGCAGGATTTCAAAAGGCGACATAAAGATTTTCGCTCCTTTTTATCGGTCGGAAAGGCGGGGAAGAGTCCCGCGCGCTTTCACGTTTTGTTCACACTTTTTTCAATCGGACAACATTATACTCTTTCGGGCGGGGAAAGGCAAACGTTTTGGGGAGAAAAAGCGCAAAAAATGTGTAAATTTTTGGGAAGGTGGATATTTCCCCCGCTATGTCCTTGACAATTTCGTAAAATATGGTATAATAAATAACGGTGCCGGAGAACGGAGTTGCCCGGCGTCATCGGTAAAAAATAAGTGCAAGGAGATGTTGAGATGTATCGTATTATCGCCAAAGAAGCGCTGAACCCGACGGTCACCCGCATGGTGATCGACGCGCCGTTCGTCGCCAGAAAAGCCCGCCCCGGACAGTTTATCATACTGCGCGTGGACGAGAACGGGGAACGCATTCCCCTGACCGTCGCCGACTACGATCGGGAGAAGGGGACGGTGGACATCATTTTCCAGATCGTGGGCGCCACGACGGAAAAGCTCAATCATAAGGAAGCGGGCGAGTATATCGCCGATTTCGTCGGCCCCTTGGGCAGGCCCACCGAAGTGGAAGGGCTGAAAAAGGTGTGCGTGGTCGGCGGCGGCGTCGGCTGCGCCATCGCTCTGCCCGTCGCCAAGGAGCTGGCGGCGCTCGGCTGCGAGGTCACTTCCATCATAGGCTTCCGCACCAAAGATCTCGTCATTCTCGAAGACGAATTCAAGGCGGCGAGCAAGAATTTCTACATGATGACGGACGACGGCTCGTACGGCAGGCAGGGGAACGTCTGCGTGCCCCTGAACGAGCTTCTTCAAAAGGGGGAGACCTTTGACGAAGTCATCACGATCGGGCCGCTCATCATGATGAAATTCGTCTGCGCGGCGACCAAGCCCTACGGCATCAAGACGGTCGCCAGCATGAACCCCATCATGATCGACGGGACGGGGATGTGCGGCTGCTGCCGCCTGACCGTGGGCGGAAAGATGAAATTCGCCTGCGTGGACGGCCCCGATTTCGACGGCCACGAGATCGATTTCGACGAAGCGATGAGCCGTTCCCGCACCTATGCCGGTTTCGAAAAGAAAGCGAGAGAGGAAACGTGCAATCTGTTCCGCAAGGAGGTACAGTGACATGCCCAAGTTCAATATGAATCCGAAGAAAAATCCCATGCCTTCCCAGGTGCCCGACGTGCGCAACGGAAATTTTGAGGAAGTCGCGCTCGGCTATACCGCGGAGATGGCGGTGGACGAGGCGAAACGCTGCCTCGGCTGCAAGACCCGTCCCTGCGTGGCCGGCTGCCCCGTAAACATCGCTATTCCCGAATTTATCTCCAAGGTGGCGGAAGGGGACTTCGAGGGCGCGTATCAGGTCATCGCGATGTCCAGCTCCCTGCCCGCGGTCTGCGGCCGCGTCTGCCCGCAGGAGACGCAGTGCGAGGGGAAATGCACCCGCGGCATCAAGGCGGGCTGCGAATCGGTCGGCATCGGCCGCCTCGAGCGTTTTGTCGCCGATTATCATAACGCACACGCCAAAGAGAAGGCGGCGCGCGTGCCCTCCAACGGGCATAAGGTCGCCGTGATAGGCTCCGGCCCCGCAGGGCTTACCTGCGCGGGCGACCTCGCCAAAATGGGTTACGAAGTGACCATTTACGAGGCTTTGCACGTGGCGGGCGGCGTGCTCGTCTACGGCATTCCCGAATTCCGTCTCCCCAAAGCCATCGTGCAGAAGGAGGTGGACAACCTCAAGGATCTCGGCGTGAAGATCGAAACGGACATGGTTATCGGCCGCGTCATTTCCATCGAGGAGCTCAAAAACGAATACGGCTACGAGGCGGTTTTCATCGGCTCGGGCGCGGGGCTTCCCCGTTTCATGAATATCCCCGGAGAAAATCTCAACGGCGTGTATTCCGCCAACGAATTTCTTACCCGTTCCAATCTGATGAAGGCGTACAAGCCGGACAGCACTACGCCCATTCAGCACGGTAAGAGAGTGGCGGTCGTGGGCGGCGGCAACGTCGCGATGGACGCCGCGCGTACGGCCAAGCGCCTGGGCGCCGACGTGCACATCATTTACCGCCGCGGCGAAGAGGAACTTCCCGCCCGCCGCGAGGAAGTGGAACACGCGAAAGAGGAAGGGATTATATTTGATCTTCTGACCAATCCCACCCGCATCCTTCCCACCGATACGGACAACCCCCGCGACCCTTCTTACGGTTGGGTGAAGGGGATCGAATGTATCCGCATGGAGCTCGGTGAGCCGGACGCGAGCGGCAGGCGCTCCCCCAAGGAGATCCCCGGCAGCGAATTTACGCTGGACGTGGATTGCGTCATCATGTCTCTCGGGACCTCACCCAACCCGCTGCTCAAAGCGACGACGCCCGGCCTCGAAACGTTGAAGCGGGGCGAAATCGCGGTGGACGAAAACGGCAAAACGTCGTTGGAGGGCGTGTATTGCGGCGGCGACGCGGCGACGGGTGCGGCGACGGTCATCAAAGCCATGGGTGCCGGTAAGGTCGCGGCGAAAGCGATAGACGAATATATCAAGGGCAAAAACAACTGAGTGCACTTTCCCCGGCGGCAACACCGCCGGGAGAAATGACAGAAGGGGTCTGTTTGCCGAAAGACGAAAGACAAAAAAGACAAAATGAAAATTGAGGGAATAAGGTATGAGAGAAGGTGCAGCGGATTTAAGCAGTATCTTTTTGGCGCGCGAAGGCAGACGCCGCCGGGCGTCGAGTTTCGACCGTTCCGGTGGAAACGAGGACTATTTTGTCCTTTCCGCCGGGGAGACGAAGCCGCTGGCGGACATTTCTGGCTGCGGGATCGTCACGCATATCTGGATGACCGTCGCTTCTCCTTCCGGGGAAGAATTTCTCTTGCGGAAAATTGTCCTGCGCATGTATTGGGACGGGGAGGAAAATCCTTCGGCCGAAGTCCCGCTCGGCGATTTTTTCGGCATGGGGCACGGCATGAGCCGGAATTTTGTTTCCGCCCCCCCTGCAGATGAGTCCGCAGGGCGGAAGCGGGCTGAATTGCTGGTGGCCCATGCCCTTCCGGAAAGGGGCGCGGATAGAGGCGGTCAATTCGTGCGATAAAGAGATTTTTCTCTATTATTACATCGATTACGAGGAAAGGGCTTCCCTGCCCGAGGACGCGCTGTATTTTCACGCCGTCTGGCACCGCGAGTGCCCCACGAAGGGGAGGGAGGAGAGCGAATTTGCTTCCCACAACGATTGGTGTTTTTCGGGGAAAAATACGACGGGAGAGGACAATTATGTCGTTCTGGAAGCGGAGGGCAGAGGTCATTACTGCGGCTGTAATCTCAATATCCACAATCTGAGCGATTCCGCGCTCTGGAACTGGCCGGGAGAAGGGGACGACATGATTTTCATCGACGATGAAAAGACGCCTTCCCTGCACGGCACGGGTACGGAAGATTATGTTAACATGGCCTGGTGCCCGCAGCAGGAATATTCGGCGCCCTACCACGGCATCATACTGGGCGGGAAGGACAACTGGATGGGGAAGATCACCTATTACCGCTATCACATCCAGGACCCCGTCATGTTTGAAAAGAATATCCGCGTCACGATAGAGCACGGGCACGACAATCACCGCAGCGACGACTGGTCCTCTACGGCGTATTGGTATCAGACGGAGCCGCACAAGCCCATGCCGCCCCTGCCTCCCGTAAAGGCGCGGTTGCCGCTGTCGGACGGGGATGTGCTTTGGGGCAACATTGCCCCCGCGGACAAGCGATAGAATTTGCGGCCGGCGCCGCAAGAATAATCAGCAGAAAGGACCTTTCGCATCGATTGCGCGGAAGGTCTTTTGCATACTCGAAAAAATCACATGAAAATTTCAAAAGTGCAAGAGGCAAAAAAATTTGAAGAATTTTCAAAAAAGGTATTGACAAGTACAGACAACCGTGTTATAATAAAATCATAGAAAATCTGATATCGATATCAGCACGATTGTATTTTGTTCCGACAAAGTGATTGTGTTTTTTTAGCGGCTATGTGATATCGATACCATAATTAAGAAATACGCAGAAATGCGAATAATAAACAAAGAAAGGAGGAAAAACGTATGAAAAACTGGAAAAAGATCGGCGCTCTTCTGACGGCGTTGGTCTGTACGGCGGGAACGGCCGCGGCCTGCGGCGGAAACGACGACGGCCCCGAGGAGGGCGCTACGGTCGTCACCGTCTGGCTGCGCGATTTCGAGGATTGGAGCAACGAAGTCATGACGTCCATTATGGATGATTTCAACAAGGACAAGACGGACATGCTTCATATCTCCTACCGCTTTATTTCGGAGGACGGCTTCGGAGATGCGCTCGCCGCCGCGCAGGACAACGGAACGGCGCCCGATATCTATCAGGTGTCCTATACCAATTTGTACAGCGAGGTGCGGGGAAACACCATTCTGGCGCTCGACGACCTCCTGCCCGCTTCTTCCTTCGAGGACCTGAAGGATACGGCAAAGGAGCTGGTCGTTTACGACGGACACTATTATGCGTATCCTCAGCTGACCGAGCCGGGAGCGGTGATGTATTACCGCAAAGACCTCTTGGAGCAGGCGGGCGTGGATTATTCGGATATCGAAGAATGGTCTTTCGAGGATCTGTATGCCGCATGTGAAAAACTGAAGACTGTCATGCCTCAGAATCAGGGCAAGTATCCGATGCTCGGGTTTGATTTCGACGAAGCGGGCTGGGCGACTCAGGGATTGCAGGCCAATCTCACGGGCGGCGACGTCTGCCTCAGCGAGGATTGGACGGAAATCATCGTCGATTCGGACGCCTATAAGCAGCTGGCGAAATTTTATGCGGAGCTTTACGGCAACGGTTATGTCCCGGTCACCTGGTCCACGGGCTACAACGATCAGATCATCGACCTTTGCGACGGAAAGGTGGCCATTGCCTATACGGGCAGTTGGGCGATTGCGGAAATCATGGAATCCTACGGCGCGGATATGGCGGAAAATATCGGCGCGGCAACCATCCCCACGCTGAACGGCGGGGCGGATAAGGGCACGACGGCCACCAACGGCGGCTGGGCACTGGTGATCGATGCGAAATCGAAGAATCCCGAGGCGGCCGCGAAGATCATCGAATATCTCGCCGCGGGGGAAGATACTTCGGCACCGGAACGCTATTTCGAGGCGGCGCATTATTCCAAAACCATTCCCCGCAAGAGCATTCAGGAAAAAGTGGACGCGAAGGATACCTCTTCCGCCTGTCCCTCGGAGTGGCTGGATACTGTCGGGAAAATTGCCGACAGTGCCATTCCCGAATCCATTTATACGTTCGACATCAATACGCAGGTGATCGGACTGATGCAGAATATCGTCATCGACGTCCTGGACGGCATGGGTTGGGAAGCGAGCTGGAATGCGCGGATAGACGGCGTAATTTCGGAGATTCAGAAGATTATCGAAAACAACGGCCTGGCGGGCAATAATCCCCGCCTGCAATGACGGAGGGAAAAATCATGAGGACGGACGGACAGGTCAGGCGCTCCTTTCACGAGAAGCTGTTCGGAAAAAACAAATTCAAATACCGTTACGCGTTCACGGGATATGCGATGATCGCGCCCGCTTTTCTCCTTCTGACGATCTTTGTCGTCATTCCGCTCGTCATCGCGATCGTCCGCAGCTTTTTTGACTACCGGTCGTATGCCGAAGTGCAGCAGTTTGTGGGCTTTGACAATTATAAGCTCATTTTGGGGACTACTTCGTTTGTGCGTTCTTTCCGGAATGCGCTGCTGTTTGCCGCAGTTATCGTCCTGGTGCAATTGCTGCTCTCCTTTTCCTTTGCGCACGTCCTGAAAAACTGCCATAATCGGTACGGGATATTCGTCCGCATGATTATCTATATCCCGTATCTCATTTCGGGCATCGCCGCCGCCATTATCTTTCTGTTTATGACCAATTACGGCGGCGGACTCATCAACGGCATTCTTCTGGCGGCGGGGCTCGATCCCATCGCCATCGACATGAACGTCACCTGGGCGAGGGTCGCCGTAATCGTGCCCACGCTATGGCTGGGCTTCGGCTATAATTCGCTGGTGATGTATGCGGGGCTCATCAATATCCCGAAGGATTATTATGAGGCGGCGACGCTGGACGGCGCGGGCTGGTTGATAAAGCTTGCGAAAATCACCCTTCCGAGCATGGTCAATTATTTTCTTCTGACCATCGTGGGGTTGCTGACAAGCTCGCTGACCATGTTCGAGCTCCCGTTCCTGATGACCAACGGCGGGCCGACGGAATCCACGCTCACGCCCGTCCTGTATCTGTTCAATAACTATCGCAACGTGCTGCAATCGTCCAGCGTCACGATTGCAGGCGCCATTCTCGTGATGCTCATCGTCGGGGCGCTCAACGCGGTCGTATTCTTTGCCGTGCAGTCCAAATCGTCGCAGGACGATTGAGGAGGGGAGAAGAATGAAAGCGAGTACGAGCAAGAAAATAAACGGCGCAGCGGGGACGGTCATCATGACGGTTGTCCTGATTGTCATTCTGTTCCCCGTTCTCTGGGCGCTGCCTTCCATGTTCAAGGACAGAAGCGAAATCTTCGAGCTGCCTTTGCATTGGCTTCCCCATCAATGGACGCTGGAAAATTTCCGGACCGTGTTCGACATGCCCGACTATAACTATCTGCTGTCGGTGGGCAGCACGACGTTGGTGGCGGTCATTTCGGTGTTTCTCAGCCTTTTGGTCAATATGATGGCGGCTTACGCCTTTGCGAGAATAGAGTTTCCCGGCAGGGCTTTCTTCTGGGTGTATATGCTGTCTACGATGTTCATTCCCGGAATCACGATTCTGCTCACCTCGGTGCGCGTGGTTTCTTTTCTGGGAATGCTCGATACGATCTGGGTGCTGATTATCCCCGGCGTCGCCTCCGGATACAACATTTTTTTCTTCCGACAGTATTACCTGGGCGTGCCCGGGTATATGGAGGAGGCCGCGATGATAGACGGCCTTTCCCGGGCGGGGATCTTTTTCCGGATTTTTACGCGCATTTCTACGGCGCCCATGGTCATCATCGGCATGTCCGTATTCATGAGCTATTACAACAGCTTCCTTTGGCCGGTGATGACGATTACGGATAACACCGCGCTCTATCAGATCATGCAGCTTATCCGCACGCTCAATTCGCGCTATACGGGCAGGTACGGGGTCGTGCTTGCCGCGACGATGATGAGCCTCATCGTACCCTTTGCGCTGTATTGTTTTTTCCAGAAATATATCGTACAGGGTATTTCGATTGCGGGCGTCAAATAATTAATTATACCGAAAAACTCAAAAGTTATCAGGAGGACATATGAATCAGTTTGTTTCGGATATCGGAAACATTTTTCTGGCGCGGGACGGGAAGCGCCGTCGGGTTTCCAGCTACGATCGCTCGGGCGGGAACGACGACCGTCTCACCATTCCCGCGGGAGAAAAGCGGACGATTGCGGACATTTCCGGCTGCGGGATCATCACGCATATCTGGATCACCGTCGCCGACAGGACCAGCGGCAAGGGACAGAATGAAATGCGGAAAATCGTCCTGCGCATGTATTGGGACGGGGAGGAGACTCCTTCGGTGGAGGCGCCGCTCGGCGATTTCTTCGGCATGGGACACGGCAAGTGTAAAAACTTCGTCTCCGTGCCGCTGCAGATGAGCCCCGAGGACGGCAGGGGGCTGAACAGCTGGTGGCCCATGCCCTTCCGCCGCCGCGCCCGCATAGAGGTGATCAACGAGTGCGAGGACCTTATTTTCTTCTATTATTACATAGATTACGAGGAAAGGGCTTCCCTGCCCGAGGACGCGTTGTATTTTCACGCCGTCTGGCACCGCGAGTGCCCCACGAAGGGGAGGGAGGAGAGCGAATTTGCTTCCCACAACGATTGGTGCTTTTCGGGAAAAAATACGACGGGAGAGGGCAACTATGTCATTCTGGAAGCGGAGGGCAGAGGTCATTACTGCGGCTGTAATCTCAATATCCACAATCTGAGCGATTCCGCGCTCTGGAACTGGCCGGGAGAGGGGGACGACATGATTTTCATCGACGATGAAAAGACGCCTTCCCTGCACGGCACGGGCACGGAGGATTACGTCAACATGGCCTGGTGCCCGCAGCAGGAATATTCGGCGCCCTACCACGGCATCATACTGGGCGGGAAGGACAACTGGATGGGGAAGATCACCTATTACCGCTATCACATCCAGGACCCCGTGATGTTTGAAAAGAATATCCGCGTCACGATAGAGCACGGTCACAACAACAATCGCAGTGACGACTGGTCCTCTACGGCGTATTGGTATCAGACGGAGCCGCACAAACCCATGCCGCCCCTGCCTCCCAAAGAGGGCCGCCTTCCCTTGGCGGACGAGGCGGTAATCTGGGGAAACCGCGAACCGGAAAAATAAAAATTTTATCCGTCCATTCCGGATGAAATAAAATTCAGTTAAGGAGGAACTATGGTTACGAAAGGCAACAAGACAAAAATGCACCGCCGCGGCGCTGCGTTGGCTGTAAGCAGCCTCATGCTCTTTTCGTATTTCGCTCCGTCTTTCGAGGCGATAGGGACCCGCGCCTGGGAAACGTCGTCCGAGACGGAAACGGCCAATCCCGAGTACGGCAACGAACGGGTGGAGACGAGCGATTACGAAAATCTGCCGCTGACGGAAGACGGTACGCTCTCCTATGCATACGGCGAGGACGTCGTCGGAAACGGCGATTTCAACGGCATCGTGCAGGTGGACGAGGGCGAACTGTCCGAAAACCTCGCGGAGGACGGCGGCACTTACGAAAGCGCCGTGACGACCGTCGCGGAGGTGGGAGAGAGCGCGGATACCGCCGTCGCGGGGACCTGGGGAAACCGCGGCTGGACGGACGGCTATGCGCAGATCGTTTACGACGGGGATAATTCCGTGCTGAAAATTTCCAACCGCGGTCCCGCCTGGTCTCATGCGTTGATGAACATCGAAAACAAAGGGACGGGAAAGTATACCGTTTCTTTCGATTACTACAACGCGACCGGGAACTTCAATGCCTATTGCGCGTTGGGAAAGCTTGCTTCCGGAGACGAAACGGCGGACACGTGGACGGAAATCAACGAATACGGGCACACCGATCCCAACCTCGTTTCTGCGCCCGGCTGGCAGGGACTCAACGCCGGCACGCCCATCGAGGGCAAAGAGGGCTGGTATCGTTATTCCCATACTTACGACGTGAATTTTGAAGGGGCAGACCTCTTCCGTATCTGGGTGTACGTGGGGGCGGACGCGAACGGCTCCTTCCTCGTGGACAACGTGGAAATTACTTATGAGGACGGAGAGGAGAATATCGTCGAAGAGGGCGGTACGTTTGAAGGGATTCTTTCCTCCTCGGCGGCGCTCGGCACCACGGCGGATGCGGCCGTGGCGGGTGCGTGGGTCAATCCTCTCTGGCTGGACAGTTACGGCACCGTAGAGGATCTGGACGGCAATGCCGTGCTCAGTCTCGGTTACACGGGTACGGGCGGCGGCTGGGCGCACGCGATGCACAATTTCGAGGGGCAGGGCGAGGGCTATTACGTCCTGGAATTCGATTACTGCAACCCGACGGGCAACGCAAATGCGTATGTGTCGCTGATCGACCGCGGACTGACGCTTCCGGATACATCTTCGCAGTTCGGCGGAACGGAAGCGAATTTATATTCCGCACCCGGTTGGCAGGGACTCAATGCGGGGACGCCCGTCGAGGGCAAAGATGGCTGGTATCATTTTTCCGCGACCATCCGTACGACCGTGGACGGCTACTCTGCGGTACACTTTACGTCGTGGACGAGCAGCAATGCAGATAACGTGCTCTACATCGACAATGTCTCCGTGCGCCTTCTGACGCCCGAAGCGTCGCAGCCCACCGAAAATCTCGCGGTCGGCGGCGGTACTTTCGAGGGCGTATTGCAGAAAGGGCAGAGTGAAGCGGCCCTGGGAACTTCCTTCGATACCGCCGTGGCAGGCGGTTGGGGCAATCAGGCGTGGGCGGACAGTTACGGAGTCATCGCGGACGACAACGGCAACGCCGTGGTAAAGCTCGGCTATACCACGTCCGCATGGGCGCACGCCATCTTCAATTTTGAGAACAGAGGAGAGGGCCTGTATCTCCTGGAATTCGATTATTACCGCAATACGGCGGATGCGAACGCTTACGTGCAGATAGGGAATAAAACGCTGGACGAGGCGATGGGCACCGTACAGATATACGACCCGGCGGGCGGAAGCGAAATGAATCTGTTTTCGGCGGCCGGCTGGAAGGGAATGGACGCCGGTACGCCCATCGCGGGCAGGGACGGCTGGTACCGTTTCAGCGAGTATATCCAGGTCACTTCCGAGACTCAGGAGGTGGTGCGTATATGGGCATACGTCAATACGATTGCCGAAAATTATCTTTACATCGACAATTTGTCCGTAAAGTATATGGAGCCTCTTTCGGACAGCGCGTCCTACACCTTGCAGGAAAACGATCCTTCCGGATGGACGACGACGGGAACGGGTACGGTCGCCAAGACGGACGGCGATTTTGCGCTCACGATCGAATCGGACGGGGAAGCGATTACGACCAAATCGGTGAATTGCGGCGCCGGATCGTGGCTGCTCGAGCTCGATTATTCGGTCGCGGACGGCGGTTCGCTGTTTGCGGACGTCGGCGGCGTGCGCTATAATCTGCCGGATGCGGGAGAGGACGGAAGCGTCAGTCTGCTTTTCTCGGCGGACGGCGGTTTCGATACGATCGATTTCGTCACTTCGGGCACCGTCGTTTTGGACAATGTGACTCTCCGCTCCGTGGAAATCGATTACAACTCCGGCAGCGGCGCGGAATCGGTGGAGAAATTCGAGGGAGAAAATCTCGTGGTCGGCGGCGGAACGTACGAGGACTATCTGTCCGCGGACGTGGATTCGGAGGTCGTGCAGACATCTTCGGACGCGGCGATTTCCGGGCTGTGGTCGAACAGCGAATGGACGGATTCCCCCGCGACGGTCATCCGTGACGGTGACAATACCTATGTGAAGATAGGCTACGTCGAGGGCAAGGGCAGCTTCGCGCACGCGATTCAGAATTTTGAAAATCAGGGCGAAGGCAATTACCTCGTGGAATTCGATTATTTTGCTTCGGGTACGACGGACAACTGCTACGTCATCATCAACGACAGCGGATTTCTTTCCGGCGATGCGAGTTCCTCCGTCATCGGCACGGGAACGGCGATAGACGGCCGGGAGGGCTGGTATCATTTCTCCGCTGTCATTCCCGTAGTCTCCTCCGGCATGCGCTATCTGCGCATCTGGTACAATACGATGAATTCGGCCGACAATTATATTCTCGTCGACAATCTTTCCGTCAAGAAATCGACGGGCATGGAAATCGTCGACGAAGGGGAATACGAGGTACCCGTCGAGGCGCCCGTGCTTCCCTCCGATATCTGGACGTACGTGACCGATACCCCCGCGGTGATCGAGCGGGAGAACGGCAACGCCGTCGTGAAGATGTCGGGCGCCGGGTTCAGCAGCTTTTTCTACGGATTCCTGTTTGAAAAGGCGGGCGTGTATGCGTTCAGCTTCGATTTCAAGCTGGAGGGGACCACCGACAACATCGGTTTCCGTATCAATCCCGTCGAGGAAACGTATACCTTCGACGTGCCGCTGCTGCAATATCAGGCGCAGTGGGAGGAAAGCGAGCTGGGAGAAGATTGGTATCATTTCATCTATTACATCAACATCGACGACGAAGTGGCGTATAGGGACGCGTCCTTCCAGTTCTGGTGCAATTCGATGAACGTCGCTACCTTCACGATAGACAACGTTTCCGTGCGACGGCTGGTCAGTGCCGACCTCACGGGTAACCCCGTCTGGAGCAATGAGAAGATTGCGGACGGCGGATTTGAAAACATGCTCGGCAACAGAGACAGCTATACGGTGCCCAACGTCCTCAACGACGCGTACGTAGCCGTTTCCGGTATTTGGTCGACGGAAGGGGATTCCCCTGCGACGATCGTCGTCGAAAACAACGAGTATGCCGCCCGGCTTTCGGGAACGTCCGGCTATTCCTCCGTCAATCATGCCGTGGCGCTGCAAAACGAGGGGATCTATCGCGTCGTGATTCGCTATGCGGTCACCGACGGATATACCGCGCAACCGGGCGCCGCGCTGACCTATTCGTTCAACGGACGGGACGCGGAGGATATTCTGTCGGGCGCATCCGCGGACGAGGACGGCTGGATGGTGTTCACGCAGTACGTGACGATGACCGCGGAGGAGGCGGATGCGATTTCTTCCGTTTCCGTGCGCTTCGCCTGTGCAGACGGTTATGCGGCGTATATCGATTCCGTTTCCGTCTGTAAGCAAATCGGTTCGGATATCCCCGCGGAGGAAGCCCCCGACGAGGATATCGAAGGAAAGGTACGGTACGACCTCGTCACCGGCGGCGATTTCGAGGGCTATGAGGAAGGCACCTCCTTCGGCGAGGAGGTCACAGACGACATGTTCGGCACCACCTCTCTCGACATGCCGGCGACGGTCGTCAAAAACGACAAGGACACCGTGAATACCTCCAACGTGCTCCTCCTTCAGAAACAGGAGGGAAGCACCAAGGATTTCTCCTCGGCGTTCAATCTCTATTCCGCAAACAATGAGCTGGAAAAAGGTCGCACCTATTATGTTTCCTTCGATTACAAGTATTATATCGAAGAACCGCTGGATACGTCGGTGGTCGTTTCCGACGGACGGCGCTTCACGATGGACGACGGCTTTACCTTCTGTTTTGTGGGCGGCACCAACATCGGGCATCACGAAATCTGGCTCGGCTCGGTGGAGGACGGCGACATGACGGTGGGCGCGAACAATCAGAAATGCGAAATTACCAAGACCGATCTCGGCGAGGGTTGGGCGAGGATCACCTTCTCCTTCACTGCGAATACCGGTCTCACCGTCGCCTGCAACAGCTTCCGTTTCCTGCTGCTTACCAACGGGAACGAGAACAATTATGCCATGTTTGACAACGTGGCGCTGTACACCTATTACGACAGCGACGAGCCGACTCCCGAACCTCCCGGCCCCGACGACAGCTCGGACGATTCCTCTTCCGGCTCCGATTCGCAGGCGCCCGCGACTTCCGGCGAGCCTTCCGGCTGCGGTGCGGGTTGCGGCTCCGTCGTGACGGGCGGCGTCCTGGCATCGGGTATCCTCGCGCTTTCGGGGATTCTCGTATTCGGAAAGAACCAAGAAAGGAGGAAAAAGAAGAAATGAGAAAGAAAAGATTTGCGGCACTCTCTTTGGCGTTTGTCCTTGCGGGATGCTCGGCGGCGGCCGTCAACGCCTCCGCCGAGGCCTCCTCGGGCTTGGGCGGAGACGTCGTGTCCGATTGGATTTCATATGATACCGAACATATCGAAGGTACCCGCCGAATCGCGGCGGTGACGGGCAGGTATGCGACGACCAACACATTGGAGCTTTTCGACGTCGGCGGAACCGACCTTGGTATTCCCTTTACTTATACGTATACGGACGGCGAGGGCAACGAGACGACGGAATTGCGCATTCTGTTCGGAGATACTTTCTCCGACGAATATCTGCAGGGGAGCTGGCGCTCCAACGTCATGGCGATCACCACCGATTTCGAGTTTTCCGACGGCCTGACGATAGACGCTTTCGTCTCGAACGCGGAAAACGGCTATGCGACGGAGCTCATCCCCGGCATTCACGTCAACCAGCAGCAGATGACCGCCATTCCCACGGGCGCCACGCAGATAGGCGATGCCATCTATGTCTATTACATGGCCGTGCGCGTCTGGGGCGACGACGGCGAATGGTGGAACAATCTCGGCGGCGTTTACAAATCTACCGACGGACAGAACTTCACCCGGGTGGAGAGCATGTACATCTACGCCAACAAGATGGCGAATTTTACGCAGAATTATCCCCTGTTGGTGGACGAGGATCGGGACGGTACGGACGATTGGCTGTACGTGTTCGGGCTCAGCGGCGGACGGAGCAGCGGACTCCGGTGCATGCGCGTCAGCCTGCGGGCGGAGGACGGCACTCTCCTGTCCGGCGAGGAACAGCAGGAGAGGGTGGAAAACCTCGACAATTACCGCTATTTCAACGGTTTTGACGAGAGCGGTGAACCCGTCTGGATCGCCTATAACGAATATTATATGGCGCTCGAATGGAATTACAGCGAACAGTCGGAAGTCATTTCCGCTCCCTGCGGCGAGATGTCCATCTGTTACAATCCTTATCTCGACAAATACATGGCCACTTATCAGCAGCACAATACGCTGATTATGCGGCTTGCCGATCAGCCGTATGGTCCCTACAGCTCAGCGGAGCTCATTCTGACTTCTTCCGAGTTCAACACCTTCTATAACGCCTTCACGACGGAGGCGATGCTGGCCGACGGCGGACAGACGGTGTATTTCATGATGAGCCAGTGGCCGCGAGATGAAAACAACGCCACGCTCAACTACTTTGTCGGGCTCATGGAAATGAAACTCAAATAATCGGCAATCCGGCTCCGGAGGCGTCGGGAAGGGCGGGGAAACGCTTCTCCCGGCCCCTTCCGGCCGGATGTGGATTTGCGGCGGGAGGCCGCTTCGCGATATGGCGGAACACAGCGAAAAATTGGAATATGTGCGCAGAATCTGCGCCGTAACGGGCAAAAACGCCCGCCCGGATACCGAAAACTCCGGCGTGGCGGGAACCGATCTCGGCATTCCCTTTGCCGACGGAGACGATTTGTATCTACTGTTCGGCGACACCTTTTCCGAATTCTGGCAGAAAGGGAGATGGATCAACAACTGTCTCGCAAAAGTCGGACGTTTTTCTCCCGGGGAGGGGTTTTCACTTTCCGGGTTTGTCTGCGGAGGGGACGGCCTGGCCAAGGAGTTGGTGACGGCGAAAAAAGAGGACAAGGTACAAATGACCTGTATCCCCACGGGTGCGGTATCCGTCGGCGGCGTCTTTTATATGTTCGTAATGTCGATCGTCACCTGGAAACCCCGCTGGACGATAGAGGACTGCGCCCTGTATATTTCCCGCGACAAGGGCATAAGCTGGGAAAAATCTCCCGAGGTGCACTTTTCCAAAGAGGAAGCGCCCTCTTTCGGGCAGGTCTTTCCGCTGGAAGTCGGGGAATATGTATATTTATTCGGGATTCCCGAGGCGCGGGACGGCGCGTGCAAACTTGCGCGGGTTCCGAAGGAAAAGCTTGACAATTTTGAAAAATACGAGTATTATATAGGTAACAAGGGAGACGCGCCCGTGTTTGTCGCCGGACGCGAAGGGCTCAGACGGATGGAAAAAAGCGCGGAGTCGGTCGTCATCGACGCCCCCTGCGGAGAAATGTCCGTCATGTATAACGAATATTTGAAAAAATATCTTGCCGTGTATCTCGGCACTTCTTCGCCCGGTATGGTTTTCAGGACGGCCGATCGGCCGTGGGGGCCGTGGAGCGGGCGGGAAACGGTGGCGCTGCAAAAGGACTATCCCGGCCTTTACGGAGGGTTTGTGCACGAAAAGCTGATCGCCGACGGCGGGAAATCCGTCTTTTTCATGATGAGCGAGTGGCAGCCCTATAACGTCTCTCTCTTTGAAATGCGATTCAAATCTGACGTAAGGTGAGGACAGTGAAAAACGGAATCAAGGAAATTGCCCGGATTACGGGCTACTCCACCTCGACGGTGGCGCGGGCGCTGAGCGGCAACGGCTATTGCGGGGCGGAAAAGAAGGAAAAGATTCTCTCGATAGCCAAGCAGCTCAATTATCAGTCGAATTCTTCCGCGATCGCATTGCGTTCGGGGTGCACCAAGCGAATTTTGTTCTGCATCCCCGATATCTGCAACATTTTCTATTTCAAGATGATTCAAGGGGTCATCGAGGTTCTGGAAAACAACGGATATTATGCGATGCTGTACACGACGGAAAAGAAGCTGGACAAGGAAATCGACATGATTCGGCTGCTCAAACAGAAATTTTGCGACGGGATGATCATGGTCTCCTTCGATTTCTGCAAGGAGAATATTTCCGCCATTCGCGAAAGCGGCTGTCCCGTGGTTCTCACCAACAAGTACGACGGGCAGAAGCCGGGGGACAATTTCGATTATATTTTTGTGGACCACACTTACGGCATGGCGCTCGCGACGGAGCATCTTTTGGCCGCGGGCTGCAAAAATATCGCCGTCGTTTCGGGCGACGTCCGCGAGCAGACCACCCGGGAGCGCCTCGACGGCTACATAGGCACTTTGAAAAAGCACGGGCTGGAATACGATGCCTCCCGCGTTCTCGACGGGCAGTACAACAACGACGGGGCCTATGCCGCTTTCCGCGCCTTTACGGAGGAAGGCGGACGCGCGGACGGGCTCATCGTTTCCAACGACTATGCGGCGATGGGGATTCTGCGTTTCTGTCACGAGAGAGGGATACGCATTCCCGAGGATCTGAAATTGGTTTCTTTCGACAATACCGATTACGCCCTCGCCTGTGTGCCCACCCTCACTTCGGTGGACATGCGGCAGTACGAAATCGGAAAATACGCCGCGGAGGTGCTTTTGGAACGCATTCAGGGCCGGAAGGAAATCCGCAACGTCGTCATGATGCCCAAACTCATCGAAAGGCAGTCGAGCTGAATCAAAAAAAGGAGAAAACAAGCAATATGACGGAATATATCGGGAGCATGAAACGGGTCATTGCCGCCGAGGCGGAGGCCGTGCGGCAATTGGAAAACATTTGCGACGGGCGGTACGAGGACGCTTTGAATACCCTTCTTTCCTGCAGGGGCAAGGTCGTGTTTATGGGCGTGGGAAAAAGCGGCCATATCGGCGAAAAGCTGGCAGCGACCTTTTCCAGCACGGGTACGCCCGCCTTTTTTGTCCATTCCACCGAGGCGTGCCACGGGGATTTGGGCATGATAGGCAGGGATGACGTCGCCGTGCTCATTTCCAACAGCGGCAGCACGAAGGAGGTTTTACAGGACCTCGAGGGGCTGGACAGGATAGGATGCGAAACGATTGCCTTTACTTCCGACCCTGAAAGTCCGCTGGCAAAGGGCTGCAAACACGTCATCGTCTATCCCAAACTGCCCGAGGCGGACGCGCTGAATCTGGCGCCCACCGTCTCGTCGACGCTGACGCTCGTTTTGGGGGACGCGTTTGCCTGCGCGCTGTCCGAGGCCAAGGGCTTTACGCGCGAAGATTTTCATAAATATCATCCCAACGGAGCTTTGGGGGCCATGCTGCAGGCGGAAAACGGGGAGGAAAAATGAAGAAAATTACGGTAATCGGTTCGTTCGTTATGGACATGGTGGCCCGCATTGCGCAATTTCCGAGGGAGGGGCAAACGATTCTCGGAAAGAGTCTCGGCATTTTTCCCGGCGGAAAGGGGGTCAACCAGTGCGTCGCTGCGGCGAGGCTGGGGGCGGAGACGGAGATGGTCGGCATGCTCGGCAGGGACGCCAACGGGGAAACCTTCCGGCGCATTCTGCGGGAGGAAAATATCCGCGCGGATTGCGTGTTTTCCTGTGACATTCCCACCGCCGTCGCCCAGATTCAGATCAATGACGCGGGGGAGAACAAAATCGTCGTGATACCTTCCGCCAATTATGCTTTCGGCACGGAAGACGCGGAACGGGCGCGTTCGGCGATAAAGGGTTCCGGGCTTGCGATGCTGCAGCTGGAAATGCGTCCCGAAGTCGTTTATCGGCTCGTCGATATCTGCACAGAGCTCGGCGTGCCCGTCATGCTCAATCCCGCGCCCGCAATTCCGCTCGGGGCGGAGCTGTTGGGAAAAATTTCCTATCTCACGCCCAACGAGACGGAGTTGGAAATTCTGACGGGATTGCCGACGGGGACGAAAGAGGAGCGGTTTGCCGCGGCGGACAGGCTGTTGGAACAGGGGGTGGGGCACGTGATTGCCACTCTCGGCAGCCGCGGCGCGATGATTGCAGACGGCAGGATGAAAAAAATTGTGCCCGGATATCCGGTTTCTCCCGTGGATACCGTGGCCGCGGGGGACAGTTTCAACGGCGCTTTGGCGAGATGCCTGGCCGCGGGGCTGGAGATGGAGGAATCGGTACGTTTTGCCAATGCGGTGGGGGCCCTGACGGTGACGAAGCAGGGCGCAATCCCTTCCCTGCCCCGTCTTTCGGAGGTGGAACAATTTCTTTCCGAGCGTGAAGGATAGGGTGCAAAAAGGATAAAATAAAACCCGTGCGGTTCGCACGGGTTTTTGCTTTGTGACGAAAAGGAGAGACGGTCAATCCGAATCCTCGTCGCCGCGCGCGGCGCGGCGGAGGCGGCGCCGGAAAATTCCGTAGGGAATGAAAAGGACGATCAACGCGATCGCCGCCGCAAAGGCGACCCAGCCCGCCGAGAAGAAAGAGAGGCTTATTCCCTCCATGGCCGCGAGCGTCTCCGCGGGGATCAGCGACGAAAGCGCGCCCCCTTCCGCCAGCCGGAGAAAGACGGTGGGCAGCAGCACGAGTACGAGGAAGGGGAGCCAACCCAGCCAGATGGGCAGCTTGAGTTTGACGGCGGGATTTTTCGCGAACATCTTGCACAGAATTTTGAGCACGAGATAGGCCCAGGTGAGCATGGTGAAGGCGATGACACCGCCCGCGATTTTCAATGCCAGAACGACGGTGTCCGCCGTTCCGTCGGGGATTTTGTCGAGGAGAAAGCTTTTGATCTCCGCTTTCAGCTCCTCCTGCACGTCCGTACCGGCGGAGCCGTCCGTTTCCGTTTCGGCAAAGTCCGACAGGGACGCGACGGCGCCTTCCGCGGGCGCGTTGTCCGTCGATTCGTCCGCCGACTGGTCGGAGGAACGCAAAAATTCGAGCAGCAGGGAAGCGACGAAATTCTGCATGTCGATGCTTCCGTCCTCGTTGGCGACCGTGGAGAGAGCGTCCGATACGGCGCTTTCGATTTCCGCTTTCCTTTCGTCGGTCAGTACGGCGTCGGCAAATTCTTCTTCGCCGGAGGCGCGGAGTTTTTCCAATACTTCTTCCGCGGTGCCGACGGCGACGGAGGCGACGGTATCCACGGTGGCGTTTTCGGCATATACGGCGTCGATGAACGCGTCCGTCTTTTCGTTTATGTACGCCTCGGTGAATCCCGCTTTATCCAGAACTTCTTCCACGCGCGCGTCTATGTCGTCGTAGGCGTCCGGGTCGAGCAGGTTTTTGATTTGGTCGCGGACAATTTCGTTCACGCTCTGTCTGGCGGCCGCGCGCATCGCCTTTTCCGCGATTTCGTCGAGGACAGGGGTGAGCTGATCGACGACGGCATCCACGTTCCGTTCGATGGCGCGCTCCACCGTTTGGGCGGGGTCGGAGTCGGTAAAGGCCGCGACGACGTCGCCCGATTCCAGCTCCACGGTGACGGAAAGTTCTATTCCGTCGCCGACGATTTCCCCGACGTCGATTTCCGCCATATCCTCGGGGAGCATCTCTTTCAGCTGCTCCTCCCGAAGAAGGTAGCTTACGTTTACCCGCCACAGGGGCATGAGGAAATAGGAAAGGACGGCGGCCGCGGAGAGCGCGACGATGAGAATATTGCATATGAATACGGCAAAACGGCTGCTTGATCTCGACATGGTTTACCTCCCTTGCAAATGCCGAAAAATGATTTTCACGCTATCAGTTTAACAGATTTTTTGCCGATTGTCAACGCCTTGGAGGTGGAAAAATCCGCCGTTCGCTTTTTTGGCCTCCGCGGTATAAATTTTTGTCTTTTTTCCCAAATTATAGATATGAAAAGAGTCAGGGTATTTGAGGGTTTCAAGACGCGGGACGAGAGGGAAAGCTGCTTTCCCTCTCCTTCCGCGCCGGAGGGAAGGAACGTATCGGACGGAAACTTTCCCGCCGGAGGCGGCAAATGACGGAGAAAAACAGGGAAAATTACAACAAGAATTACATCGCTTACGTCAATTCCTTCGACCCGCCCACACACCATTTCAAAAATTGTCTGCGCGCGTTCGGCGTGGGCGGCTTCATTTGCTGTATCGGGCAGTTTTTCCGCGTCGTGCTGGAAGCGTTCGGGCTTTCCGGGGACGAGCTTGCGGGCACGGTCAGCGTGCTGCTCATTTTTCTCGGCACCCTCCTCACAGGGCTGGGCGTGTACGACCGCATCGGCCGCAACGCGGGCGCGGGATCCATCGTGCCGATCACGGGCTTTGCGAACAGCGTCTGTTCGCCCGCGATCGAATTTAAGACGGAGGGCCTGATTTACGGCCTCGCCGCAAAAATGTTCGTCGTGGCGGGCCCGATCATCGTCTACGGCGTCCTTTCGGGCACGATCGTCGGCATCATTTATTGGCTGCTGGGATGACGCGGAAAGCGAAACGGAGGGGGCATGGCTAAGCATACCATCATTTTCGACAAGAGACCCCGCATTCTTTCGACGGGTACCGTCGCGGGCCCGAAGGAATGCGCGGGCGTGGTCGGCAAATACGTCGATAAGGCGCTGGCCGACGACATGTTCGGGGAAAGCACCTATGAGAAGGCGGAGTGCAAAATGCTCACCTATGCGATCGGCAAAGCCATCGAAAACGCGGGCATGAAGGAAGAGGATATCGATATGATGATTTCGGGCGATTTGCTCAATCAGATCATTTCCGCCTCCTTTGCGGCGCGCGATTTCGATTTCCCCTTTCTGGGCGTGTACGGCGCCTGTTCGACGATGTCGGAGAGCCTCGCGCTGGCGGCGGCCCTCATCGACGCGGGATACTTCAAACGCATCGTCGCCGCGACGGGGAGCCATTTTTCCTCGGCGGAACGGCAGTACCGGTATCCTCTGGAACTCGGCAACACCCGTCCGCCGCAGTCGCAGTGGACGGTGACGGGCGCGGGCGGCACGGTCGTCGCGGACGGGGGAAGCGATATCGCCGTCACGGGCGCGACGTTCGGGAAAGTGGTGGATTTCGGGATCACGGACGTAAACAACATGGGCGCGGCGATGGCGCCGGCGGCCTGCGATACCATTCTCACCCATCTGCGGGATACGGGCAGGGAGGCGGACTATTACGACCTCATCGTGACCGGGGACTTAGGCGCGCTGGGCAGCCGCATCGTCAAGGACCTGACCTGGGAAAAGGGGGTGGATATCCAGCCCAATCACGTGGATTGCGGCGAAATCGTCTACAACGTCATCGAGGACGAGTTTCAGGGCGGAAGCGGCGCGGGGTGCAGCGCCGTGGTATTCAGTTCCTATCTCTACGACAAATTAAAGCGGCGGGAAATTAACCGCGTGCTCTTTGCGGCGACGGGCGCGCTGCTGTCCACCGTCTCTTCGGGACAGGGGGAGAGCATTCCCTGCATTTGCCATGCGGTCAGCATCGAAAATGTCCGCTGAATCGGGAGGTCAAAAGAGTGTTTGCGGAATATCTGGACGTACTTTTTATGTTTGCGAAGGCATTTGCGGTGGGCGGGCTCATCTGCGCCGTCGCGCAGCTCATCATCAATTTCACCGATTGGACTTCGGGAAAGATCCTCGTCTATTTCATGCTGGCGGGCGTCGTCCTGCAAGGGCTGGGCGTCTATCAGTATCTCGTGGATTTTGCGGGCGCGGGCGCTACCGTCCCCATTTGCGGATTCGGATATCTTTTGGCGAACGGCGCCATTCGCGGCGCGCAGAAAGGGCTTTTCGGTGCCTTTACGGGCGCCCTGTCCGCGGCGAGCGCGGGCGTCAGCGCGGCGGTCATTTTTTCCTTTATCATGGCGCTTATTTTCCGTTCCAGAAGCAAGAAGAACTGAAGCCTTTGCGGCGGCGTTTTCGGAGAAGCAAAAATCGCGGCGCGACAAAATCCGGCGCGCCTGTGTACGGAGAAAAGGGTAAAACGGGGCGGGTCTGCACATCTGTCGCAGACCCGCCCCGAACGATATTGCGGCGGAAAAATTTCTTGAATGTACATAAATGCGCGGGGCAGGGGTGAGACGAAGCGGATCAGGAAGGCGTGAGGGGGAGTTTGTTTCCGAAGATGTCCCCTTGGAGATATACGTCGGGCACCTTTCCGATGAGGACGCATTCGCATACGAGAATGTCCGTCGTCACCGCGAAATTTTCCGTCCGCGAGGGCATGACGATGCTGATGTCCGCGATCACGTTGAGATAGAGGGAATGCTTGGTCTGGTTGATGCCCACGCTCTCAAATTGTGAGGAAAATTCGCAGGTGACGCTGGATACGGGAATAATGCGCAGGTAGCTCCGCGGCCCGAAGCCGGCCAGCGCCTCGATGCCCGTCAGCGCACCCAGGGGAACGGGAATGCCGTTCAGGCTGAGATTTTTCAGATTGGACTGCGAAATGGAGGCCGCGTCGCGCGCTATTTTGTTGATTTTCAGCGAATCGGCCGAAAGGGCGGTCACTTCACCCGCGTCGTTCCGTTCGACGGTCACGAGGTCCTCATAGCGCACCCCGTCGCTGAGCGTGTAATATACGGCGTCGTTGATGGCGACGGTGGTATGCGCCCGCATGGTGGCTTCGCTGACGGAAATGAGCACCTTGGTGACGTTGTGTTGAAAATAGACGGCGAGGAGGACGCACAGGAGAAGCAGGCAAGAGACGACCGCCGCTATTTTCCGGCGCCGCCTCTTTTTCCGATAGTAGATCCCGGGCGGGACAGGGCCGTGCGCGCTTTTCACGGCTTATACCAGAAAGCGGCGGATTTCGTGCAGGATATTGGCGTTTCCGCCCGAAAAATCGGACACCGCCAGCGCGGAGAGGAGGGCTTCGTCCGCGAAGGCGTCCTCGACGGCCTCGGGAAGAAAGCCCAACTCGGACTGCCGCAGTACCCGGCAGAGCCCGCGCTTTTGAAAATAAGAGGCGTTTTCCGCCTGATCTCCGCGCGTTCTGCCCTCGAGGGGAACGAGGATGGCGGGCTTTTTCAGCGCCAGCAGCTCGAATACCGTATTGCTTCCCGCGCGCGAGACGACGAGGTCCGCGGCCGCATAGGCGTCCGCCATGTCCCTTTCAAATTCCCGCTGCACGTAGCCGGGGATATTGCTTTCCGCCACGTTCCCTTTGCCGCAGAGATGGAGGACGTCATATTTCCTCGCGAGCGACGAAACGCACTTTCGCAGGGCGTCGTTGATGGCGCGGCTGCCGCTTCCGCCCCCGAACACGAGCAGGACTTTTTTCTTTCCCGAAAAGCCGTATTTCTTTCTCGCCGCTTCCCTGTCCCCGCCGAACAGTTCTTCCCGGAGCGGCGAACCGCAGTATTTCCCGTTGCGGAATTTTTCCGCCGTCTCGGGGAAAGAGGTGAGCACGTAGCGGCATTTCCCCGCCATCAGCCGATTGGCCAGGCCGGGGGAGAGGTCGCTTTCGTGGGTGAGACAGGGGATTTTCAGCTTTTTTGCGGCAAAGACGACGGGCAGGGCGACGTAGCCGCCCTTGGAAAACACGACGTCGGGGCGAAAGGCGAGCAGCCCTTCCCGCGCCTGCCTTTCCGCGCGCAGGAACGCGGCGGGGATTTTCAGGTTCCCGAGCGAAAAACCGCGCACCAGCTTGGGACAGGATATCTGAAAATAGGGGATCTTCTGCGCGGAGACAAGCGCCTTTTCCGGCCCGTCCGTGCCGATGTAGCATACGTCCGCCTCTCCTTTCAGCGCGTTTATCAGCGCGATGTTGGGCACCACGTGCCCCGCGCTTCCTCCGCCCGTGAACAGCACTTTTTTCATGTCTCGCCGGCCTCCCGTCAAGCGCGTCGGAAAGGGCGGGCGCCGCGCCGGGATTTTCTTCTCTCCGGCTTTTTCCGACCTTTTCCGTGCGCTTTTGTATTTTCCCGATTGCAAAAGGGCTCGTATTATTATAGTCGGAGAGACGGGGAGTTATTCGTAAAGGCGGGCGATTTTCGCGGCCTCGTCGCGCACCCTTTCCCGCACCGATTGCGGCGAAAGTACCTTGACGCCCGCGCCCAGCCCCACCAGCTTGCGGATGAGACAATCGTCGTCGGGCAGACGCACGTCGGCGTAATGCTTCCCGTTCAGTTCGTACAGGTTTTCCGCGCCCAGCCAATCCTGCACGTCGGCGAACGCCTCTTTGCTCACTTCCAGGCGCACGTCCGCGACGTCCGTCTCCCTCGTCCAGAAATCCAGCGGAATATCCTCCCGCCGGAAGGGACGGCGGATGAATTTTTCGCCCGTCAGCACGGCCGCGCCTATCCTCCCCAGCCGGAAAAGGCGGAAGGCGCGCTGTTTGCGGCAGAAGGCGTATACGTACCAGATGTTCTGCTTGTACACGAGCATGTGCGGTTCCGTTTTGCGGTGGGAATGCTCGCCCGTGCGGGAGTCGTAATCGATTTCCAGCACGGCGCAGTCCCGTATGCATTCCTCCACCAGCCGCAGCTTGTCCGAAAAGCGGCGGGTATCTCCCCAGGTGCCGCTGTCCACGAGAATGGTGCCGGAGCTTCCCGCCAGCGTCAGTTCCCGCGCCTCCGTCTTGATCTGGGCGGACAGCTTTCTCTTTGCCGCCAGAAACCTTTCCTCGGGCAGCTGGGAATACATCGCGCCGAGCGCCTCTATCGCCGCTTCGTATTCCGCTTCGGTCATGAAATTGACGGGCAGTTTGTAGCAGTCGGAAATAAACACGCCGCCGTTCTGGCCCGAGCGGACGCATACGGGTACCGCCGTCGAGAGAATGTCTATGTATCGGTACACCGTCCGCGCGGAGATCCCGTATTTTTCCGCGAGGTAGGCCGCCGTCAGCATGCGCTTGGACAAAAGTTCCAATAAAATGTCGAGCAATATGGAAAATCTCAAAATTTTTTCCTCCTTCTGCCAACTATTTTATAAAAGTTGACAGATGTTGTCAAGTTATATGTGCTATAAATAGCGCATAAGATAAAAAAAACACGGAAGAAAGGAGGACGGACGAAATGACGGCGACGGGGAGCGGCGGATTCTGGTCGAGGGAAAACAGGCTGCATCGGGAGATGAATGCGGAGTTGAAACGGAGGCTGCGGCGGTCGGAGGCGGAGGCGCTGGCGGCGCTGCTGTCCGTTTCGCTGTTCGCGAAGGGGTGCGCCGCCGCGTCGGCGCCCGCCGTAAAAGCGGAAATCGCGGCTGCGGAAGGCGCGGCCGGGCAGCGTCGGGATTTTTTCGTCCAAAACGCTTGACAAATGCGCGAAAAGGGTGTAAACTGAACGTATCATGAAAAATTTCTTTCGCGAAAACGAACGTTATTTCATTTACGCGTACGCCTATTGCGGCCGTGCGTTTGTTTGCCGTACGTAAAATCGCGGAATTTTTGTAAAAACCGGCGGTTTGCGTATGCGCAGGCCGTTTTTTTTGTCCCTCCGTCGGGAGGGGCGCTTGGGAAAATAATACGGGAAAAGGAGAAATTTATGGCTGTAAACGTTATGGACACCCTCCGCGCGAGGGGATTTATCAAACAGACGGTGTACGAAGAAGAACTGTACGAAAAGCTCGGGAAGGAGAGCGTTCCCTTTTACATCGGCTTCGATCCCACGGCGGATTCCCTGCACGTGGGGCATTTCATGCAGCTCATCGCCATGCACCACATGCAGCAGGCGGGGCATAAACCCATCGTGCTGGTGGGCGGCGGCACGGGCATGATCGGCGACCCTTCGGGCAGGACGGACATGCGCAGCATGATGACGCGGGAGACGGTGCAACACAACGTCGACTGTTTCAAAAAGCAGATGGCGCGCTTTATCGACTTCGAGGGCGAAAACGCCGCCGTCATCGTTGACAACGCCGATTGGCTGCTCGATCTCAACTATGTCGATTTCCTGCGGGAGATCGGCGCGCATTTCTCCGTCAACCGCATGCTGACGGCGGAGTGCTTCAAACAGCGCCTGGAACGGGGGCTTTCCTTTCTCGAATTCAACTATATGCTGATGCAGGCGTACGATTTCCTCGTACTTTTCCGCAAATACGGCTGCGCGCTGGAGCTGGGCGGGGACGACCAGTGGAGCAATATTCTCGCGGGCGCCAACCTCATCCGCATCAAGGAGCAGAAGCCCGCTTTTGCTATGACCTTTACCCTGCTTACCACCTCGGACGGGAAAAAGATGGGCAAGACGGCAAAGGGCGCCGTCTGGCTGGACGAAAACAAGACCAGCCCGTACGAATTTTATCAGTATTGGCGGAACACGGCGGACGAGGACGTGGAAAAATGCATGAAGCTGCTCACTTTCCTGTCCCTCGAAGAGATCGCGGAGCTCTGCCGCTATAAGGACGAGCGCATCAACCACGCCAAGGAGGTGCTCGCTTACGAGCTCACCAAAGAGGTGCACGGGGCAGAGAAGGCGGATATCGCGCGCAGCCAGGCGCAGGCGGCGTTCGGCGGTTCGGAAGCGGATCTGCCCGTGAAGGAGGCGAAGGGCGCGGCGACGGTGGTGGACGCCATGGTCGCGGCGGGGATAGCGAAGTCCAAAGGGGAGGCGAGGCGGCTCATCGAGCAGGGCGGCGTTTCCGTGGACGAGACGAAGGTGACGGACGTGAATATGCCCGTTCCGGCGGCGGAGTTTGTGCTGCATAAGGGCAAAAAGGTGCACGTAAAAATCGTCGTCGGCTGACGTTTTTTGCCGTCGATTTTTTCGAACGGCGGTATCGGCGATATTTTACGGACTTTGCGGCGGGAGGCGCGCGTCGGATATGGATAAACCCGTTCTTACCGTCTTTGGGCGGCACGAAAGCGAAAAAATCATCGAAAGATCCCGTTTTATCGCCTTTTCCGCGCACGCGGAGAGCGAGGGGGAGGCGCGCGCTTTCCTTTCGGAAATCCGCAAGAAGCACTCTCTCGCCACCCATTGCTGTTATGCGTTCGTCGCCGACAAATCGGGCAATTTGCAGCGTTTTTCGGACGACGGCGAGCCGCAGGGCACGGCGGGCATGCCCATTCTGGAAGTCATCAGAAACAAGGGCCTGTACGAAACGGCCGTCGCCGTGGTGCGCTATTTCGGCGGCGTCAAGCTGGGCGCGGGCGGGCTGGTCCGCGCCTATTCCTCCTCCGCGGCCGAAAACCTCGCGGGGGCGGATATCCGCTCTCTGGAAATGTGCACGGAAATGGAGATCGCGGCGGATTACCCGAGCGCGGACGCCGTGCGAAAATTTATTTCGTCGCATCCCTGCTCCCTTCTTTCCTGCGATTACGGGCAAAAAGTGCGCTTTTTGCTCGAAGTGAAAAAATCGGAGGCGGACGGCTTTGAGGCGGCGCTCGTCGACTATCTGAACGGCAGGGCGGAAATTTCGCGCAAAGGGGAGCATTACGGCGCGTTTCGCCTTTGACTGTCTGATTTTTGGCGCGCGTCGCCCGCGCCGCGTGCGGGATTCCCGGCCGAAGTGTTCTTTTTGCGCCCGCACGGGAATACATTATTCGTAGGGAAAAACGGCGCCCTTGAAACCGAAAGCGTTTTGGCCGCCGAGGGAAAACCGAGGGGTCGCCGGGGCAGGGCAGAGGATACGGAAGGAGATATACAAATAATTTTCCCCGGAAATCCGGAAAATATTTTTGTCGGGGCGGGCGGGTCCGGCGCGGATGTGCCGAAAAAACAAAAAAAGCCGCAAAAGTATTGACAAAAGGAAAAAACTGTGATAATATAAAGATACGGAGGATCCCCGAAGGGACGGGCGTTTCGTCGGGGACGGAGGAGGCTTCATTTATGGGGTCTCCGTTTTTTTGAAAGGATGGCCGCGCCGGAAGTTTCGCGCGCGGAACGGCGATATGGGAGAAAAGGTATACCTCACTTACGGGCAGCAGATAGAGAAGCTGAAGCGGGACGGGCTCGACGTCGGGGACGAACGGGCGGCCGCCGCGCGCCTGAAATGGGAGGGGTATTACAATTTTGCCGTCGGTTACAACCGCCTTTTCAAGGATAAGAACAAGCGGTATGTCCGCGGCGTCCGCTTCGAGCACATCGAGGCGCTCTACGATTTCGACAAGCACCTTCGCGGCATCGTGTACGAGTACACGCAGGGGGTGGAGTGCAATCTCAAAGCCCTTGTCGCGGACACGTTCAGCCGCCTTTACGGCGTGCGGGAAAACGAGTATCTCGCGGAGAAAAATTTCACGGACGACCCCGCCGAAAAGGGAAACGTCCGCTGGCTGATCGCCGCCTGTCGGGAGGTCCTCTCGGACAGCGTGCGGGAGGGGAAGGCCAGCTATCGGGACTATATCGCGCACAACGCCGAGGTATACGGGCACGTGCCCCTTTGGGCGCTCGTGCGGGCGCTGAGCTTCGGCAACACCTGCCGGTTTCTCGAGCTGATGAAGCCGGAGGACCGCGGGGAGATCGCCGCGGAATACCGCATGAGCGGCAAAACGCTGTGCAATATGGCGGAGATCGCGGTGGGGTTCAGAAACATCGCCGCGCACGGGGAACGGGTATATTGCGCCCGTCTGCCCGCCGTGCGCCTCTCCGACAGTCTTTCCGTCTTTCGCCGTATCCAGGTGCCGCGCTTTGCGGACGGCAGATATAAATACGGCCGCTGCGATTTTCTCTCTTTGGTGCTGGTATTCAAATACATGCTCCCCCCGAAGGAGTTTTCCGCCTTCCTTTCCCGCGTGGAGCGGGAGGTGGACGATCTGCGCGTCGTTTTGCCCGCGTTTGCGATGAAGCGGGTATTCGAGCAGACGGGGCTTTCGGGCGCCTGGCGCAAGCTCGGCTCGATTTCCCTTTGAGCGCGGGGACGAAAAAGTCAATGATACGGAGGTATTCTCATGAACTATAAAGGGGTCATATTCGATCTGGACGGCGTCATCTGTTTTACGGACGAGCTGCATTATCTCGCCTGGAAGGCGCTTGCGGACCGGCTCAACATTTATTTCGACCGGGAAATCAACAACCGCATGCGCGGCGTTTCCCGCATGGACAGTCTCGATATTCTGCTCGAGCGGGCGGACCGGGAGTATTCCGTCGTCGAGAAAGAGGCGTTCGCGGCGGAAAAGAACGCGATTTATGCGGATTCCCTGCGTCAGATGAGCGAAAAGGACGTCAGCGACGACGTGCGCAATACGCTGAAAACGCTGAAGGAACGCGGCGTCAGAATCGCCGTGGGCTCCTCCAGCAAAAACGCGCCTCTCATTCTCGAGCGGATCGGTCTGGACGAGATGTTTGATGCGGTCTCCGACGGAAACGGGCTGGAAAAGTCCAAGCCCGATCTCGAGGTATTCCTCAAAGCGGCGGAGCGTCTGGGCCTTTCCCCTGCGGAGTGCCTGGTCGTGGAGGACGCCCTTTCCGGCATCGACGCCGGGGTGGCGGGCGGCTTTGCGACGGCGGGGATCGGCGCCGCGGCCTCTTACGATAAGGCCGATTACAAGCTGGAAAAGCTCAGCGACATTCTGTCTTTGTAAGCGGGCGGAGATAGGGCGATGAAATACGGAAAACTTGGAAGAACGGGCCCGGAGGCTTCCCGCATCGTGCTCGGCTGCATGCGCCTGGGCGGGAAGTCGGACAAAAACGCGGAGGAGCTCCTTGCGGCCGCGCTGGACGCTGGCGTCGATATGTTTGACCATGCGGATATTTACGCGGACGGCGAGAGCGAACGGAAGTTTGCGCGGGCCGCGAAGGCCCTGAAACTTCCCCGCGAAAAAATCGTGCTGCAATCCAAATGCGGCATTCGCAGCGGCGAGGGGATGTACGATTTTTCCGGGGAATATATCCTTTCCGCGGCGGAGGGGATTCTGAAACGGCTGCATACCGACTATCTGGACATCCTTCTTCTCCACCGTCCCGACGCGCTGATGGAGCCGGAGGAAGTGCTGTCCGCTTTCGAGAAACTGCACCGTTCCGGAAAGGTCCGCTTTTTCGGCGTCAGTAATTTTTCCGCCCTTCAGATGCAGTTGTTGATGCGGGGCAGGGTTGAGCTCATCGCCAATCAGCTGCAATTTTCCCTCATGCACGCGGACATGGTGGACGAGGGGCTCAACGTCAATATGTACAATGCGGAAGCCGTCCGCCGCGGCGGGGATGTTCTGGATTTCTGCCGTCTCAACGGGATAACGGTGCAGGCGTGGTCTCCCCTCAATTACGGCTTTTTCGAGGGGATTTTCGTCGGCAGCGACAAGTTCCCCGCGCTCAATGCAGAGCTCGGGAGGCTGGCGGAAAAATACGGCTGTACGCCCGCCGCCGTCGCGGCAGCGTGGATCCTGCGGCATCCCGCGGGGATGCAGGTCGTCGCGGGCACGACGGACGCGGAAAGGCTGCGGGCGCTGTGCAAGGGCGCGGATATCCTGCTCACGCGCGAAGAATGGTACGGATTATATCGCTCTACGGGCAAGGTCTTGCCCTGAGCGGCGTTTGCATCGGGAAGAAGGGGAGCCGTGCGGAATTTTCCGCACGGCTCCCTTCAATGTTTTCGCCCGTCAAATCTTTGCCTGCCGAAACCGGCGGTCAGTTGCCGCCGTAAATTTTTGCGAGGTTTACGATGACCTCTACCGCCTTTTCCATGGAGGGGACGGGGATAAATTCCAGGACCGAATGGGCGTTGTGCCCGCCCGTAAAGAGATTGGGGCAGGGCAGGCCCATGAAGGAGAGGGTGCAGCCGTCCGTGCCTCCGCGCACGGGTTCTTCTATGGGCGTTATTCCCGCCCGCGCAAACGCGGTGCGCGCGTTTTCGACGAGGTGGAAATGCTCCCTGATTTTTTCCAGACAGTTGCGGTATTGGTCGCGGATTTCCAGCCGCGCCGAGCTTTCGCCGTATTTCTTTTGCAGATTTTCGGTCACTTGCGAGAGATACGCCTTTTTTCGGGAGAATTTGTCTGCGTCGTGGTCGCGGATAATCAGTTTGATCTCTCCCCGTTCCACCTCCGCCCGTATGCTTTCGACGTGGAAGAAGCCCTCCCTTCCCTCGGTCGTCGCGGGCGTCTGGTCCGCGGGGAGCGCGGCGAGAAATTCCCCCGCGAGCACGGCGCAGTTGATCATTTTTCCCTTGGCGCTTCCCGGGTGAATGTTCTTCCCCGTCAGCGTCAGCGTCGCCTCGGCGGCGTTGAAGGTCTCATAGCCGAGTTCCCCGATTTCTTCTCCGTCTACGGTATACGCGAAATCGCAGCCGAATTTTTTGACGTCGAACAGGGACGCGCCTTCGCCTATCTCTTCGTCCGGCGTAAAGGCGATGCCGATTTTGCCTCTTTTGATTTCGGGATGGGCGGCCAGGTATTCGGCGGCGGTCATGATTTCCGCGATCCCCGCCTTGTCGTCCGCGCCGAGCAGGGTGTCGCCTCCCGTGACGATAAGTTCCTGTCCGACGTAATTTTTCAGGACGGGAAACTCCTTTTCGGAGAGAATTTTCCCGTTTGCGAGTCGGACGTCTCCGCCCTTATAGGGCACGCAGGCGGGTTTGACGTCTTTGCCCGAGCAGACGGGTTCGGTATCCAGGTGAGAGATGAAGCCGAGCGCGGGCAGACCCTCCGCGGTGGCGGGCAGGTAAGCGTAGACGTAACAGTGCTCGTCCACGCTCACCCCCTGTGCGCCGAGCTCTTTCAGCTCCTTTGCCAGCTTTTCGGCGAGGTCGAACTGTTTTTTTGTGCTGGGGTGCGTCCCCGTCTCGGGGTCGGATTGGGTGTCGGTTTTCACATAGTCGAGAAATCTTTCTTTTACGGACATGGCTGCCTCCTTTTCCGTTCGGTGCTTTTTGATTATAGTATAGCGCGTTTTTCCGCGTTTGACAAGTCTTTTCGTCCCTCCCTTCGCATTTCTGCCGCTTGCCGCGGCGCGAGCGGCGCCTGCATGCGCGCGCATAAACGAAAGAAACGGGGGCAAAATAAGAAAAAAGCAGCGAGGAGAAACCATGAAGGGAAAGAGGGGATTTCGGGCGGTTTCCGCCGCACTGGCGGCGTTTTTGTGGTGCGGAGGGTGCGGACAGGCGTCTCCCCCCGCGGAAGAGACGACGAAAATTTTTCTCAGCGAGACGGAGCTTTTCCTGGAAGAAGGGGAAAGCTTCCGGCTGACGGTCACGTTCGTGCCCGCGCTCGCGCGGGGGATTCCGGTGGAATGGCGGGTCTCGGACGGCTCGGTGGCGTCGGTGGACGGCGGGGTGGTCACCGCGAAGGGAGAAGGCGAGACGATCGTCACCGCGTATACGGGAGAAAACACGGCCGGCTGCAAAGTCACGGTGTCGGCCCCCGGGGGCAGGTGAGCGGCATCGGCCGCATTTTTCCCCTTTCCCGCCTTCGCGGCCGGGAAGGGGGATTCTTGTGCAAAGTATACAATCACGATAGCGAAGTTTGTGGAATTTGTCCATTGTAATTTTCGGAAAAATATAGTAAAATAGAAGCATAAAAATCATAATCCGCTATTGGAGGAAATCTGAATGTCTGGACTTTTGCTGAAAGGCATCAACAAGGTATATCCCTCGGGCGTGCAGGCGGTTTTCAATTTCTGCCTCGACATCAGGGATAAGGAATTCATCGTTCTCGTCGGCCCTTCGGGCTGCGGAAAGTCGACGACGCTGCGCATGATCGCGGGCCTCGAAGAAATTTCTTCGGGCGAACTGTATATCGACGGCAAGCTCGTCAACGACGTCGTTCCCAAGGACAGAGACATCGCAATGGTGTTCCAGAACTATGCTCTGTATCCGCACATGTCCGTGTACGATAACATGGCGTTCGGTCTCAAGCTGAGAAAGGTTCCCAAGGAAATCATCGACCAGAAAGTGAAGGCGGCGGCCGAGATCCTCGGCATCACCGATTACCTTTCCAGAAAGCCCAAGGCATTGTCCGGCGGTCAGCGCCAGCGCGTCGCGCTCGGCCGTACGATCGTCCGCGAGCCCAAAGTGTTCCTCCTCGACGAGCCTCTGTCCAACCTGGACGCGAAGCTCCGCGCTTCGATGAGAACGGAAATTTCCAAGCTTCATGCCCGCCTTGCCACTACTTTCATCTACGTCACGCACGACCAGATCGAGGCGATGACGATGGGTACGCGCATCGTCGTCATGAAGGACGGCTTCGTACAGCAGGTGGACACCCCGCAGAACCTTTACGACTATCCCATCAACCTCTTCGTCGCGGGCTTCATCGGCACGCCGCAGATGAACTTCTTCAAAAATTCCCGCCTCATTTCCGAAGGGGATAAGATTTATGTGAGCTTCGTCGGCGGAAACAAGATTCTGCTTCCCAAGAGCGTCGTTTCGAGAATCAAGAATCTCAACGAGTATCTCAATACCGACAAGGATGTGACGCTCGGCGTCCGTCCCGAGGATATTCACCAGGATCAGATGTTCCTTTCCAACTCGCCCGACACCATCGTGAAGGCGAGGATCGAGGTCATCGAAAAGCTCGGTGCCGAGACGCAGATCTACTGCGAACTCGATCACGAGGCCAAGGAGAGCTCGGTCATCGACAATTCCACGCAGATGATCGCCAAGATCTCCAGCCGTGCGGTCGTTTCCCTGAAAGAGGTCATCGATCTCGCCTTCGACGCGCATCACATCCATCTGTTCGACGGCTATACCGAAGCCACGATGCTGGAGAGGGACGAGGGGTATGAGGTCATTCCCGAAAACGCGGAGGGTTCGGCGTTCGTGCCGCCCACGCCTCAGGAAATGCGCGCCCAGATCGACGCCGCCCGCATCGTCACCAAGGAGATGAAGGCGCAGATGAAGAAGGACGCGAGAATGGCCAAGAAGAAGGAAAAGGCGGAGGCCAAGGCTGCCGAGCAGGCCGCCGAGGAACAGCAGACCGCCGCTTCCGAAAACGAAACCGACAATAACCAGGACAACACTGACGAAGAGAAGTAATTTCCTCCTCCTTTAATTTATAGCGGGAAGCGCCTCCTGTTCCAGGGGGCGCTTTTCGTTTGTGCTAAATTGCTTTATTGGGGCGAAACGCGTATCTTTTCGCACTCCGTATGGAAAGGAGCGGCGCTCCCTCTCCCTGCCTTCTCTTATGATAAGGGGTGCGCAAAGCCTCCCACCCATACCTCCCTTTATGGTAAGGGGAGGTGTTGGAAAGCACCGGAGGGGATAAGAAGGGCAGATTTCGATAAGACAACCAGGAAAACGGACAGATAATTTTCTTTTCATAAAAGAGGTATTTGGGCGCGTTCGTCAAATCCCTGCCCCCCGAAAATCGGAAAATCCTCCCGCTTCTGCCTTCGGAAATTTCACGGCTGAAATAAGATTGAATCCTCATATCGATAATATTTGTACTACAATTGATAAAGGTGTAACGATTTTCTTGACTTTTGTGAAAGAATCTGTTATAATAGCAAATGGGTTCGGGGGACAAGCCGGGCCCGGAAACAAAGAATAATCAGGAGGAATAAGTTATGGCAAGATTTACTTTACCCAGAGATCTGTATCACGGCAAGGGTTCGCTGGAGGTCCTCAAGACCTTCAAGGGCAAGAAAGCGATCGTCTGTGTGGGCGGCGGCTCGATGAAGAAGTTCGGCTTCCTCGACAGAGCGGTTTCTTACCTGAAAGAAGCCGGTATGGAAGTCAAGCTTTTCGAGGGAATCGAATCCGATCCTTCCGTGGAGACGGTCATGAAGGGCGCGCAGGCGATGCTGGATTTCGGGCCCGACTGGATTATCGCCATCGGCGGCGGCTCGCCCATCGACGCGGCGAAGGCGATGTGGATCAAGTACGAGTATCCCGACATCACGTTTGAAGAAATGTGCAAGGTGTTCGGCATCCCCGAACTGCGCCATAAGGCGAAATTCTGCGCGATTTCTTCCACGTCCGGCACGGCGACCGAGGTGACGGCTTTCTCCATCATCACCGACTATCAGAAGGGCATCAAGTATCCCATCGCGGACTTCGAGATTACGCCCGACGTCGCGATCGTCGACCCCGAGCTTGCGGAAACCATGCCCAAGAAGCTGGTGGCGCATACGGGTATGGACGCGATCACGCACGCGATCGAAGCGTACGTCTCCACGGCGCATTGCGATTATACCGATCCTCTGGCGCTGCACGCGATCGAGATGATCAAGGCGGACCTCGTCGGTTCGTATAACGGCGACATGGAGAAGCGGGACAGCATGCACAACGCGCAGTGCCTCGCGGGCATGGCGTTCTCCAACGCGCTGCTCGGCATCGTGCACTCGATGGCGCACAAGACGGGCGCGGCGTTTGCGGATTACGGCGCGCACATCATTCACGGCGCGGCCAACGCAATGTATCTGCCCAAGGTCATCAAGTTCAACGCAAAAGATCCCACGGCGAAGAAGCGTTACGGGCAGATTGCGGACTTCATTCACCTCGGCGGAAAGGACGACGACGAAAAGGTAGAGCTTCTCATCGCGATGCTCCGCAAGATGAACGACGACCTGAATATCCCGCACTGCATCAAGAACTACGGCGCGGACAGCTATCCCACCGAACAGGGCTTCGTTCCCGAGAAGGTGTTCCTCGAAAGGGTGCACGACATCGCGGTCAATGCGATCGGCGACGCCTGCACGGGCTCCAATCCCCGTCAGCCCTCCGTCGAAGAGATGGAAAAACTTCTCAAGTGCTGCTATTACGACACCGAAGTGGATTTCTGAGAAATCCCGTCGCAATTCGGACGAGAAAAAATATCCCCGGCGAATTTTCGTCGGGGATATTTTGTACATTTTGGAAAGCGTCTCGGAAGGCCGCGCAATTTGGCCCCGTATCGCGAAAAGTGTATTTCGGGTATTTCCCCGGAGATAGAGATTTCTCGTCTCTGAGGGGCGAATCCGGCCCTCAGGAGGGATTGTGCGCGGCCGCGGAAGGAAGATCTTTGCCCGAAGGGACCGGTCGGGCAAAACCGCGGCGCCTGTAAACGGAGAGGGTGGCAAAAAAACCGCAAAAAAATCCGCGCAGGTCCAAAACTCGGACTTACGCGGATAAGCTGCTCAGTTTCGGGGTTATTATAGCCCTTTTTTCGGGAAAAGTCAAACGATTTTTCTGCGGAGAGAGAAAAAAAACCGACGGCTTGTCCGTCGGTTTTTTGTGGAAAGGTTCTTATACTTACGCGTTGAAGGAGTCCTTGAAAGCTTTGCCGAATTTCAGCACGGGCTTTTTGCAGGCGGCAATCTCAACCTTTTCTTTGGCCTGAGGGTTGATGCCGGTCTTGGCGGGTACGTCCTTGATTTCGAAGGAACCGAAACCGACAAGCTGCACCTTGTCACCGGCTTTAAGCGCCTCCGTCACCGTGGACACGAAAGCATCGTAAGCGATCGCCGCGTCCTTGTTGGTGAAGCCGGCCTTTTCTGCCATAGCTTTGATAAATTCGCCTTTGTTCATAAGAGTTGTCCCCTTTGATTGGATTCTTAAATTTTCATTTAAGTATTTTTATTATAGCGTATCCGAAAGCAAAAGTCAAGCCCTGGAAGCAAAAAGAAATGCGGAAAACCCTTGAAAATAAAAGAAATTTTCAGAAAAACGGGGTATAAAAATCCGAAAAAGGGAAAAGGCGGCCCTCCGCGGCCCGGAAGGGAGGGGAAAGAGCGGGGAAAAACGGGCGTTTTGCTCAGTTGTCGCCCGAGAAAAAGCCCAGCCCCAGCACCTGCGAGACATTGGACATCACCGCGAAGGAATCGGGGTCCACTTCTTTGAGGATGCGCCGGAAGGCCGTGATCTGGCGGCGATGAATGACGCAGATCAGCATGGCGTGCGTCTCCTTGGTGTACATGCCCGTCGCGGGGACGGAGGTGACGCCCCGCCCGAGGCGGGAGATGATCGCCAGGGCCATTTCCTCGGGTTTGTCCGTGACGATGCGGAACTCTATCGCGGAGTGGAAACCGTTGGTAATGGTGTCGTTCGCCTTGCTCTCGACGTATTGTTCGCACACCGCCATGATGAGGGGCAGGACGCTGGCCGCGGTATCTCCCCGCTCGCGGTAGACGAAGAAGGAGGAGGCGATGACCAGGCAGTTGAGGAAAAACAGCATCCAGGCAATGGAATTTGCGGCAAATTTTTTCTGCACGATGACCGCGATGACGTCCATGCCGCCCGTGCTGCCCCCCAGCTTGAGCGCGAGGGCGATCGCCGAGCCGATGCCGATGCCGCCCGCCAGAGCCGCAAAGATCTTTTCGAGGAATTGCAGCTGCGGCATGCCCAGCCGTTCCATCAGGGTGAGGAAAAGCGACTGCATGACGACGTTGATCAGCGTGAGCAGGGCAAACCGTTTCTTCACGAGAAAGAAGGAAACGGCGATCAGGGGGAAGTTGACGCAGAAGATGGAAACGCTCTGCGGGATATCCGCCGCCGCTTCCAGGATGATGGCGATACCCGTCACGCCGCCCACCGCAAACTTGTTGGGCGCAATCAGGCAGTAGGAGGAAATGGCCACGAGAAAGGCGGAAAGCGCCAGCAAAACCAGGGTCCGGAGGATATAGAACGCCTTTTCTTTCGGCCCGCCCGCGGGCAGAAAGCTTTCCTTCGTTTTTTTGGGCGGGAGAATGCGCTCCGCGGCGCTGCCGGCCGCGCGCTCCGTATTCTCCGCGTTTTCCGCGTTTTCTCTGCTTTGCGTATTTTCGGCGTTCGGAAGGGGAGTTCCCGTCTCCGCCGTATCCTTATTCTGTTCGGTCGTCATGTCTTTTCCTCTCTTTGCCGTTTCGGGGGCCCGTTCTGCGTTTTTTGCGGTATTATTTTATCATATTTCCCCGCCGCATGCAAGCGGTTGCGCGACCGTCTCGGGAAATATTTTCGTATCCGCCGTTTTCCGCGGCCGACGATTTCCGGAAATTTTCGTTTTCGCGGCGACCGGGGGGATTTTTTACGCGAGTTAAGGGTATAACTATTACCGTATATTTGCGCGGCAAGGCGATAAAAAGCGTTTTCATGAAAAATTCATGCGAGAGAATGAAGAGTTTTTATCGTTTTTGATTGACTTGTATGCCCGTCGGTGCTATAGTGTTAAGGAAACGCAGCAAACCCGGACGAAAACGGGTTTGCCCGATGCATTTTTCGCACGGGCAATGCGGAGTATGCCGGCACAGATATTTACAGGAGAAAATCGATGCTGTTCGATCTCAATCATTCGCTCTATATCGTTATTTCGTCGCTCGTTACCGTCGGTCTGCTGATTTTGTTTTCGCGTTTCCGTTCGCCGTCCGCAAAGGCGCTGATATTGAAATCTGCGGGCATCGTCACGGTGATTATCCATATAAGTTCCATATGGGTGGAATTTCTTATCACGGGCCGGGCCGAGGCTTACGCAAACATTCTGTTTCCCATCTTTTTCTGCAATTTCACGATGTACACGCTGCTGATATGCGGGCTTATAAGAAACAAAGAGAGTACGGCCTATCGCTGGCTGGCGACGTTTACGGCCTATGCCGGCACGATAGGGGCGCTGATTTCGCTGTTCTATCCCGACTATTATCTCGCCCAGCCCGATTTCTGGGATTGGGGCATATTCAAAAGTTTTCTCAGCCATTCCACGATGATGGCGGGCTGTCTCTATCTCTTTGTGGGAGGCTTTGTAAAGATCCGCGTATTCAATCTCGTGCCGTATATCGCGGGGCTGCTTGCCGCCTGGCTGGACGGTTTGCTCATAAACGGCCTGTTCGCCGTCTGCGGGCTGGAGCCGCCCAACGCCATGTTTCTGCAGGGGAGCGCCATAGAGGGCGTTCCGTTCTTCAACGGATACGGAATCGCCCTGCTGATGGTGATACTCATCTTTCTGTTTACCGCCGTATGGGAATTTTTTGCCTGTAAAAAGGGGGAGAGGTGGTATAATCTGCTGGCGGCGAAAAATTTCAGAAGCCTGTTGAACGGGTGACGTGCGGTCGACCGTACAGCCGCATATTTTTTCAGCGGCGGTCTTTCAAAGACCGCCGCTGTCAGTTTTTTGGTATGCGGGTAAAGGAGGGAAAAATTACAGCGCGTATACGTGCACTTTGATTTTCGCCGAGACGTTTTCCATCAGCCGGATTTCCGCGTCGAAGGTGCCCAGCGCCTTCACCGCCGCCATCTGAATCTTTTTCTTGTCGATATCGAAGCCCTGTTCCGCGAGGGCGGCCGCCACCTGGGCGGAGGTGACGCTTCCGAACAGTTTTCCGTTTTCGCCCGCCTTGATGCCGACGTCCACCGTCTTGCCGTTGAGTTTGGAAGCGAGTTCTTTGGTCGCTTTCAGTTCCTCGGCCTTGCGGAACTGTTCCGCCGCTTTTTTCTGCGCCACCGCATTGATGCCGCCCGCCGTGGCGATTTCCGCAAGCCCTCTCTTCAAAAGAAAATTCTGCGCGAAGCCGTCGGAAACGTCGATGACGTCTCCCTTTTTGCCGCTGCCCTTGACGTCCGCCTTCAAAATCACTTTCATGCCTTTGACCTCCGTTTCAATCTGTCGTATCTATATTTTACAGGAAAATTTTGAAAATGTCAATAGTATGGCCGCCTTTTGCGCATACTGATTATGCGTATCGCGGATACGCCGCGGATACGCAAGGAGGTTTCAGTTATGATGAACGAAAACATGCAGGGCGTGAACACCGCCGTCGGCTGCAACGTGACCGGCTGCAAGTACAACCGCGCGGGGGACTACTGCACCCTCGCGAAGATCCATGTAGG
>CALWAU010000085.1 GCA_944375795.1 uncultured Clostridia bacterium | reverse complement strand
CCCAACGACGACATCAATAAGAGCCAGAGTTCCAACGACACCTTCCCCACGGCGATGCACATAGCGGCGGTGATCGCGATAGAGGATTCCCTCTTTCCCGCGATGGACAAACTCATCGCCACTTTCCGCAGGCTGGAAAAGGAAAACGAGGGCGTCGTCAAGAGCGGCCGGACGCATTTGCAGGACGCCGTTCCCATCGCCTTTTCCCAGGAGATCAGCGGCTGGCGCAACATGCTGGAAAAGACGAAGGCGCAGCTGGCGCTGGCCCTGCCCGGCCTGAAGGAGCTGGCTCTGGGCGGCACGGCCGTGGGTACGGGGCTCAATGCGCCCAAGGGCTTTGCGGAGGCGGTTGCCGCCAAGGTAAGCGAGCTGACGGGAAAAACTTTCGTGACGGCGGAAAATAAATTCCACGCCCTCACCTCCAAGGACGATCTCGTATTCGCGCACGGCGCCCTGAAAGCGCTCGCCGCCAATCTCATGACGAACGCCAACGACGGGCGCTCGCTGGCGTCCGCCCCGCGCGACGGGCTGGGGGACATTTTCATTCCCGAAAACGAGCCGGGTTCGAGCATCATGCCGGGCAAGGTCAATCCCACCCAGTGCGAGGCGATGACGATGGTGGCCGTGCAGGTGATGGCAAACGACGTGGCAGTCGGCATGGGCGCGTCGCAGGGCAATTTCGAGCTCAACGTGTTCATGCCCGTCATCATCTACAATTTCCTGCAATCGGTGCGCCTGCTGGCGGACGGAATCACTTCCTTCGAGAAAAACTGCGTCGCGGGTATCCGCGCCAACCGCGAGAAGATGAAGCATAACCTCTACAATTCGCTGATGCTGGTGACGGCGCTCAATCCGTACATCGGCTATGAAAACGCGGCTAAGACCGCCAAAAAGGCGTATAAGGAAAATATTTCCCTGAAAGAGGCGTGCGTATCTCTCGGATTTCTGACGGCGGAAAAGTTCGACGAAGTATTCCGGCCCGAAGAAATGGCGTACCCGCAGAAATAATAAACTCCTTTCAGGCAAGGTAACGGTATGAAAATTTGTTATTATCCCGGCTGTACGCTCAAAACCAAGGCGAAGGATCTGGACGTTTACGCCCGCCTTTCCGCCGAGGCGCTGGGCGTCACGATGGAAGAAATAGAAAATTGGCAGTGCTGCGGCGCGGTGTATCCCATGGCGAGGGACGAAATCGCCACCAAGCTTTCGGCGGTGCGCGCGCTCGATTACGCCAGACATCACGGCGGGAAGCTGCTCACGCTCTGTTCCGCCTGCCATAACGTCATCAAGCGGACCAACGAGGACATGCGCTCGGATAAGGATATCTCTTCGCGCGCGAACAATTATCTCGCCCTCGAAGAACCGTACAGGGGGGAGACGCAGGTGCTGCATTACCTCGAACTCCTCCGCGACGTCGTGGGCTTCGGCGAGCTGAAAAAGAAGGTAGTGAAGCCGCTGAATAAAAAGGTGGGGGCCTATTACGGCTGCCTCCTTCTCCGCCCGAGCGGCGTGATGGCGTTCGACGACCCCGAAAACCCGACGATCATCGAGGATTTCATCCGCGCGATCGGCGGTACGCCCGTCGTCTATCCCTTCCGCAACGAGTGCTGCGGCGCTTACGTTTCGCTGAAAAACGCGGAGCTTCCCAAAAAGCGCAGCGCCGCGATTTTGGAGAGCGCGAAGGAAAAGGGGGCGGAAGAGGTCATCACCGCCTGCCCGCTCTGCCTGTATAACCTGCAGGTGAACGGCGGGGGGATCCTGCCCGTCCGTTACTTTACCGAACTGCTCGCGGAAGCGCTGGGGGTGAAAGAATGACGAGAGAAGAACAGAAAGAAAATCTCCTCCGCATGAGCGGCACGGACGTGCGGAAGTGCATGAAGTGCGGCAAATGCTCGGGCCGCTGCCCGGCGTATCACGAGATGGACATCAAGCCTCACCAATTCGTCTCCCTGCTGGCGCAGGGGAAGATAGAGAAGCTGCTTTCCGGCAAGGCGATCTGGAGCTGTCTTTCCTGTATGGCCTGCGTGGAACGCTGTCCCCGGGGCGTCGCGCCCGCGGCGGTCGTGGAGGCGGTGCGGGACACCGTCGTGCGGATGCAGGGTGCCAACGGCATCAGAGCGGAGGACATTCCGCCCATCGTGGACGAACTCATTCCCCAGCAGCTTTTGGTCAGCGCGTACAGAAAGTACAACAAATGAATTTAAGGCAAAGAGAGTTATAAGATGCAAAGAATCGGTGTTTTTATCTGTTGGTGCGGAAGCAATATCGCCGCGACGGTGGACGTGGAACGGGTGTCGGAAGTCATCCGCAGCGAACCCGGCGTGGTGTTTTCCGCCAACTATCAGTACATGTGTTCCGAAAACGGCCAGCAGTTGGTCAAAAACGCGATCAAGGAGTACAATCTGACGGCGGTCGTTATCGGTTCCTGTTCGCCGCGCATGCACGAGGCCACCTTCCGCAAGGCGGCGGAGGAGGCGGGGCTGAATCCGTATATGGTGGAAATCGCCAACATCCGCGAACATTGCTCCTGGATACATAAGGACAGGGAAGAAGCGACGGAAAAAGCGCTCGTCCTCGTGCGCACCGCCATCGCCAAGGTCAATCTCGACGCGCCCCTGCAGGCGGGCGAAAGCCCCGTCACCAAGCGCGCGCTGGTCATCGGCGGCGGCATCGCGGGCATTCAGGCGGCGCTCGACATCGCGGAAGCGGGCTTCGAGGTGGACATCGTCGAGAAAAATCCCACCATCGGCGGCCGCATGGCCCAGCTCGACAAAACCTTCCCCACCCTCGATTGCTCGGCGTGTATTCTCACGCCCAAAATGGTGGATTGCGCCCAGAACGAAAAAATCGACATTCTCTCCTATTCGGAGGTGGAGGAAGTCAAGGGCTTCGTCGGCAATTTCTCGGTGAAGATCCGCAGGAAAGCGAGGTACGTGGACGAGACGAAATGCACGGGCTGCAAGGTCTGCATGGAAAAGTGCCCCTCGAAAAAGGGCCTCAACGAGTTCAATATGGGGCTGAACAACCGCACGGCCATTTACATTCCCTTCGCGCAGGCGATCCCCAACGTGGCGGTCATCGATCCCGAGCAGTGCATAAAGCTCAAGACGGGAAAGTGCGGCATCTGTCAGAAATTCTGCGGCGTGGGCGCGATCGATTATACGATGAAGGACGAATTTATCGAGCGCAAGTACGGCGCCATCGTCGTCGCTACGGGCTTCCGTCCCCTGAAGCCGGACAAGTTCAACGAATACGGCTATGCGGATAACAAGGACGTCATCACCTCGCTCGAGCTGGAGCGGCTGATGAACGCCGCGGGGCCCACGGACGGCGTTCTGCTTCGTCCTTCGGACGGCACGCATCCCAAGGTCATCACCTTCATCCAGTGCGTCGGTTCCCGCGATACTTCCGGCTGCGGCAAGCCGTATTGCTCCAAGATCTGCTGCATGTATACGGCCAAGCACGCGATGCTCATCCGCGAGAAATATCCCGACACCGAAGTGCACGTCTTTTACATCGACGTCCGCACGCCGGGCAAAAACTACGACGAGTTCTACCGCCGCGCGGTGGAACAGTACGGCGTCGATTACATCAAAGGCATGGTCGGCAAGGTCTACAATCAGAACGGCAAGCTGATGGTGCAGGGCTCCAACCTCATCGACAACGAGCAGGTGGTCATTCCCTCCGACCTCGTCGTCCTCGCCACCGCCATCGAGCCGGAGCCTTCCGTGCGCAAGGTCGCCACGCTGCTCACGGCCAGCATCGACACCAACAATTTCCTCACCGAGTCGCACGCCAAACTGCGCCCGGTGGAAAGCCCCACGGCGGGCGTATATCTCGCCGGCGTCTGCCAGGGCCCCAAAGATATCCCCGAGACGGTTTCCCAGGCTTCCGCCTGTGCGGCGAAGGTCATCGGGCTCCTCGTCAAGGATAAGCTGAAAACCAATCCTTGCATCGCGCACCCGGACGAGTCGATGTGCAACGGCTGCAGCCAGTGCGCAAACGTCTGCGCGTACGGCGCGATCACCTACGTCGATAAGGAATTCCGCCTCGGCGGCGGCAAGACGGAGGTGCGGCGGGTGGCGTCCGTCAATCCCGCGGTGTGCCAGGGCTGCGGCGCCTGCACGGTCACCTGCCCTTCGGGGGCGATGGATCTGAGCGGGTTCAGTTCCGGGCAAATCATGTCGGAGGTGGAAGCGATATGCAAGATGTAAACAGCGGATATTCGCCCAACATCGTGGCGTTTTGCTGCAATTGGTGCTCCTATGCGGGCGCGGACCTCGCCGGTTCCAGCCGGCTCAGCTACCCCGCCAACGTCAAAATCATCCGCGTGCCCTGTTCCTGCCGGGTCAATCCGATGTTTGTCCTGAAAGCGTTCCAGCGGGGGGCGGACGGCGTCATTCTGTGCGGCTGCCACCCCGGGGACTGCCATTACGTCACCGGAAACTATTATACGAGGCGGCGTATGGCGCTGCTGTTCAGCTTCCTCGACTATCTCGGCATCGAGCGGGAGCGCACCCGCGTGGAATGGGTCTCCGCTGCGGAGGGCGCGCGTTTTTCCGCCGTCATGAACGATTTTGTCAAAACGGTGGCTTCGCTCGGCGAGAACAAGCGGCTCACCGATCTTCGCTGCAAGGAGGGCTCGGACAATGCGTGACGTGGAACGGAAGATGAAAGAACGGGCGGCGGAGCTTCTGAGAAGCGGCGAGGCGGCCCGCGTGCTCGGCTGGAAGAAGGGAGAATTTTATTTCGACCCCAGCCCCGCCTTTTTCGAGACGGAGGAGGAGCTTTCCGAGTTTGTATACAACGGCTTTTGCGGCGCCAATCTCTCCAAATATCTCATCGCGGCGGGCAAGAAACCGGGCAAGACGGCGGTATTTCTCAAGCCCTGCGATACATACAGTTTCAATCAGCTGGTAAAGGAACACCGCGTCGCGCGCGAAAACGTGTACGTCATCGGCACCGAGTGCCGGGGCAAGCTGGATATCGACAAGATCCGCGGCGAGGGCGTTTCGGGCGTCACGGAAGCGGAGGAAACGGCGGACGGCGTGGAAGTGACTTCGCTGTACGGAAAGGAAAAATTCCCCCGCGAGAAGATCCTGCTCGAAAAATGCCTTTGCTGCAAGGGCAAGAAATTCATGGCCTCGGACGAAACCATCGTTCTGCACGAGATGCCCGAGACGAAAAACGACCGTTTCGCGGGCGTGGAAAAGCTGGAAAAAATGACGGCGGACGAACGGTTTGCCTTCTGGAAAAAGGAGCTTTCCAAGTGCATTCGCTGCAACGCCTGCCGCAACGTCTGTCCCGCGTGCTCGTGCGTGAAATGCGTGTTCGACAATCCCGCTTCGGGGATCTCCGCCAAAGCGAACGACACTTCCTTTGAGGAACAGATGTTTCATATCATCCGCGCCTTCCACGTGGCGGGCCGCTGCACCGATTGCGGCGAATGCAGCCGCGTCTGCCCGCAGCACATCCC
>CALWAU010000084.1 GCA_944375795.1 uncultured Clostridia bacterium | reverse complement strand
CGAGGATATACCTGGGGACGGAGAAGCCGACGAACAGCGAATTTATCGCGCTGGTGGCGGACAAGCTGATACTGGAAAACATGATATGAAACCCGGAAAACTCCGGGACAAAAACAGGGTCCGCTTTCGGGCCCTGTTTTTGTCCGAAAAATTTACCGCATTCTTTTTTTCGGATATTGACATATGCGCCCGAATGTGTTATAATAAATCAAAAGCCTTTCGGGCATAGGCGGAGCAAAGGGTATGATCTACGAAATCGCGGGACTGAGGATACAAATCGCCAACAGATACGAGTATACGTCTCGTTTTTGCCGGGAATACCTCTCCTCCGATCAGCGTTCGCCCTTCGACCTCCGCGCACGGGCGACCGACTGGGAAATGCAGGCGGAACGCGCGGCTTCCCCCGGTTATTCGGACGGATATATCGAAAATATCTGCCTTTACCGTTCGTTGTGTCTGCAATTGCCCAGGCTGGGCAGATTTCTGATGCATTCGGCCGTACTTTCTTTCCGGGGCGAAGGTTTTGCCTTTCTCGGCAGAAGCGGCGCCGGAAAATCCACGCACACTTCCCTGTGGCTGAAATATCTCCCGGGCACGGAAATCATCAACGGAGACAAACCCATCGTCTGTGCGGAAGGAAATACCTTCTATGCCTGCGGGACGCCGTGGATGGGAAAAGAGGGGCGGGGCAAAAACGCGAAAGCGCCGCTGGCGGCGCTCTGTTTCTTAACCCAAGAAACAGAAAATCATTTGCTGCGCCTGACGCCGAAGGAAACTTCGGCGCGCCTGTTTCCGCAGCTTCTTCTGCCGACAGACGAAGAAAATGCAGCCGCCACGCTGGAGCTTGCGGACAGGCTGATTTCCTCCGTTCCGGCATATCTGCTCGGCTGCAACATTTCCGAGGAGGCCGTCAAAACGGCCTTTGAAGGCATGACGGGCCGAAGCTACGAAAGGAAAAAAACAATCGGGGAGAGGTGATTTTATGAAAATCAAAAAGGGATTTATCGTGCGCAAGGTGGGCGGAGAAAACATTGCGGTCCCCGTGGGCGAACAGGGGAAATCCTTCCACGGCATGATCAAGCTCAACGAAACGGGAAATTTCCTCTGGGAATTTTTTCGCAGCGAACATACGGAGCGGGAGGCGACGGACGCCCTTCTCCGCGAATATGACGTCAGCGAAGAAACGGCCGAAAAGGACGTGCGCGCCTTTACGGAGATTCTCCTGAAAAACGGTTTCGCGGAATGACGGAGCGGGAAGCGCCCGCGCAGGGCGAAAAACTCACCATCGGGGAAGTGCTGCTCAGGGAAGGCAAATACGTCGGCCCTACGGCGGGCGTCAGCATGCTCCCGATGCTGAAAGAGGGCAGGGACAGCATCGTCGTCCGCCCCGCGGAGGGAAGGCTGACCCCCCTCGACGTCGCCCTGTACCGGCGCGGAAAGGATTACGTCCTGCATCGGGTCATTTCGGTGCAGGAGGGGGGATATATCATCCGCGGCGACAACTGCTATTCGGACGAACGGGTGTCGGAGGGACAGATTTTGGGCGTTCTCACCGAATTTTTCCGCGGGGACAAGCGCGTGGACTGTTCGGATAAACGCTATCTGCGCTACGCGAAAAGACGGGTAAAAAATTATCCGCTCCGCCGCTTTTTCTTTCGCGCGAAATGCCGGATAAAGGGCGTGCTCGCGCGGCTCGTCGGGCGCACAAAGGGGAAAAACGCATGAATACGCAACGGGAAAAACGAAAAGAGGACAACGGGACGGCCTGGCTGAAAAGGGAACTTTCTCCCTATCGCAGGTCCGTCCTGTTTCTCGTTTTTCTCACGGTTCTGTCCTCGCTGCTCTCCGTCGCGTTCGCCTATCTCGTCCGATATCTCGTAAACGGCGCTTCGGACGGAAACGGAAGGCTGCTTCTGTTTTTCGCCGCCGTCCTCGTCCTTCTCCTCATCGCCCGGATCGCCGTGCGGACGGCGGGCAATTACCTGTCGGAAAGGGCGCGCGCCAAAATTTCCGTGGGGCTTCGGCAAAAGCTGTTTGCCAAGGCGCTCCGCTCCGATTACGTCGCTCTGGAAAAATATCACAGCGGAGATCTGCTCACGCGTCTGACCGCGGACGTCTCCGAAGTCGCTTCCGACACCGTGAACATTTCACCCGCCGTCGCGGGAATGGCCGTTCAGGGAATCGGCGCGATCGGCGCGCTTCTCTCGCTCGACCCGCTGTTTACCCTCCTGTTCGCCGCGGGGGCCGCCGCCGTGGGCGCCGTCGGCGTTCTCCTTCGCAAAAAGCTGAAAAAATATCATCGGGAGCTCACGGAAGCGGACGGAGAAAGCCGTTCCTTCATGCAGGAGAGCATCGCCTCCGCGCTCACTCTGAAAGCGTACGGCGCCGAGGAGAGAACGGCGGAAAAATCCGGCGCTTTTCTCGCCGATTACTACCGCAAGCGCATGAAGAGCAACCGCCTGCGGACGGGGACGAACGGCGCCTTTTCCCTGCTGAGCAATCTCGGCTTCATCTTCGCCCTCGTCTGGTGCGGCGTGCGCATTCTGCGCGGCGATTCCGATTTCGGTACGCTTTTTTCCACCGTCCTCCTGCTGGGACAGCTGCAATATCCGCTCACCTCGTTTTCCGCCGTCATGCCCGTTTATTACGCGCGCGCGGCGAGTGCCGAGCGCCTGCAGGAAATCGACCGCGAGCCCGAAGAACCTTGCTCGGAAAATTGCTCGGCCGATTACGGAAATTTGCTGCGCATCTCCGCCGAGCACCTTTCTTTCGGCTACGGCCGCGGCGAAATTCTTTCGGATGCGGGCATGTCCGTCGACAAGGGGAGCATCGTCTGCATCACGGGCGGTTCGGGCGCGGGAAAAAGTACGCTCTTCAAACTTTTGCTCAGCGTATACGCTCCCGACGAAGGAGAAATACGTCTCTTTTTCCGCAGGGGAAAGGACGTCTTTTCCCGCCCGCTGACCAAGGACGACCGCAAGCTGTTCGCCTACGTGCCGCAGGGGAATTTTCTGTTTTCCGGCTCCGTGCGGGAAAATCTCCTGTCCTTTTCCCCCGAAAAGGACCCGAAGCGCCTGGAAGAAAAGATGCGCTCCGCCTTAAAAACGGCGTGTGCGGAATTTGTATTCGAACTTCCGGACGGTCCGGATACCTCCTTGCGGGAACGGGGAGGGGGCTTGTCGGAAGGACAGCTGCAGCGGCTCGCCGTCGCCAGGGCGCTGCTGTCCGAACGTCCCGTACTGCTGCTCGACGAGGCCACCTCGGCGCTCGACGGCGAAACGGAGGGACGGCTTCTTTCCAACCTCAAAGGCGAAGAGGGGAAAACCTGTCTCATCGTGACGCACCGCCCCGCTGCATTGGGCATTGCCGACCGGATTCTGCATATCCGGGACGGAAAGATCGAAAGTCGGGAAACGCACGGCGAAAAGGGAGAAAATCATGGATAAACAAAAGCTTACGCACACCTGCGAATATTTTTTGCGATTGGTCGGAAACGGGATAGGGGTCCCCGGCCGAACCCCTCTGTCCGAAAAACCGGAGGACGCGGAATGGAAGGATTTGCTTCTCCTTTCTCAGAAGCATTCCCTCGCCGCCGTCACCTATCGGGCCCTGAAAGACCTTCCCGCCCCTCCGGACGCGGAAACGCTCGCCGCCTGGGAAAAGGCCTACGGCACCTGCGTCCATGCGGATATTCAGCAGCTTTATGCGTGGGAGGAAATCCGCGATTATTTTACCGAAAAAGGCTTTCGCCTCCTGCCTCTGAAAGGGCTGCGCCTCAAATATCTCTACCCCGAAACCGCCCTGCGGCTCATGGGAGATCTGGATATTTTCTATGAAAAGGAACGGTTTCCCGAACTGAAAGCGGGAATGGAGTCGCTCGGCTATACTTTTCAGGTCAAAAGTCTGGGCGGGAACCATCAGATTTTCGACCGTCCGCCCGTCACGAACGTGGAAATGCATTCCGCGCTCCTGCCCGCCGTTTCTCCCTTTGCCGACTATTACGCCGACGTGTGGGGCAAGGCTCTCCCGACGGAAGAAAAAAACGTGTTCCGTTTTTCCGTCGAGGACGAATACATTTACTTCCTCATCCACGCCTACAAACACTTCCAGGGCGCGGGCGGAGGCGTACGCACGATCGCCGATTTTTATCTGTTCCGTAAAAAATACGCGGAGAGCATGGATCGGACTTATATCGAAAACGAGCTTCGCAAGGCGGAATCCGCCGCGGCCCGGAAAGGGGAGGCGCCGGAATCGCTCTCCCGCTTCGAGCAAAAGCTTTCGGATATTTCCGGCCGCTGGTTCGGAGAAAAGGTCATCGTGAACGAGGAGGACTTCGCTCTGTTCACGGACGGCGTGTACGGAAAAATCGAAAACCTCTGGGAGCACGAACTCCAAAAAAAGGGCCGCGCGAAATATCTTTTCGGCCGGCTGTTTCCTTCCTATGCGGTGATGAAAACGGGGTATCCCGTTCTCGCAAAACTGCCGTTTCTGCTTCCTTTCTGTTGGATCGCCCGCCTGTTCCGGGGTCTGTTCCGCCGCAGAAAACAAATCGCGCGCGAATACCGCTACGTCAGCCGGGACCCGCAGAAACGCGAAAAAGATAATTGAACGGAAACCGCGCCACTCAACGGGCGCGGTTTCCCATCTCGGAAAAAAATAAAAATTTTTTCCTTCCATTTCCTTGACAATATGAAATAACAGTGTTATAATAACGGTGTTATCAAATGTGGGAGGACGATATGCGGGAAAAGGACGACGCCGCAAAGGAAAAGATTCTCGAATACGCGAAGGCGGAATTTATGGCGCGGGGGCATGCGGACGCTTCCACGCGCGCCATCGCGGAACGTTCGGG
>CALWAU010000083.1 GCA_944375795.1 uncultured Clostridia bacterium | reverse complement strand
GTCCCTTGACCCTTTCTCGGGCGCGCTCCTGTATGGCGGAGGGCGGGACAAAAAAATTTCCGCCCCGAAAGGGGCGGAAACCGAAGGTGATTATTGTCTGTCCCGAAGGACGGAAGATCAATCGTTATAAGGGTCGTTGTCGTCCGTGGACTCGGGCTTCTTCGCGGGAGTCTCGGCCGGCGTTTCTTCCTTCTGCGCGGGGGCCTTTCTGCCCGCATAGCGGCGCTTGGCGGCGTTCAGGGAGGAGGCGTTGCTCATTGCCGCACGGGCTTTCTTGATGTGCGCCTTCTTGACGATCTTCTGCACGATAAGCCCGATCACCGCGATGATCAGCGCGATCGCGATTACCAGCGAGCTGACAAACAGCCACATATTGGTATCGTTGTTCGTAGTCGTGTCCTCGGTGTCGTCCGTCGTGTCGTCCGTCGAATCCGCCGTTACGCTGACGTCGATATAGCTGTAATCGACAAACATCGTGTACAGCGTGCTCTCCGGATCGGCGCCGGAATCCTCGTAGTACAGATAGGCGATACCTTCCGAATAGGAGGAGGGGGTATAGCTTGTGTACTGATTGCCTACGTCGTCCACGTCCAGCGTCGAATCGTAACGCAGGAAGGAGGGGCTGTCATAGAAGGAATACGTGTAATAGAGAATCTGCGAATAGTTGTCGCGGACGTCCTGTTCCGTGCTCCATTCGTCGTCCGGATGGAGGGCGTTGTGCTGTTCGATGATCGAATCGATCGCTTCCGACGTCAGGTCGGAGAAATCGGAGACGGAGCTGGGGGAAACGGAGTCGAAGATGACATAGCTGCCCTCAGCATTCTGTCCGACGCCGTCGCGGGAACCGCTCCACACTTCCAGGCGGTAGTCTTTCGCTTCGCTGCCCGTGTGGATATAGAAAGTGCAGGTAACCCATTCGCCCGTGCCGTTCACGGTCATCAGAAGCTGCCGCGCATCGTTCTGCGTGCCGTCCGCGGTCACGTTGGAATACCGGGGGGTGAGCGCCGAAACGGTGGAAAGATCGGTGACTTCCAGCGTATAGTCGGAATGAGCGTAATATTTGCCGTCCTCCTCATTATAATAGTACGCGATGCCGTCGTTGCCGTCGTGGCGCCAGATGGAGGAATCGTAGTTGTACGATACGCCGCCTTCCGCCACCAGCAGGTCGCCGTTGGAATCTTTTTCGTAATTGGACAGGTTGGCGTAGAATTTGCCCGCCATGTCGGAGGTATAGCCCGACCAGTTTTCGTTGGCCTCGTACAGGCCGTTATCCTCGTTCAGATAGAAGGCGATGTCCGTCCTCTTGTCGAAGGAGTTGGCCGACGGGTCGCTCGCGCAGATGTTGCCCGAATCGTCGTACCAATAGGAATAGGAGGGCGTATTGATGGAAAGCTGCTGGTCGAAGCGGTTGTCCGTCGTGTCCACGAGATAGATATAGGCGGTGGCGCCCACGCTCGCCTTTACACGGACGGAGACGGTGGAATAGGTGCTGGAAGCGATGTTGGTGGAGGCGCCGATGAAGCCGTACGCCTGCTGCGCGTCGTTATAGATGAGCAGGGGCTGCGTCGAGGTGCCGAAGATCTGCTCCCACCATGTATCTTCGTCGTCGATGACGACGCCCGCGGCATCTGCCAGCTTATACAGCCAATAATTTTCTCTCTCGGCGCCCTGGAGGGAGTTCAGTTCCTCGCGGTAGTTCGCCGCATATTTCTTGTTGATGAGCCCGGCATACTCGTTGCCGTTCACCGTCTTGTCCTCGCCGCCGGCCACGACGTAGCCGCTGCCGCCGTATACGCCCTTGTAGTTCAGGGGGTCGGCGATGCCCGTCTCGATCTGCTTCTCGGGGATGTTGGCCGCGGAGTCGAAGCCGGAATCGGAATCCAGCTCGTCGCCCGTCAGGGTGACCGAGGTCGCATACGTGCCCGTGGAGACATAGCCGAATTGCTGCTTGGTCATTTCGAGGGTCTCGAAATTGGTGAATGCGGCAAAGCCGGGATAATAGGAGGAGGGCGTGCTTCCGACGATGGTCGTCGGCCCGAACGAGAAGGTCAGATAGAAGCTCTTTTCGCTGTCCGTTTCGTTTTGCAGGAAGATGAAACACTGCTGCCAGCTCTGGTAGATATCTTCCTCCGTCTCGATTTCGCCCGTCTCCGGATTTTCGTTGTCGATGTCGATGGTCGTGATGGAGGAGGTGGAAAGGGAGGAGAGAGAAGTTTCGTTGTCGCCTTCCGTTTCGTGCACCGTCACCGTCGCGCCCGTAAACCCGCTCAGATCGGAGGTTTTCAGCCAGAAGGAGATCATCATATACGAATCGGGCTGAAGGGTGAACGTGTCGGCGTCCCGAAGGGTGGCGGTGTAGGCCGCCCCGTCCGCGCTCATCAGCAGCAGGACGTTTCCGTCGAAGGCCTCGGGATACTTCGAGAGGGAGTTATTGTAAATTCTGTCGAGATATTTGTTATTGGCGGCGAGAGCGCTCAGTTCGTCCAGCGTGTACAGCCCCGCCACGTCGTTGTCGGTGGAGAAATTCAGCTGCCCGTAAAGCTCGGTGCCCGAGGCGGGTTCGCCGCCCGAGGGCTTGCCGGAGACATAGGTCGTGTTGCCCGATTTTTCTTCCGTGAGGCCGGCCGTCAGATCGGCGCCGTCGATGGTATAGCCCGTGAAAGCGTCGTGCAGGTCGATGGCGTAATGAAAGACGGTTTTATAATCCGCGTCCGCGCGGAAGAGCTTATTCTCCGCATCCGTGAAGGCGCCGACGATATCGTTTTCGTCGAGGGAGCCGTCCGCGACGAGCGCGTCCACCGCTTCGTCGTAAGCGTCGTTGGAGACGATGCGGCATTCCACGTCGTCGAAGAAGGCGTAGCCGTCCACGTACTCGAATTTGTCCGTGCCGCCGCCCTGGCCGAGGCCGAGCACCACCGTGAAGGTGCTGGACGCGTACGAGCAGCCCTTCAGATAGAAATGATACTGCACCCAGCCGTTGTTGTCGCCGTCGGGATTGATCGCCTCGGTGTCGATGTTTTTCACCTGGAATTGGTCGAGCGTGGTTCCGCCCACCGTGTGGGTGACGCCGATGTAGGCGCCGCGGTTTCCGTTGACCGTCGAGCCCTTTTCGTCCGAAGTCCCGTTAAAGGTCATGTCCGAGGTTTTCACCCAGACGGAGAAAATCGCGGAAGTGCCCGCCTGCAGCGTGACGGTGGAGGAAGAAGTATACCGCTGCGCCGTGCCGCGGCCGTCCGTATAGGAGTTGTGCAGCATCAGGACGTGCGTATTGTCCTCCCCGTCGGCGGAGGCGTAGTGGGTGCCGGGATTTTCGCAGTCGGGCACGTCGTCTATCGTAATGTTGTAATCGTCCGTGTCCGCGTCGTAGAAATCGAGGTCGTCGAGGGTGGCGTCATCGTCGTCGTTTTCCTCTTCCCAGGTATCGTAAAATTCCAGCTTGTCCTTCGCGGTCAGTCTGTCCCAGTTTGCCGCGGCTTCCGCCTCGGTGGCATGGGGGAGATCGGAGGAGGCGGTGAGATTTTCCCACGCCTCGACGGAAGTATCGACGATGCCGCTCGCCGTCCTCGAAGTGGAGGCGGTGCCCTGCGCGGAGGAGCCGTTGGAGCGCGACCAGCTCGTCGGCGAGGTGATGATGAGATTTTTCCCGTCGCCGTCGTCGAAAAATTCAAAGCTCCCGTTTGCGATGCGGGCGTTATCCGGTTCCGTATACGTCTGCTCGGAATCGTCCACGCTCGAATCGCCGCTTCCCCCGCAGGCGGTCAGTGCGCCCGCCGCGGTCAGCATGATCGACGAGAGGAACAGGGCGAGAATTTTTCTGTTTCTGCGCTTTTTGTAACTCGTTGTCATTGTAAACACCTTCGGTTAATCGTTTTTTGCCGGCCGACATTTTCGGACGGTAAATATTTGCTCCTATTATTTTAATATAAAATCGCGCGGGACGCAAGCGATTATGGTGACAGTTGCGAGAAAAAGTTTTATAAAATGCGAAAATTTTACGCAAACTGCGTTGTAAAGGAATGAAACGGACCCCGCCGGGGGGCCGGAAGGACGGGGAGGGGACGGAAAATGGAAAAAGGCAAAGCGCATATCTGGAAGCAGCTCGTGTGCGGCTGCGCGGTCGGCATCGCCAACAGCGTGTTCGGCGGCGGGGGCGGCATGCTCGCCGTTCCCCTGCTGCAGGGCACGGGGCTTTCCGCGCGCAAGGCGCACGCCACCGCCATACTCGTCATCCTCCCCGTCTCCCTGTTCAGCTTTATTCTCTACGCCGTGCGGGGGATATACGATTTTTCCGTGCTCGTGCCCACGGCGCTGGGCGTGACGCTGGGCGGATTTCTCGGCGCCCGCCTCCTCGGCAGAATCCCCGGCCGCGCGGTCGGCGTCGCGTTTGCCCTTTTACAGGCCTTTGCGGGCCTGTGGCTGATTTTTTTCGTTTAGACCGTTCCGCCCGTCCGCGGCCGTCCGCCCCGTTTTCGGCCCGCGGGCCGCGCGGAACACCGCGGGATACATATGTCCTTTTACATTTATCTTCTGCTCGGTTTTTTGGGCGGCATTCCCGCGGGAATGGGCATGGGCGGGGGGACGGTGACCATTCCTCTGCTCATTCTCGCGGGCGGCGTGGATCAGAAGATCGCCCAATCCGCCAACCTCTTTTCCTTCCTGCCCATGAGCGCGGGCGCCCTCCGCGTCCACGCCCGCAACGGGCTTCTCGAAACGTCCGGCATCGCCCGGGTGATCCTTCCCGCGCTCGTCTTTTCGGCGCTCGGCGCGCTGCTCGCCTACGCGCTGCCCTCCGAAATCCTGCGCCGCGCCTTCGGGGTGTTTCTCGTCATTTTGTCCGTTTTTCAGTTCCGGAACGCATTTTCGGGCTGAAATGAGTTGAAAAATTTCCGTAAATGTGCTACAATGGAAAAAACTTCCGGAGGCGGGGCGCGCGCATGAAAAAATATCCCTTTATTCTCTTCGACCTGGACGGCACCCTGACCTATTCCCATCCCGGCATCTACGAAAGTCTGCGCTATGCCCTCGCGTCCCTCGGCAGACCCGACCCGGACGAGTCCCGGCTCCGCATGTGCGTGGGCCCTCCCCTGGTCTATTCCTTTTCCGAGGTGTTCGGCCTGTCCGCCGACGAGGTCCCCGTCGCCGTGCGCAAGTACCGGGAGCGGTATGCGGACGTCGGCTGGCGGGAAAACGAGCCCATTCCGGGCGCTTACGAGGCGTTGAAAACGCTGAAGGGCCGGGGCTACCGCCTGGCGCTGGCCACATCCAAGCCGGAGATCTACGCCCGCCGCATTTCGGACGCCTTCGGTTTCACCTCGTTTTTTGACGCTCTGACGGGCAGCGGCGTGGACGGCAGCCTCCCCCTCAAGTCGGACGTGATTCGCGAAGCCTTGCGCCGTTTGGGGGCGTCTGAAGGGCTTTCGCTGATGGTGGGAGACCGGAAACAGGACGCGGAGGGCGCCCGCGCCTGCGGCGTGGCGTTTGCGGGGCTGGCGGTCGGCTATGCGGAGCCGGGCGAGCTGGAGGCGGAGCATCCGGACTATCTGTTCCGCGGTTTCGGCGAGTTGCTCGATTTTCTCGGATAGCGGGTGGGGCCCGAAAAGGAGTCAAGAGGCAATGCCTCTTGCGGGTGCAGGGCGGAGCCCGCAAAAGGCACCGTAAAAGCAAACCAATGGTTTGCGCACTTACCCGCTTTGCGGTCAATGCGGGGTTTATCCGTTTGAGTCGGAGGAAACGCGAATCTACTGCGCAATACTTTGTCGGGCTTGCGTTTTGCCTTGGTCACATACCTCGTCGAAGCGCGCGGAAGCCGGCGGGCAGACAAGCGAAGCCCGTCTGCCAGGCCCGCCCTGCGGCTTCTCCTCTTCCCCAAAAATCTCCTGT
>CALWAU010000082.1 GCA_944375795.1 uncultured Clostridia bacterium | reverse complement strand
ACGCGGGCATCGGCGAGCTGGCAGAACTCGTCGACGTGAATTATCTCGACGTCGGGGCGGTCGGCGATTGGCTGGACGCGCACGCGGACGTGGAATATACGGTCATCGCGCCCGACGACCCGTTGGCGCTGGGGCTGGCGGACGAGCTGGAACGCCGCGGGCATCGCGTGTTCGGGCCGAACAGGCGCGCCGCCGAGATAGAATCGAGCAAGGCTTTTGCCAAGGCGCTCATGAAAAAATACGGCATCCCCACCGCGAAATACGAAATTTTCGACGATTACGAGAGGGCGCTCGGCTACGTGCAGGTCACCTCGCTGCCTCTCGTTTTGAAAGCGGACGGGCTGGCGCTGGGCAAGGGCGTTCTGATCTGCCGCACCCGCGAGGAGGCGGAGGCGGGCCTGAAAGACATCATGTTGGAAAAGAAATTCGGGGCGGCCGGCAGCAAGGTGGTCATCGAAGAATTTCTCGAAGGGCCAGAGGTGTCCGTGCTTGCGTTTACGGACGGAAAGACGATCGTGCCCATGATTACGAGCTGCGACCACAAGCGGGCGTTCGACGGCGACGAGGGCCTGAACACCGGGGGGATGGGCACCTTCTCACCCGCGCCCTTCTACGGCGAAAAATGCGCCGAGGAGGTCAGGGAAAAGATCATGCTGCCCACCGTGGCCGCGATGAACGCCGAGGGGCGGACCTTTAAGGGGGTGCTCTATTTCGGGCTCATGAAAACGAAGGACGGCATGAAGGTCATCGAGTACAATGCCCGGTTCGGCGACCCCGAAACGCAGGTGGTGCTCCCCATGCTCAAAACCGATTTGCTGGACATATTCGAGGCCGTTACCGACGGCAGACTGTCGGATATCGCAATCGAATGGGAGGAAGGCTCCTGCGTGTGCGTCGTGCTCGCCTCGGGCGGCTATCCCGTGCACTACGAAAAGGGGAAGGAGATAACGATAGGCGATTTGGACGAGGGCGTCGTGATCTGTCACGCGGGCACGAAGAGGAAGGACGGAAAACTTCTGACGGACGGCGGCCGGGTGCTGGGCGTGTGCGCCAAGGGCGACACGACGGAAGATGCGCGCAGGAAAGCGTATGAAAACGTGCGGAAAATCCATTTCGACGGGATGCACTACCGCACGGACATCGGCATAAAATATCGGGACGTCCCCCGGGAATGACGGGCGCGCGCGTCGGGCGGCGCCGAAAGAGAAAGGCAATCGAGGAGCTTTTATGATATACAGAATTTTTGTGGAGAAAAAGGACAACGTACAGGCGAGAATGGAGGCGGAGGACATCGCGACCTTGCTCGGCATCCGCCCCGAGGACTTTCGCCTCGTATTGCGCTACGACGTGGAGGGGCTGACCAAAGAGGAGCTCGACGCTTCCCTGGGTACGGTGTTTTCCGAACCGCCTGTCGACGACGTGCATCTCGAACGCATGGAGTTCGGCGCGGATTACAAAGTATTTGCGGTGAGTTTTCTGACGGGACAGTACGACCAGCGGGCGGACAGCGCGGCGCAGTGCGTTCAGCTTCTCACGAGGAAGGCGCGGCCGCTCGTCAAATGCGCGAAGGTATACGCCGTCAAGGGAGTGACGGACGGGGAACTCGATGCCATCAAAAAGCATCTCATCAACCCCGTCGAGAGCGAGGAGGTCTCGCTCGAAAAGCCCGACATGCTCAGGCGGGAGGCGGTAGAGAGCGCGGACGTGAAGGACGTGGAGGGATTTTTGTCCATGACGGACGAGGAGATCGCCGCCTTCCACAAGCGGGAGGGGTTTGCGATGAGCGCCGCCGACCTCGCGTTCGTGCGGGATTATTTCAAGGGCGAGGGCAGAAACCCGACGGAGACGGAACTGAAGGTGATAGATACCTATTGGTCGGACCACTGCCGCCATACCACTTTCGCCACCCGGTTGAAGCGCATCGAGATCCGTTCGGAAAACAAATCGGCGGAGAAGGCGTATCATCTCTACGAGGATTTGTATAGGGAAATCAACGGGGATCGCCCCGATAAATATCCCTGCCTCATGGACCTCGCCACGATTGCGGCGAAAAAGCTGAAAAAGGACGGGAAACTGGACAATCTCGACGTCTCCGACGAAATCAACGCCTGTTCCATTTGCATCGATGCGGAAATAGACGGCAAGACGGAAAAATATCTCGTCATGTTCAAGAACGAGACGCACAATCACCCGACGGAAATCGAACCGTTCGGCGGCGCGGCTACCTGCCTTGGCGGCGCCATACGCGACCCGCTCAGCGGACGCACCTACGTCTATCAGGCGATGCGGGTGACGGGCGGGGCCGACCCCAGGGAAAAACTGGCGGATACGCTGCCCGGCAAGCTGCCCCAGCGGGCGATCACCCGGCGCGCGGCGGCGGGGTTCTCCTCCTACGGCAATCAGATCGGGCTGGCGACGGGAATCGTGGACGAGGTATATCACGAGGGGTTCAAGGCCAAGCGCCTGGAAACGGGCTTTGTCGTCGGCGGCGCGCGGCGGGATATGGTGTACCGCGAAGCGCCAAAGGCGGGGGACGTCATTCTTCTTTTGGGCGGGGAGACGGGGCGCGACGGCTGCGGCGGCGCCACGGGCTCGTCCAAAGCGCACGACGCCCATTCGGTGGAGACGTGCGGCGCGGAGGTGCAGAAGGGAAATCCGCTGACGGAACGGAAGCTGCAGCGCCTGTTCCTCAATGGCGAAGCGACCCGCCGCATCAAGAAATGCAACGATTTCGGCGCGGGCGGCGTCTCCGTCGCGATAGGGGAGCTGGCGGACGGGCTGGACATCGATCTCGACAGGGTGCCGAAAAAATATGAGGGACTTTCGGGCACCGAGCTGGCCATTTCCGAATCGCAGGAACGCATGGCGGTGGTCGTGGACAAAAAGGACGCGGAGGCGTTCATCGCGCTGGCGGCGGAAGAAAATCTTTCCGCCACGCCCGTCGCGGTCGTCACGGACACGGGCCGCATGCGGATGTATTTCAGGGGCCGCGCCATCGTGGATATCGCCCGGTCCTTCCTCGACACCAACGGCGTCAAGCAGGAAGCGGTGGCGGAGGTCGCGGACAAGGTCACCCGCTGGTTCGACAAAAAGACGGGCACAAAGTTTGCCGAAGAGACGAAAAAGGTGCTTGCCGACCTCAACGTCTGCGCCAAGAAGGGGCTTTCCGAGATGTTCGATTCCACCATCGGCGCACGGTCGGTATATATGCCCTGGGGGGGAAAGACCCAGCTTACGCCCGCGATAGCGATGGCCGC
>CALWAU010000081.1 GCA_944375795.1 uncultured Clostridia bacterium | reverse complement strand
AAAATGCGGGAGAGGAGAAAAAGGAATGAGAAATCTCACGTTATTGACCGATTTATACGAAATCACGATGGCTTACGGCTTTTATCGGAACGGGAAACACGAGGAGGAGGCCGTATTCGACATCTTTTTCCGACAGAACAACCTGATTACCTATTCCCTCGCCGCGGGCCTGGAACAGGCGATAGAATATCTGCTCGGCTGGCATTTTTCCGACGCGGACATCGATTATCTGCGCTCGCTGAAAATTTTCGGGGAGGACTTCCTCGAATATCTGAGAAATATGCGCTTCACGGGGGACGTGTACGCGGTGAAGGAAGGGGAGCCCGTGTTTCCGGGCGAGCCCATTCTCACGATAAAGGCCCCGCTCATTCAGGCGCAGTTCGCGGAAACCGCCCTTCTGAACATCATCAATCATCAGACCCTGATTGCGACCAAAGCCTCCAAAATCTGCCGCGCGGCGGGCAAGGGCGCGGTGATGGAGTTCGGGCTTCGGCGGGCGCAGGGGCCGGACGCGGGCGTATACGGCGCGCGCGCCGCGGTCATCGGGGGGTGCTCGTCCACCTCCAACGTGCTTGCGGGGCAGCTGTACGACATCCCCGTTTCGGGCACGATGGCGCACAGCTGGGTGATGGATTTCGACAGCGAATACGAGGCCTTCCGGGCCTATGCCGAGGCGTATCCCGAAAACTGTCTGCTCCTCGTGGATACCTATGACACGCTGCGCAGCGGCGTGCCCAATGCGATTCGGGTGTTCCGCGAGCTTGCGGAAAAGGGGTATCGTCCCAAGGGAATCCGCCTGGACAGCGGCGATTTTGCCTATCTTTCCAAAAAGGCGAGGAAGATGCTGGACGAGGCGGGATTTTCCGACGCGATCATCTGTGCGTCGGGAGATCTGGACGAATATTCCATTTCTTCCCTCATGCAGCAGGGCGCGAAAATCGACCGCTGGGGGGCGGGCACCAAGCTCATCACTTCGGCGGATATGCCCGCGCTCGGCGGCGTGTATCAGCAGGCGGCGACAAGTAAGGAGGACGGGACGGTCGTTCCCAAAATCAAGCTTTCGGACAATGCGGCGAAAATCACCAATCCCTCCTTCAAAAATCTCTATCGGCTGTACGACCGGGGAACGGGAATGGCGGTAGCCGACCTCATCACGCTGCGGGAGGAGGAGATCGACGAGGCCAAACCCCTGAAAATTTTCCACCCGCTGGAGACTTGGAAGCGGTTCACCGTAAAAAATTTCCGCGCCGAGCCGCTGCTGCATACCATCGTGGAAAAGGGAAAGCTCGTCTACGAATTTCCCGAATTGGCGGAGATACGCGCGTTTTCCGCGCGGGAGCTCTCGCGGTTCTGGGAGGAGTATCTCCGCCTGGATATGCCCGAGCTGTATAAAGTGGACCTCTCGGAAAAGCTGCATTCCCTCAAGAGCGAGATGCTCGACCGCATCCGCGGGCAGCATTCGGAGGAGGACTGATGCCGGGTTTGTATACCCGCAAGGGGCACGAGCGGGAACTGCGCGCCCTGCGGGAGGCATACGACGGAAAAATCGGAGAAGTGCAGGCGGCGCTCGCCGAATTGAAGGAGGAAAACCGCCGGCTTTCGGCGGAGGTCTCCTTCCTGTCCGCGCAAAAACAGGCGGTTTCGGAAGCGATGATCGCGGCCGGGGAGTCGAAAAAGCAGATGGAGGCGGAGCTCGGCGAATTTGTCCGCTCGGAAAAGGCGCTGGCCGTACAGGCGGCAGAAAAGGCGCAGGCCCTCTTGGAGGAGATCCGCGCGGCCTATCCCGACAGGGCGGAAACCGCGCGCTTTGCGAGGTTTGAAAGGCGGCTCGATGCGATTTTGTCCGGAAGGGAGGACGCGGAGAGCGCGGAGGACGCCGCCGATGCGGTACCCGATTGCGGGGCCCGAAAAGAGTTTGACGCAGAGGACGGGGAATGGAAGCTGGAGCAGGTGCTGGAAACCCTCGGACTTGCGGACGATTGACTGTTGACGGAGACGATATGGAGAAAAAGATAAATTCCGAAGGTGAAAAAAAGGGCGGCTCGGTCCTCAAAGGCTCCTGCCTGTGGGGCATTTTGCTGTTTGCCGTGCTCATATTCATCGACCAGATCACCAAGGCGCTTGCGGACGCCTATCAGCCGGATTTCGACCTCATCGACGGCTGGATAGGCATCACGATTGTATATAACCCCGGCATTTCCTTCGGGCTGGCGTCCGATTTGCCCGAATGGGGAAAAATTGCCATCGTCATCGGTACGGGCGTGATCATGGCGGTCCTTTCCGTTCTGTATTTCGTCGTGAAAAAGGACCGGAAGCTCGTCCGCACCGCGCTCGTCTTTATCATCGCGGGCGGCGTGGGCAATCTCATCGACCGCGTCTATTATCGGGTGTGGGAGCTGGACAACGTTTCGGCGCAGCTGCTGCAACGGGGGGTGCGCGATATGGTGGACGTCAGCCGCTTCGGCTTCGCCGTCTGCAACTTTGCCGATTTCTTCATCACGGCGGGGGCGATCATGCTCGTGCTCTCCTTCCTGTTCTTCGATAAAGACGCCTTCTTTCCCGTCGGAAAATACCGGGCGATGCACGAGGCGGAGAAAGACGCGGAAAAGAATGCCTCGGCGCTTCCCGGCGGCGACGAACAGGAGAGGGACGGTTGATGGACAGCCGCCTGTTCGTGGCGGAAGAGGACGCCAAGCGGCTGGACGTCTTTCTCTCCGAGCGGATGGAGGAGACCCGCTCCCGCATCAAAAAGCTGATAGACGGGGGCAGGGTTGAGGTGAACGGCCAAAAGGTAAAGGCGGGCACGGAGATACGCGCGGGGGACGAGGTGCACGTGGAGATCCCCGAACCCGCAGAATATTCCGTGCGGCCGGAGAATATCCCCCTCGATATCGTCTATCAGGACGGGGACATCGCCGTCGTGAACAAACCGCAGGGAATGACCGTGCACATCGGCAACGGAAATACGGAAGGGACGCTGGTCAACGCGCTTTTGTATGCGCTCGATTCGCTCAGCGGCATCGGCGGCGTGCTGCGGCCGGGCATCGTGCACCGCATCGACAAGGACACCTCGGGGCTTCTGGTCGTCGCCAAAAACGACCGGGCGCACGTTTCCCTCGCCCGTCAGATTGCCGAAAAGTCCTGTCACAGGCGGTATCTCGCGCTGCTCGAAGGAAACGTAAAGGCGGATTCGGGGCGGATTTCCACCGATATCGGCCGCAGCCCGTCCGACCGCCTGAAGATGGCCGTCTTGCCGGAAGGAAGGGGCAAGGCTGCGATCACCGACTATGAAACGCTCGTTCGCTACGGCGGGGAATATACCCTTTGTCGGTTTACTTTGCAGACGGGACGCACCCACCAGATACGCGTTCACGCAAAGTATATGGGGCATCCCGTCGTCGGCGATCCCCTGTACGGGTCGCGGCGGCAGCGGTTTGAACTGAAGGGGCAGCTGCTGCATGCTTACGAGCTGGAGCTGACGCACCCCGCGACGGGGGAGAGAATGCGTTTTCGCGCTCCCTTGCCCGCTTATTTTTTCGAGGTGCTGGAAACGCTGGCGCGGCAGTACGGCGGGGACGATTGGGCCGAGATTCTCGGCAGGGAGGGGAGAGAATGAAACAGATTCTCGACGCCGCGGCGCTCGGGCGGGCGATCAGGCGGCTTGCACACGAAATCGAAGAACGCAACGACGGCCTCGAGGGGGTGGCGTTGATTGGCATCCGCACGCGGGGCGTCGCCGTCGCGCAGCGCCTGCGCGACTTTTTCCGCGAGAGTGCGGGGACGGAGCTCCCCCTCGGCATTCTGGACATCACGCTGTATCGGGACGACATTCTCGATTGCGACGCGCGGGTAAAGGGGACGCAGATCGATTTTTCCATAGACGGAAAGACGCTTGTGCTCTGCGACGACGTTTTGTACACGGGGCGGACGGTGCGCGCGGCGATCTCCGCGCTCATGGCGCTCAAGAGTACGCTGGGGCGCCCGAAGAAGATACAGCTTTTGGAAATTGTGGACCGCGGGCACCGGGAGCTGCCCTTCCGCGCCGATTTTATCGGCAAAAATCTGCCCACGTCCTCGGCCGAAAAGGTGTTTGTGCGCTTTCGGGAGACGGACGGAGAGGACGGCGTGTTTCTCGCGTCGGAAGATTCGGGCGGGCCGAAGGCCGCGGAATGAACGGGCAAAATCCCTCCCGTCCGGGAGGGTGCGCATAAAATCTGAAAAAGGAGGTTATCCGTATGGCTACGAAAAAGACGACGACCACGACGACGAGGAGGACGGTCAGCGGCAAGGGCTGGCTGCTCCGCGCTTCCAGCTATTTCGCGCTGATCATCGCGGCGTTCATGTTCCTGTTCGGAGGGATTTTTTCCGGGGCGGTGAAATCCGTTCTCAATCTGATCGGACAGCTTTTCATGCTTGTCGGCATCGGCATTCCCGCATACGACTATACGCGCGGCAAAAAGAGCGCCTGGCGCATCGTGTACTGGATTGCGCTTGCGGTTTACGTATTCGGCTGCATCTTCGGGCTCATCAGGGGATTCTGAAGCCCGGTGCGCGGGAAAAACGGGGATTCTTCGGGAATCCCCGCTTTTTTTCTTTACAAGCGGCGCAAAAAAAGGTATAATGGAAAAAACGGCGGCAGGGTCGTCGTCCGACCCTGTCGCCCTCCCGGGCGCGATCGCGGGGAGGAGAGGAGGAGAGATGGCAAATCCCTTGATTGCCCTCGTGGGGCGCCCCAATGTGGGGAAAAGCACGTTTTTCAACAAGGCGGCGGGCCGCCGCATTTCCATCACGGAGGACAGGCCCGGCGTCACGCGCGACAGGCTGTATGCCGACTGCGAATGGCGCGGCAAACATTTTTCGATGGTGGATACGGGCGGCATCGAGCTGAAATCGGACGACGTCATGTGGAAGGAGATCGCCCGCCAGGCGGAGGTCGCCATCGAAACGGCGGACGTCATTCTCTTTTTCACGGACGGACGGGAGGGGCTGACCAATTCCGATTACGACGTCGCCGAGCTTCTCCGGCGCAGCAAAAAGCCCGTTCTGCTCGTCGTCAACAAAATCGACGAATATTCTCCCGAGAAGGTCTTTGAGTTTTATTCCCTGGGGCTTGGGGAGCCCTATGCGGTCTCCGCGGAGCATTCGCAGGGGATAGGCGACGTGCTGGACGAGGCGGTGCGGCTCTTTCCCGAAAACGATTCTCAGCCCGTCGATTCACTGAAAATCGCCGTGGTCGGGAAGCCGAACGCGGGAAAATCCAGCCTCGTCAACCGCCTGCTCGGCGAGGAGCGCAGCATCGTGACGCCCGTCGCGGGCACGACGCGGGACGCCATCGACACCCTTTTCGAGCGGGACGGGAAAAAGTATACGCTCATCGACACGGCGGGTATCCGCAAAAAGAAGAACGTGGACGACAGCGTGGAGTATTACAGCAATATGCGCGCCTTCGACGCCGTGCGCAGAAGCGACGTTTGCCTGCTGGTGGTGGATTGCGCCGAGGGGCTCACCGAACAGGACGTGAAGATCATCGGCTACGTGCACGAGCAGGGCAAACCCTCCGTCATCCTCATGAACAAATGGGATCTGATCGAAAAGGATACCCATACGGTCAACCGCTTCGAGGAGAAATTGAAGCAGGACCTCAAATTTATGGATTATTATAAATCCGTCTATATTTCCGCCAAGACGGGGCAGCGGGTGGAGAAAATTCTTTCGGCGGCGGAGGAGGCGTATGCCCACGCCTCTTTCCGGATTCCGACGGGGGCGCTCAACGACCTCATCGGGGACGCGGTGCGTCTCAACGAGCCGCCCTCCTATCAGGGCCGGCGGATGAAGGTGTATTTTTCTTCGCAGGTGGGCGTTTGTCCGCCCGTATTTGCGCTCTTTGTCAACGATGCGGGGCTTTTGCACTTTTCCTATGAAAGATACCTCGAAAATACCATTCGTTCCGCCTATGATTTTTCGGGCACGCCCATACGGATCGTCGCGAGGGAGAAGGGCGAAGTGGATTGAGTTTTTTCGTTCGTCCCTTCCCCGGGGCATTCGGATAAAAATTTTCGGAGGAGAAAGAGCATGGAGTGGGAACTTTCCCGCCAGTGGTGGCAAATCGTCGTCATGGCGGTCGTCTGCTACCTGATAGGCTGCTTCAATTTCGCGAGGTTGATCGCCGGCCTCAAACACAAGGACATCACGAAGATGGGAAGCGGCAATCCCGGGACGATGAACATGAGCCGGGAATTTGGCCTGAAAATCGGGATCATCACCTTTTTTTGCGACGCCTTCAAGGGGGGGATTCCCGCGCTCGTCAGCTATTTCATCTATCGCAATTACGTGTTCGCGGGGACGGATATCGCCGTTTCCGATTTTACGCGCTATTTCTGCGGCCTGTGCGTCATCGTCGGGCACATCTTTCCCGTCACGATGAAATTCCGCGGCGGCAAGGGCATCGCCTCTACCCTGGGTCTGTTCTGGATCAATCTCGGCTGCGAAAATCCCTGGTTTTTGCTCATCGGCTTTGCGGGGCTCTGGCTGATTGCCTTTTATATCGTGGCGACGGAATGGGGCTCGATGGGGTCGCTCATCGGCGTTTCCGGCTTCGGGCTGTGGCAGGGGATTCTGTTCTGGCTTCGCTACCGTGGGGAACTGAACAACGGTTACGCGGCGGCGCTGTTTTTGCTGATTCTGGCGATCAATCTCCTCACCTGGTGTGCGCATCATAAAAATATCCTGCGCCTTCTGGCGGGGGAGGAGCACCGCACCTCGGTGAAAAAAATGCTGCATAAAAAGAAAAAGGCCTGAAAAGTGTTTACATTTGTTCCGAAAGCGTGTATAATAAATATGTAAAGGCTTCGGTCTTTCGGATACGGGGGTGCAACGGATTCGATTGCCGGTGAGCGGAAAGATAAGCATACTGCGGACGGAGTGGCCGCATTAAAAACATTCCGCTTAAATTTGAATGCAGATAACAATGCAGAATACGCACTTGCTGCGTAACTTCGTCGGTTTCTGACGAGCGTCGCGCCCGATTTATCCGCCGGTCGGGGGTGCGGCGTTAAACAGACGGAAAAATCCCCGCGGTTCCGGAGGCGGCCGTGCGGATTATTCAGTCTCCTGCGATGCCCGGAGCGCGTTTGTCCGCGCCGCGGCAGGTAAGATAAAAGGCAGACTAAGTATGTAGAAAGTTTTTTGGCAGCCGAGTAAGACGTGAGTTCGACTCTCACCACCTCCACCATCGGACGGAAATACGCACCTGTGAACGGTGCGTATTTTGAAATTTCAGGAAAATGTTGCATTGTGCCCGGATTTTTTCGGGAAGGGTATTTATTCGGAACGGAGGGACTGAATATCGATGAAGGTAATCGGGATTAACGGCAGCGGCAGAAAGGACGGCAATACGGCTGTTTTGATACGTACCGTCTTTGAAGAATTACATAAGCAGAATATTGAAACGGAACTGATA
>CALWAU010000080.1 GCA_944375795.1 uncultured Clostridia bacterium | reverse complement strand
GGAAAGTGGCGATGAGTTTGTCCATCGCGGGAAAGAGGGAATCCTCTATCGCGATCACCGCCGCTATGTGCATCGCCGTGGGGAAGGTGTCGTTGGAACTCTGGCTCTTATTGATGTCGTCGTTGGGGTGCAGCAGCTTCTTCCCCGCCATTTCGTTGCCTCGGTTGGCGATGACTTCGTTGGCGTTCATGTTGGACTGCGTGCCGCTGCCCGTCTGCCAGACGACGAGCGGGAAATGCTCGTTCAGGCTGCCCGAAATCACCTCGTCGCAGGCCGCGCAGATGACGTCCTTCTTTTCTCCGGGAAGAATCCCGAGCTCGAAATTGGCGAGCGCTGCCGCCTTTTTGAGGATGCCGAACGCGTGCGTGATCTCCCTCGGCATCACTTCGGTGCCGATGCGGAAATTCTCGTGGCTGCGCTCCGTCTGCGCCCCCCAATATTTATCCGCGGGGACCTTCATTTCCCCCATCGTATCCTTTTCAATGCGATATTCCATAATTTTCCGCTCCCCGTTCTCAGATGTTCAGCTGCGCGATTACCCCTTTGAGTACCTCGGCGCTGTGGCGGAGCTTGGACATTTCGTCGTCGGACATCTTGGGCGCCAGCGTCGTCAGGATTCCGCTGTTGCCGAGCACGCAGAGGGTGCTGAGGCAGACGTCGGAAATGCCGTACTCGCCCTCCAGAAGGGTGGAAAGGGTCATGACGGTGTCCGCGCCCGAATAGATGCACTTGATGATATGGCACACGGAGGCGGCGATGCCGTAGAAGGTAGCGCCCTTGCCCGCGATGATCTTTCCGCCCGATTTGCGGACGTATTCCTCCACTTCCTCGCGCTGATAGGGCGTGATGGGCAGAATCGTCTTATTGGTGAGCGCGTCGTCGTAATCGTTCAAAGGAATGCCCGTGATATCCGCCGTAGACCAGGCCACGAAGGAGCTGTCCCCGTGCTCGCCCAAAACATAGGCGTGCACCTGCTTCTGATTGATGGAATAGAGCTCGGAAAGGCGGGTGCGCAGGCGAATGGTGTCGAGAATGGTCCCCGAGCCGACCACCTGCCGCTTGGGCAGCCCCGTCACCTTGGCGAATACGTAGGTGAGAACGTCCACGGGATTGGCGACGATGACGTAAATGGCGTCGGGCGCGTGGCGCACGATTTCGGGAGCGATGCTCTTGATGATATCGACGTTGGTCTGCGCCAGGTCGATGCGGGACTGTCCGGGCTTCCTGCCGATGCCCGAGGTAATGACGACGATATCCGAACCCTTCGTATCCTCGTAGGTCCCTTCATACACCTTGGTCGGCGAAAGGAAGGGCGTCGCCTGTTTGATGTCGAGCGCCTCGCCGCGCGCCTTGTCGTGATTGACGTCGATCAGAACGATTTCCGAAACGGGACTGTCCACGACCAGCGTATAGGCGATCGTCGCGCCCACCGAACCTGCACCGATGATAGTAACCTTGTTGTTCATACCTGTATTCTCCGTATGTTGAAAATTTTTTACAGACAGCTCACTTCCGGGCAAAAAGGCCGTAAAAAAAGGCGGAAACCTTCCGCCCTGCCGATAACGGCCACCCGGGCGCGCGTCCCTGCGACGCTCGCTCACCCGACCATTCTCCCTCGTACAGTCATAATTATATCACAAATTTTCGTTTTTCTCAACTGCTTGAGGCGGTTTGACGGAAATTTAAGCGATAATTTTTCGTGAATTTTTTATCGATTTCTCCCCTTTCCCGTTTTTCTTCCGAAAAATATTTTCCCGCCCGAAATCCGGGCGGGAAATAGGACGTCAATCCTTGCGCGAAGGCACAAACAGCATCAAAATACCCTCGATGATCAGGAAGATCCCCGAGACGATGAACACCCAATCTACCGTGCCGCCCTGATTGAAGAACAGGAAAAACGCCACGACGATACAGATGACGGGGCCGGCATAAGCGGCTACGGTATCGATGGCCCGAGGCCCTTTGACCTTGAAACGGATGCGGCCGTAAAGCTGCAATATCCCGTAAATCATCAGAAGCGCCGCGACGATGTACAGCACGGCGCTGACGATGGTCCAGCCGAAAACGATGAACAGCACGCCGAGCACGATCTTCACGACCGCGGGCGGAAACGCTTTCCCCGCGAGATCGAGAATGCCCAGGACAATGAGCACCGCGCCGAGTATGGTCATCGCGACGCTGATCACGCCGCCTTTCATGATGATACAAAGTATGCCGAGCACGATCGTCAGCGCGGCAGAAATAATTTTTTCCGAAGTTTTCACAACCTGAAACCGTCCTTTATGGATAAATATACCTGCTTTCAGTATACGCGCGCAGCCCGGAAATGAAACCTCTTTTCCGAAAAAAGCGCAAAAATCAATCTTCCCCTATCCGGAAATTTTCCGATTTGAAATTGCCGTAAAACCTTCCGCGGACCGCCGTAAAGCGCAGCACGCAGTAATCGGGGTCGGTGACGCCGCCCGCATAATACATCGTATCGCCCTCCCGCCAGATCCGCTCCTTCGCCTCCGGCGTTTCCAGAACTTCGACGGTGCCGACGAGACTCACGCCTCGAAAGAAACGGCGGTCGATGAAATACAGGCTGGAACGGGGGTCCCTTTTCAGGCACTTCACTTTATCGGAAGAGGTATTGGTGGAAAACCAGAATACCTTTATCCCTTCCCTCTCCCGAGGTTTGAGCATGGCTTTCGTGACCGGATATCCCTCCGGGTCGAGATAGCATATCTGCGCAAAAGACGCCTTTTCGATCAGATTTTCCGCCGTCCTTTCCAGATCTCTCATCTCCCCCCCCCCCGATTTTACATCGAACGATGTCCGCGCAGAACGGCGACGCGGATATATCCGTTCTGATAGCGGTGCGCGGCGCGCGCGCAAGGATACAGAGGCTCACGACGGCACTCGCCGCAAAATTCGTACGAGCCGCACATGTCCCGCCCCTCGCGGATGCTGTCATACCATTTGATTTTGTCGAATTGCTCCTGTTCCGTCTTGAAATACATGGCCTTTTACTCCTTTCTCGTTCCGATATTTGTATCGGTATTTATATTATAACAAACCATGCGGAAATTTTCAACCCTTTCCGACAAAAAACATCAAAAAATTTTTTCCTTTTTCCCGCATATCCGGCACGGCTTCTCCCGGAGGGCGAAACGCGCCGAACAGAAAAAACCGCGGCGAATGCCGCGGCCGAAATCTCATGATTTTTCTCTCGCCCGGTTTGCGCCCTTGCAGCCGAAAAACAGCTGCAAAGCGCCCCGACCGGCTTTTTCCCGCGTATACCGCGGCACCGCGGCAAAGAAACTTTTCCGGCGCCTTTCCCGGCCGCCGTCCCTGCCCGTCGGAAAGCGGCATCGATTTGCCTCGGCTGCCCCCTTCCCGGTCCCGCTTTTGTTGCGACAATACTGTATTATATGCGCCGGGGGAAATTTTTATGACATCCGAAAAGAGCTTTTTCCGATAAATTTTTTCAGGACAGCTCGACGACCTTGAGATTGCTGAGAATTTCCTCGTATTTGTCCTTGGTAAAGGAAATTTTTCCGACCGTGGTCACGGTGGCCGTTCCGGCGGCGACGCCCGCGCGCAGGATATCGGGCAGCGGTGCCCCCTTTTCCATCATCATCGCGGCCGCGGCAACCATGCCGTCCCCCGCGCCGACCGTGGAATTGACGGCCACGTTGATGCTCTTGCAATAATAGGTATGCGTCCCGTCCGTGATGACGGCGCCGTCCTTGCCGAGAGAGAGCAGCACCGTCTTGGCGCCGCGGTCGAGCAGCTCCCGACAGCCCGCCAGCATGTCGTCCTTGTCCGTCATTTCCCTGCCGAGCGTATTCTGCAGCTCGTCGAGATTGGGCTTGACGAGGTCTACCCCCGCGTCGAGCGCGGCAAACAGCCTCGCCCCCTCCGCATCCGCGATTTTGATCGTGGAGGGGTCCATCGCGCGGAACAGGCTGCCGTAATACGACGCCTCCACGCCGCGGGGCAGACTGCCCGACACGACCGTGACGTTGCTGCGGGCGGAGAGCATCTGCACCATATTGAAAAGTTCCCCCGTCTTTCCCTCGCTCACTTCTTCGCCGACGTCGTTGACCTCCGTGAGCATGGATTTATGGTCGATAAATTTATAATTTTCGCGCACCCGCCCCTTGTTCCAGACGAAGGTGAAGGGAACCCCTTCCTTGTCGAGCGCGTTTTCAAACATATATCCGTTTTCGTTATACATCAGCCCCGTGGCGTAAGGCTCTCCGCCCAGCCGCGCGACGCCGATGGCGACGTTCAGCGCTTTCCCCGTAAAGGAAAGCGTCTTGCTTTTGACGATATTCGTCCTGCCTACGTTGAGGGAATCGAGCTCTATGGTAATGTCCGTGCAGGGACTAAGACAAACGGTTAAAATCATGCGGTCTCCTTTCGGGCGGAGAAAACAATCCCTCCGAACCTCATTTATTATACAACAAAACGATAGAAATTTCAATATCAAAAGGAAAAATTTCACAAAAAAACTTTCCCTTTCCGCCCGAAACGCCGCCGCCCCCGACGCTTCCCGCTTTCCCAAAAAACAGCCTCCCGTGAGAAGCTGTTTTCCGGGTATGCTTCCGGTTACATGGAAATCATCTGCAGAGTTTCGTAAAGCTCGTAGTTGAATTCCTTTTTCATGGAGACCGCCTCGATGATGTCCATGTCGATGATCTCGTTTTTGTGTATGCCGACTACGCGGTTGCCCACCCCTTCTTTGAGAAGGCGCACCGCCTTGTTGCCGAACTGCGCCGCCAGCATCCTGTCCGCCATGGAGGGAGACCCGCCCCGCTGCACGTGCCCGATACAGGTGGGCCGCACCGAATAGGTGGTGACCTCCTGAAGCTGCTTGGCAAACTGTTCCGCGCTCATGACCCCCTCGGCCACGACGATGATGTTGGAATGTTTCCCGCTGGCGCGAGAACGGTTGATGCGCATGACGATGTCGTCCATATCGAAGGCGATCTCGGGCACGACGATGATCTCCGCCCCCGACGCGATGCCGCTGTACAGGGCGATGTCCCCGCAATGCCGCCCCATGACCTCCACGACGGAAATGCGCTCGTGCGAGGTCATCGTGTCGCGGAGCTTGTTGATGATGTCGAGACAGGTATTCACCGCCGTATCGAACCCGAGCGTATAATCGGTGTACTGCAAATCGTTGTCTATCGTGCCGGGAATTCCGATCGTGGGCACGCCGTAGTCCTCGGTCAGGACCTTCGCGCCGCGGAAAGACCCGTCGCCGCCGATGACGACAAGCCCCTCGATCCCGTGTCTGGACAGCGTATCCACCGCCTTCTGCTGCCCCTCGCGGGTGAGCATTTCCAGACAGCGCGCCGTCCGGAGCATGGTGCCGCCCCGCTGCACGATATCGGAGACGCTGCGCATCTCCATGGGCACGAGATCGTCCTCAATCAACCCCGCATAACCGCGCTCGATACCGTAGACCTCCAGGCCGAAATAGATGGCCGTCCTGACCACCGCGCGGATGGCCGCATTCATGCCGGGCGCGTCGCCGCCGCTCGTCAACAAGCCGATTCGTTTCATAATTTAATCCTCCGTCCGAATGATAAAAATATACGGGATTGCGTCACACAAGGACAAACTCTCCGATAAATTCGTTCATTTTTCTGATGCCGTCGAAAAAATTCCGCCGGAAATCCCCTCTTTATCATCAGGCCGTAAATGCCATTCCTGTTTATTATAGCAAATCTTCCGGAAAAAACAAAGCTTTTTGCGGGTATTTTCGGAAATTTTTTCAAAGAAGTTTTATGTTCTCCTCGCTGAGAAAACTGGCGAGCTCCGCCATCAAAGCCCTGCCCGGGGTCACGCGCTGCGAACAGACCATTTTCTGTCTGCCCCGGACAAAATAGACGGGGGTGTCCCCCTCGTAATAACAGAGGGTGTCCATCAGTTCTTCGACGTCCTCGTCCGCCATGTCGCCGATTTTCAGCCACAGCGCCTTCCCCTTCGCGGGCGCGGCTGCGGAAGCGGAGGCAGACGGAAGGGATTCGGCCGCCCGCCCCGCGGGCGCGGTTCCCTGTTCCGCATGCTCCTCGGGGCGAAATTCCGACATCTTGTCCACGATGATGGTGGGCGCCTTCTCCTCGTCGATGTCTATCTTTCCGCTGAGCGTCACGACGGCGTCCGCCGCAAGGAAACTCTTGATGCGGTCGTAGACGTTGGGGAAGCAGACGCACTCCACCGTGCCGTACATGTCCTCCACCGTGACGAACGCCATAAAGGAGCCCGAACGGGTCTGCAGCTTCTTGTAGGAGGAGATCATCCCTCCCATCGTCACCTGCTGCCCGTCCGCGAGGTCGGTATACGTCTTTGCGCCCGTATCCTCGTCCTCGACGTATTCGGTGAGCATGGAACAATTGAACGTTTTGTCCCGGAAATATCCCGCGTATTTCTCGAAGGGATGCCCGCTGACGTACACGCCGAGCACCGACTTCTCTTTGGAGAGCTTTTCCGTCTGCTCGTACTCGGGAATGTCCGGATAATCGATTTCCAGGCTCTCCTCCTCGATGATTTCCCCGAACAGGGAGATCTGGGCGCCCGCCTTCTGCTTGTCCATCGCGTTGACGCGGGTGATCACTTCGTCGTAGACGGCGGCCAACTGCGACCGCGCGTAGCCGAAACAATCGAACGCGCCCGCATAGATGAGGCTTTCGACGACCCGTTTGTTGATGTGCTTCGCGCAGCGGAGAGCAAAATCCGCAAAATCCTTGAACGGGCCGTTTTCCTCCCGCTCGGCGATGACCGCCTCGATGGGCGCCTGTCCGACGCCGCGCAGCGCGCCCAGGCCGAACCGCAGCCCGTTCCCCTGCACGGAGAATATCGCCTTGGACTTGTTGATGTCGGGCGGAAGGACCTCGATGTTCTTCTCCTTCATGTAGGCGATATACTTGGAGATTTCCTCGATTTTATCGATGCGGTCGTTGAGGATGCCGGCGAGAAATTCCTTGGGATAAAAGTATTTGAGATAGGCGGTGCGGTAGGCGACGACCGCATAGGCCGCCGCGTGCGACTTGTTGAAGGCGTAGGAGGCAAAGCTCTCCATGTCCGCAAATATCTTCGCCGCGACGTCCGCGGGGATCCCCTGCGCCGCACAGCCCGTGATGTTTCCGCCCTTGTCGATGTCGCCGTAAATAAACTTGTCCTTCTGCGCCATCAGCTCATCCTTGTGCTTCTTCGCCATGGCGCGGCGCACGAGGTCCGCCTGCCCGAGCGAATATCCCGCAAGCTTCTGGAATATCTGCATGACCTGCTCCTGGTAGATGATGACGCCGTAGGAGTTTTTGAGAATGGGCTCCAGCAAGGGAGTATCATACACGATCTGATCGGGATGATTCTTGTTGCGGATATAGGTGGGAATGAAATCCATGGGACCGGGGCGGTAGAGGGAAATGCCGGCGATGAGATCTTCGAGACAGCTGGGCTGCAGCTCCTTCATGAACCGCTTCATCCCCCCTTGTTCGAGCTGGAACACCGCGTCCGTATCCCCGGACGAGATGAGCTGATAGGCCTCGGGCACGTCGTAACCGATCTCGTTGAAATCGATGTCGATGCCGTAGTCCTCCTTGATGTAATCGAGGGTATTCTGGATATCCGTGAGGGTGGTGAGGGCAAGGAAGTCCATCTTCAGCATCCCGACGGCCTCCACCTCTTTCATGTCGAACTGCGTGACGATGTCGTCGCCGTTGCGCGCGAGGGGCACGTTGTCCGAAAGCACCTTGCGGCAGATGACGACGCCGGCGGCGTGCTCGGAAGTGTTTTTGGGCATACCCTCCAATTTCAGCCCCATGTCGATGACCCGACGAAGCTCCTCGTTGGTCTCGTACACCTCGATGAACTCGGGATTTTTTTTCTTTTTCTGTTCTTCCAGCTCTTTAAGCGTGTCGTTCCGCTTGTCCTCGGGCAGAGAGGGATCGGCCAGCTTCTTTTCGATTTTCGGGATGTTCATGCCGAGCAGCTCGCGGATCGTGGACTTGCCGTCCATGAGCTTTGCCACCTTGTCCGTCTCCGAATAGGGAATGCCCATCACCCGCCCCACGTCCTTGATGACGGCGCGGGAGGCGAGCGTCCCGAAGGTGACGATCTGCGCCACGTTTTCGGGATGATACTTCTGCCGCACGTACTCGATCGTTTCGTACCGCCGCTTGGTGCAGAAATCGACGTCGAAGTCGGGCATCGAAACGCGGTCGGGATTGAGGAAACGCTCGAAGATCAGCTCGTAGCGCAGAGGGTCGACGTCGGTGATGCCGATGGAATAGGCGACGATGCTGCCGACGCCCGAGCCCCTGCCCGGCCCCACGGGGATACCGTGCAGGCGGGACCAGTTGATGTAGTCCCAGACGATGAGGAAATAATCGGCAAACCCCATCTTGATGATGATGCCGAGCTCGTACTCCACCCGCTGTTTGATGGCTTCGGTGATATCTTTATACCGCTTGGGCAGCCCCTCCCAGGTGAGCCGCGTGAGATATTCGGGCGAGGTGGAACCGTCGTCCGGCGTATACAGCGGAATGAGGGAAGTGTCGCGGATGGGCGTGCCGTTTGGCTTCAAATCGAACACGGGCTCCTCGATTTTGTCGGCGATGACCCGAGTATTGGATATCGCTTCGGGCACATAGGAAAAGAGCTCCGCCATCTCGTCCCCCGTCTTCATGTAAAACTCGTGCGTGCCGAATTTCATCCGCTTGGGGTCGGCCAGCGTCTTTTTCGTCTGAATGCAGAGGAGGATATCCTGCGCCTCCCAATCCTCTTTGGCGATGTAGTGCACGTCGTTGGTGGCGACCAGGCCGATGTCCAGCTCCCGCGCGATCCGGATGAGCTGGGGAATGACCTCCTTTTCCTCGCGCAGACCGTGGTCCTGAAGTTCGATGTAAAAGTCCTCCCCGAACACGTCCCGCATCTCTTTCGCCCACGCCTTCGCGCCTTCGTAGTCTCCCTGCATCAGAAGCTGGGGCATCCTGCCCGCGAGACAGGCGGAAAGGCAGATGACCCCCTCGTGGTGCTCTTTCAGAAGCTTATAATCGATGCGCGGCTTGCCGTAAAAGCCGTCGATGTAGGAGAGGGAGTCCAGCTTGACGATGTTTTTATAGCCCGTCTTGTTTTTGGCGAGCACGATGATGTGCTCTGTCTTGGTGCCGGGGCGCTTGTCCAGATAATCGTCCGTGGCGTAAAGTTCGCAGCCGATGATGTATTTGAGTCCCTTTTTGACGCACTCCTCCGCAAAGTACAGGGAGGCGTACATATTGCCGTGGTCGGTGACCGCGCAGCAGTCGATCCCGTTTTTGACCATGTGGTCGACGAGGTCGTCCACCTTCGCCGCCCCGTCCAGCAGGCTGTATTCCGTATGCAGATGTAAATGTACAAAATCCGTCATTGTCTTTCCTTTGTCCTTCTTCCGAATCCGCTTTCCCGCGTACGGTCGGCGGAAGTTCCCCGTCCGCCCGACGCGCTCAGTCCCCGGGCAGTTTCGCCGCCAGCGATTCCAGACGGCGCAGCCGGTGATTGAGGCAGCTTTTGCTTACGCCCAGCCTGTCGGCCAGCTCCTGCAAAGAGAGGGAGGGCCAGCGCAGCCGCGCCTCCGCCGTCTCCTTCAATTCCCCGTCCACCAAGTCCGGCGCCGCCTCCGCCAGGCGGCGGATCGCCATCACCTGCCGCACGGCCGCGGACGCCGATTTGTCCGCGTTGCCCGAAAAGCAGTTGGCGGCGCGGTTGCTTCGGTTCGCCTCGTCCCGCTTCTCCACGAACTCCGCAAATTTTTTCAGCGCGCTTTCGGCGCCGATCGCCGAGAGAAAATCGGAGATGGTCTCCTTGCTCTTGATATAGACGACGGCGGTATCCTTGCGCTCCACCACCTTGGCGAGCAAATCGTTCTCCTCCAGCAGGCGGCGGAAATCGGACGCCGCGCGGCGGGCGGGAAACACAAATTCGAGGTGATAGCCCGTTTTTCCGCCCTCTTTCCCGGGCAGAATGCAGCTTCCGCCGCCGAGGAACGCCCCTTTGATGTAGGCCGCGGCGCAGCCCGGCCCGGATACCGTCCGCGCGGAGATCCCCTCCGAAAAGCCGCCCGAGCGCCTGAGCAGCCCGAGCTCCCGCAAAGCCCTTTCCCGCAGGGCGGGCGGACATTCGAGGGAGAGCTTTCCCCTGCCGCTCATGCGGTCGACGGACGCGCCGGCGACGGAGAGTTCCTCCCCGAACACCTCCCCGAACAGGGCGGTGAAAAATTCCGCGACGTTCTCCGTTTCGGTGACGATGCGGAAATCGGGCGGGGCGCCGTCCATGCCGCCCGACAGCTGCCCGCTCGTGCGCACGAAAGCGGACAGCGCCGCCTTTTTGCAAGCGACGCCCTCCAGGCCGCGCGATATGATCTCCCTTTTGACGTCCGAAGTAAAATTCATGTCCTCAAAGCCGCCCGGGGCGGCGTGCGCCCTTTCAGCGGCGCCTCTTGTATTCCGCGAAACGGAAGGTGGGAAACCTCCCGTCGATGTTGTCGATTTTATCGAGCGGAAAATCCACCCGCGCGAGCTGCTCGTCCACGAGCGCCGTGTCCCCCACCCGATCGACCGAATGGGCGTCCGAATCGACGACGAAGCGCGCGCCCGACTGTCCGACCGCGTACAGCTCCTCGTCGGAAAGGTGGGTCTTTTTGGAATTGAGCTCGATATACGTCCCGTAATCGGCGGCGCACTTCGCCACCTCCGCCGCGTCCGCGGGGCAAAGGTACCCGAGATGGGAAACGATGTCCACGGGATTGTTTTTTATCATCGCGATATAAGCGCGGGTATTGCGTTCGACGAGCGCCCTCGGAGGGGTGCGGCGGAACTTGTCCGCGACGAAATTCCCGCCGAAATAGCGCCGCCAATCCCGAAGGGAAGCGTAAGCGACCAGCACGTGTTTGCCGCAGACGAACAAATCGAAATTGCCGTAATCCGCCTCGGTCATGTCCGTGCTTCCGTCCTCGCCGAGGATATTTGCCTCCATGCCGACCAGCACGTCTATCCCCAGCTTCACGGAAGCGGCGCGGCAATCGGCGATGAGGGCGGACACCTTCTTCCGCTTCAGTCCGAAGGCGAGATGCGCAAAGCCGTGATCGGTGATGCCGATCTGCTTCAAGCCGAGCTCCTTTGCCCGCGCCGCGTTTTCCTCCACCGTTCCCTTCCCGTGCGAATAGGGCGTATGCGTATGGTAATCAGCCGTCAGTTTCATATGTACCTCTATGTCTCTCACTTTCCCCCGACGCCTCAGAGATAGCGGATCTCCTCCTCCAATTCCACGCCGTACTGCGCAAAGACGGCGTTTTTGATGAGATTGACCAGCGCCCTGACGTCCGCCGAGGTCGCGCCGCCCTCATTGATGATGAAATTGGCGTGCTTTTCGGAGATGACCGCGCCGCCCACGCGCAGCCCTTTCAGCCCCGCGCCCTCGATGAGCTTCCCCGCGGGCGCCTCGGGCGGATTTTTGAAGATGCAGCCCATGCTGCGCCCCGAGGGCAGATTCCGGCGGGCCGCCAGATACTCCGCCCGCTTGCGTTCCACCGTTTCCCCCGCCGCGCGGTCGAGCAGCAGGGACGCGCCGAGTATGACCGTGTTTTCCGCCATAAAGACGCTCTTTTTATAGGCGTAACCGCATTCCTCTCGCGCGAGCACGCGGATCCGCCCCTCCCGATAGACGAGAACGCTTTCGGCAATGTCCGAAAAATACCTGCCGCCGGCGCCCGCGTTCATAAACGCCGCGCCGCCGACCGAACAGGGAATGCCCGCCAGAAACTCCGCCCCCGTCCTGCCCCGGCGCACGCACGCGTCGAGCAGCGCCTTCGCCCGCACCCCCGCCATCGCAAAGACGGTCTTGCCGAAACCGATCGATTTCAGCCCGTCCGTGAAGAGCAGGGCGCCGTCGTACATCCCGTCCGGCGGCAGGACATTGGTCATGTTGCCGAGAACGGAAAATTTTACTTCCTCCCGCCGGAAAACGTCGACGAGCAGGAGAAGTTCCGCGAGATTCTCGGGGAAAAACGCCGCCCGCGCGCTCCCTCCGCAGCCGATGGAGCAGCGGGAGGGAAAGGAAAAGGGAGCCTCATGCGCGATGCCCGCGCAATCCTCCGCAAACAACCGGTCCCAATCGTTCAAAATTTTTCTCTCCTATATTTTAGCATATTTTTTGTCTTTTTGGAAGTGTTTCAAATCGCTTTCAGAAAATTTTTCAAAACTTCCGCACTTCCGCCTCCGAGGGCGGATTTCGCCGCGGCGTTCGCCTCCCGCAGTCCCTCCGCGGACGTGAAGGCGCCCAGCGTGTATCTGGCCGTTATCCTCTCCATTTCGTCCGCGATCGGGTCGTCCGCCCCGTAGATGTCGAAAAAGGGGCTGAACATCCCGATTTCCGTCAGGCGTTTCTGGCTGTCCTCCCCCAGAAGGGTGCGTATGTATTCCCCGCAGATCCCCCGCTCCGCTTCCCCTTCCGCGAGCACCGCGATATACTGATAGAGGTCGGAAAACTCCCCCAGCGGGCGGCAGTACACGTTTACGCCGCGGGCGGCAAAACGGCACACGTCCCGCTGCGTCCCCAAAAGGTATTTGTATTTCCCGCCCAAAAAGCGGACATAGGCGGAAGTGGACTCCTCCGAGGCGGCGTCTCCGAGCGGCAGGAGCGCGGCGGCCACGAGCGGCAGATTGCTCCCGCCCGAGGATACGACGGTGTTTCCGGCGCCGACGTCGTCAAATCCGTCCTCGAGCGAAAACAGCGCGTACCCGCCGCGGCACCAGGGCACGGCGCGGCACTCCCCCGCCACCGTTCCGCCCGAAAAGGAAAACCCCTCGATGCGCAGACACTTTTCCGCGGCGGCGGAAAAACCGGGGCCGAAAGAGAGCATGTCGGGATAATTCCCCTCCGCAAACGCCGCGGCCGCCCCCTCCGCCGTATAGGAGGAGACCATGACGAATATCCCCGGATTGTTCTTTTCGTAGACGGCGGCGATGCGGTTGAGAAAGGCGGTGCGGGAGCCCTTTCCGCCCTCGAAGGTGTCCACGTTCCAAAGCCGCACCACGCCCGTCTGCGGTTCCTCCGTCCCGCCCCTCCGCAGGGCGGGGATCGCCCACAGGACGGAAAGCGCGCAAAGCGCGCCGGCGAGCAGAAAGCATACCGCCGTTTCGATGACGCGAATTTTTTTCATGCCCTATTATATGCCCGTTTTCCGCCCGGCATGCCCCCGCGGCGGCAGGAAAAAAGAAGCCGTCCGCGGCAGATGCGAAAGCGCCTGTCGTGAACGGCCCTGTATATAAAGGCAGACAGGCGCACGCGCTGCGCTTCCCCGCCGATACATACAGTATCCGCGAAAAAACGCAGATCATGCGCGCCGCCCGACAATTTTCCGCCCCGAAGGCGGCAAAGCCCGGACAAAGGCAAAATCCGAAAGCGTTCAGCCCTTTTCCCCGTCCGGAGTTTCCGATTTTCTGCCCCGGATATCCAGCGCCGCCAACCGCTCGTCCTCCAGCATGATGCCCCGCTGAACGGTGGCATAGCCGTACTTTTTGCGGAGCCCCGCCACAGCGCGTTCCGCCCGCTCTTTTTTTTCGTAATCTCTGCCCTTTCCGCCACCGTCCAGCGCCAGCTGCTCGATGTGATAATCGAAGCCCGAGACGCTGACGCCGAGCATGTGCGCCTTCGTGCCCTCGGGGCAGTGCTCGCAGTACAGCCCGAAAGCCGCCTCCGCAATTTCTCCGCAGAGCGCCGTCGGCGGCACCTTTTTCTGAAAGGTGGTCACTTCCATGCGTTCGTTGCGGACGACGACGTGCACCGTATCCGCCTTGCCCACGTCCGCGTCCCGCACCCGCGCCGCCACGCTCTCGGACAGAACGTATAAAAGCCGCTTGATTTCTCCGCGGTCGGATACGTCCTCGGGCAGAGTCATGGAATTGCCCACCGATTTCAGGTCCTCTTTTTTCTTCTCGTAGTTTACGGGTTCGTCGTCCTCGCCGCGCGCATAGCTGCCGAGCAGTCTGCCCCGCTTCCCGAGCAGCTTTGACAGCAGTTCCCCGTCGGCCGCGGCGAGGTCCCCGATCGTGCGTATACCCTTTCGTTTCAGGGTCTCCTCCGTCGCCTTTCCCACAAAGAGCATCGCGGATACGGGCAGCGGCCACAGCCGTTCCCGATAATTTTCCCGCGAGAGCACCGTCACCGCGTCCGGCTTTTTCATGTCCGAAGCGAGTTTGGCAAACACCTTGTTGAAGCTGACCCCGACGGATACAGTCAGCCCGAGCTCCTCCCGCACGGCGCGGCGAATGCTTTCCGCGATCGTCTCCCCCGGCCCGAACAGCGCGACGCTGTCCGTCACGTCGAGCGCGCATTCGTCGATGCTGCACTCCTCTATGCGGTCGGTAAAGCGCCCGTACACCTCCCGCACCAGGCGGGAATATTTTTTATATTCTCCGAAATGCGTCTCCGCGCGCAGGACGTGCGGGCACTTTTTCAGCGCCGACGCCACCGTTTCCGCCGTGCGTATCCCGTACTTTTTCGCCTCCTCGTTCTTGGCGAACACCACGCCGCACCGCTTTGCCGGGTCCCCGCAGACAATCAGCGGTTTGCCCCTGTACTCCGGGTGCAGAAGGGTCTCCACCGAAGCGAAAAAATTATTCAGATCGGAATACAAAATGACCCGTTCCCGCATTTTTCCTCCAAAACAAACGTTCGTTTTTCTTTATTATATCCCTTTTTATTTCCCCTGTCAAGCTTTTTCCGCCCATTGCGTATACTTCTCCCTTTTCGACGCAGAAAACGGCGGAGCCGTCATGGCTCCGCCGCCCCTCGGTTTGTCAGTTTCCGCAGCAGGAATTGCCGCATCCGCAGCCGTTTTCCGCATTATAGGGATACAGGCGGTACTGTCTCGCGTAATAGGCGTCGAAACCGCCGTATGCGCTCGTCCCGGAAAAAGCGGAATTGCAGGAGCCGCCGCACGACCCGAAAGTGCTCCACGTACTGCCGCAGCCGTTATTGCAGCCGTTGTTGTTACAGCCGCAGCCGCAATTGCAGGCCGACTGTGCCGCACGGACCGCACGATTTGCCGCCCGAACGGCAGCCGCGGCACAATTGCACGCATTGTTGGCGGCGTTGCGCGCGGTGTTGGCGGCATTCCAGGCGTTACAGCCGCAGCCGTTGTTGCAGCCGCAGCCGCGCGAATTGCCGAAAAGAAGATTCAGCAGCCCGCCGCAGGAATTGCAGGAGCCGCAGGAGTTACACGAATTACAGGAATT
>CALWAU010000079.1 GCA_944375795.1 uncultured Clostridia bacterium | reverse complement strand
CAGAAGCGCGCCGCTCTGCCCCAGGCCGGAGCTTGAAGATGTACAGAAGGGTATCACCGTTTTGCCCGTAAAATCGTTGTTCTCGACAAAGCCGTTCACGGGCCAGGCCGCTATGCCCCACCAGATGGGATAGCCGATAAACACCACGTCATATTCCGCCCAATTGTCCACCGTCGCCGAAACGAGTTCGATATCCCGCAGGCTTTCGTCCTCATGCTCCCGGACGACGCGGCTGTCATCGTCGTTCCAATTCAGGTCGGCGGCCGTGTATTCGTCGACGGGAACCAGCTCGAAAACGTCTCCGCCCGTCGCTTCGGCGATATAATTCGCCACGGCTTCGGTATGTCCCTGTGCGGAAAAATAGACGACGAGGACGCTTGCATCCGATTGCGGGGGCGTTTCGGAAGAAGCGGAGCCTTCGGATGCCGCCCCGTCGGAAGCCGACGTTTCCGCCGAGGAATTGCCGGACGAATAAGAGGGAGCCGTGCCGGACGTTCCGCCGTCGCTTTCCCCGCCGCCCGAAGAAGTACCGGACGAACACGCCGCAAAGGCCGATATCGCGCTCAGGCTCAGAATGCCGCACAAAAATGCCGTCAAAAATTTTTTCATGGTTTTCCTCCCGCATCGCGTCCGCTCACCAGCTCTTTTTGGCGGTGTCGTTGCCGTGCGCCTTTTTGCGTTCTTCCACCGTCTTGACGAACCATTCCACCATGTTGGGATCGGTATGCGAGAAGAAGGAGGACTGCTCCTTGTCCAGCGCCGCGATTTGCTACATATCCTCATCCGAGAGAGCGAAGTCGAACACGTTCAGGTTCTCCGCCATCCTCTCCTTCCGCACCGATTTGGGAATGACCACGATGCCGCGCTGCAAATGCCAGCGCAAAATGACCTGCGCGACCGTCTTCCCGTACTTTGCGCCGATTTTTGCAAGGACGGGATCGGTGAACAGGCCCCCTCTGCCCTCGCCGAACGGCGCCCATGCTTCGTGCACCACCCCGTATTTGTTCATCCACTCGTGCGCGGCCTTCTGCTGATTGTGCGGGTGGGTCTCCACCTGGTTGACCATAGGCTTTATGCGCGAAAAAGAACAGATATCGACGAGCCTGTCGGGATAGAAGTTGGAAACGCCGATGGCGCGGAGCTTGCCCTCGGCATACAATTCCTCCAACGCCCTCCACGCGCCGTAATAATCGGCAGACGGCTGGTGCAGCAGGACGAGGTCGATATAGTCGAGCTGCAATTTACGCATGGATTCCAGCACGGATTTTCTGCATTCCTCATAGTCGTAATGCTCTATCCATACCTTGGTGGTGATAAAGAGCTCCTCGCGCGGAATGCCCGATTTCTTTATCGCGCTGCCCACTTCCTCTTCGTTGAAGTAGGACTGCGCCGTATCGATGTGGCGGTATCCCACCGACAGGGCGTCCGCGACGCAGCGTTCGCATTCTTCCTTCGTCACCTGATACACGCCGTAGCCGAGCTGGGGCATCTTCACCCCGTTTGCAAGAGTTACATATTCCATAAAAGAAATCCTCCTTTCGATTTACGGCCATATTATAACACGCCCATCTGCAAAAGGGAATCACAAAAAAGTTTATTGTATGAACTGAAAGTAAATACATAAAAACAACCCGCCGCAACGTCCGCTTACGGAAAACGCAGATTCTGTATCCGGAGCGGCCGAAAGGCCGGGGCGCTGAGCACCCCGGCCTTTCGGTATATTTTCTTCTTTCGGATATCCGTTAAAACTGTATTTCCGTAAACCGCAGCTTCGCAAGCGTCCCCGCCGACGCCGTCTCCGCTAAAATATAATACACATCTCCTTCGGCATGCTCTATTGTCCAATCGAAGGCGACGCCTTCCGTCTGATTGTTCCGCACCCTGTATAAACCGATGCGGAAATCGGACAAAACGACGGAAATCACTATCCCGCAGTTTTCCCGGACGTCCGGTTGGAAATAGAACGCCTCGCCCTCCAAAATCACCACTTCGCGGTCGGTATCCGGTCGGAGAAGCGCCGCGCGGTCCATCGCCCTGCCGTCGGAAGGGGTCTGCCGCTCGTAGGCCGCGGTCAGCCGCGCAGGGCGGTCGGGGATATAACAATCGGAGACGATTTCCCCGCTCTCGTCACGCCAGCCCAGGAAGGTGTATCCCTCCTTCTGCCGCCTCGGCAGCGCCAGCGCGTACCCTGTCAGAACTTCGCTTTCGTCCCCGTCTGTCAGGGTCACCGCGCTCTCTCTCACGCCGCAGACGGGGCTTGCATTCCGCAAACCTTCCACCGCATCGACCTGTTCCGAGGCCAGAGAAGTGTAAACTCTGTTGCTGGTGAGGGCCATATTTCCGACATATTTTATCGATGAGGGTACAAATATCTTTATCAGATAATTGGGCTGATAAAAGGCGGAATCGAATATCTTCTCTATCGTGTCGGGGAGGATGACCGCGCTGGCATCGGCGCTGTAAAACCCGCCGCGGTCGATCGTCGTTATCCCCTCCGGCAGGACGAGTACGCCGTCGAATTTCACGTCGCGGAAAGCGTACGGGCCTATATAGGACAAGTTTCCGCCCTCCGAAAATGTTACCCTGCCGTCGAATCCGTTGAAACAGCCGTAACCGACGGAAACGACGGTGGACGGGATTTGTACGGGCTCCTCTACCCGCAGCCTGACAAAGGCGTTTTCCAGAAGCTGCACCACGCCCTCGGGAATCGTCAGCGAACGGAGAACGACCGTGTCCGATTCGGCAAACACGCCTGCCGTTTCGTCCGTCCCCGCCGTCCCGCTGCCGATTTTCGTGACCGGCAATCCGTCCACGACCGCCGGAATCACGACGTCTACATTGGCGCCCGTCGGGCCGTTATACTTCGTTATCGTCACCTCCGTATCCGTCTTTTGATACTCGAAGTTTTCATAGCTGCCGCTGACGACGATCTCCTGCCACAGCGCGTACAGCGTGAGATCGGCCTCGCGCCCGGCGGGCGTACAGACGTAGCGGGTACCTCGTCCCTCCGGATTGTCATACCAGCCCAAAAAGACGTACCCCTCCTTTACGGGCGCGTTCAGCGTCAGAATTTCCCCGCAGAGCACCTGTTCCGGGTTGGGCTTGTCCGTTTTGCCCCCGTCCAAAACATATGTAATCGCATAGCCCTCGTCGGACGCCCGCCAGGCCGCCGTCAAAGACATGTCCCCCGCGTTGCTCCTGTCGATTTCCCGGACGATCTCCCCCTCCTCGTTTTCCCAGCCGAGGAATACATAGCCGCCGCGGACGCATTCCGGCAAAGTCAGCGTCTCACCGTACGACAGGGTGCAGACATATGCCGACCGTTCGCCCTCCGGCGTCTGAAAGACCCCCGCCCCCGCGTCCAGGGCAATTTCAAATTGCAGCGGCTTGAACCGCGCGTACAGCGCCGTGAGTTCCGTCACGTTGTTTTCATCGATAATCTCTACCCTGGTACCGCCTTCTTTCTCGTCAAACCACCCGATAAAGGTATGCCCGTACAGATAGACGGGACACAGTTCGACGCGCTCGCCGTAGGCGATATGATTGGGATTTATCTTCCCGCTTTCATACATCCCCTCGTATTCGTAGCGGATGAGATATTCCTTCGGCTGAAAAATCGCGTACAGACACAGCGATTCCTCCACGTCGCAAAGATATTCCAGATATTCGCCGCCGCCGTCCGCCCGCGTGTTCCAGCCGACAAAATCGTGCCCCGTTTTTTTCGCGCCGTACAGCTTATATACTTCCCCCGCTCCGACCGAAACGGGGTTCTCCCCCAAAACTTCGCCGTCGCATTCGTAGCGGACGGAAAAGTGCACGTCCGTTTTCTGCCACAGGGCGCAGAGAATGAGATTTTTCGCATGCTCGCCCCCGATAGTCTCATACCTGTCCCCGTTCTGCAAATCGTACCAGCCGAGAAAACGATATCCCTCGCGCACCGGGTCCGCAAGCGTATATTCCGTTTCCGCCGTCACGCTTTCGGGATTTTTTTCATACATCGTCCCGCCGTCCAATTCGTACAGCACGGTATACGTCGCGTCGCTCCATCTGGCATATACTTTTACGTCCGAACAGGTACACTCGATGCGCTCCACGGGAACGCCCGAATAGTCTGCCGTAAGATACCAGCCCTCAAAGGTCTGCCCCTCTTTCTCCGGAACGGGAAGTTCGAGCGTCCCCGTCTCCATCGTGAACGTATTTTGCACCGTCCCTTCGACGTATCCGCCGTTCAGCCAATAATCGACGGTGTACTCGACGGCTTCAAAAACGGGCGTGCAGGAAATATCTCCCTCGATTTTTCTCGGAAACGTCAAAATCTGCCCGCTTTCATCCTCCCAGCCGATAAACTCGTACCCCTCCCGCACCGGATCCGGCGGAGCGAACCAATCGTTCTCCGTCACACTCACCTCCCGCCCGTCCAGAGAGACGGTGTACGTATCCGGAAGGTCCGGGATTTCTGCCGCGTCCGCGGCGGAACGCCAGAACGCGACGCCCGCAATCCCGACGGCACAGGCGCTCACGCCCGCCCCGAGCCACCAAAAGAAAGAACGTCGTCCGTGCCTTTTGCGCACGGTGCCGCTCTCCTCCGCTTCTTCTTCCGTTTCGATTCCGCAATACAGCCGTGACACGGGCAATCCGAAATGCTCGGCGAGCAGAGAGAGCTGCTCTATATCCGGACAAGTAATCCCCCTTTCCCAGCGGGAGATCGCATCGGTGGAAACAGCCAGCGCCGCGGCGAGCTGCTCCTGACTCTCTCCGCAGGAAGCGCGCTGTTCGCCGAGCATTTTTCCGAATCGCTCCGCCTGAAATTTTCCGACGTAGGTCTCCCCGCTTTCCTGCTGACCGCAAAGTTTTTCGAGCGTGACGCCCAGCGCCTGTGCAAGTTCGCCCAATTGGGATATATCCGGTTCGGATATGCCGCGCTCCCATTTGGAGACCGTCTGCAAATGGATGTTGAGTTTTTCCGCCAGGTCCGCCTGCGTAAAACTTGCCGCCTTGCGCTGTTCTTTCAATCGTTCCCCGAACCTTTTCATCGTCTTTTGCCCCGTCTTTGAAAACTTTTCTTATAGTATATCACAAATCGCCCGCCTTGGCAAGCCCCAAACCGCGCATTTTTTATCGGGCCTGACGAATATTATAAATTTGTTGAATAAATATACAAAACAGTCGGGCGTACGCATTTCCTCAGATAAAAAATGAGCCCGATCGGATACCGAGCTCATTGCCGAATAAACGGATTGTTTTTTGTCCGCGCTTTGAGGACGCTTCATAAAAGAGCGGGGCCGCTGTTCCGGTTCATTCTTTCACACTGAATTCTTCTATGTGCCGGCAGCAGATCTTTTCGGGCAGCGGTCCCGCGGGCGCCACATAATTGCACGCCTGCAAAAGCAGTTTCTGCACCGCGGGCAATTTATACGTGGGATAGGTTTCGTGACCGGGATTGAAATAGAAAAGTTTTCCCCGTCCCCGCTTAAAAACGCAGCCCCCGCGCAGGACCTCTCCGCCCCTGAACCAGCCCACGTAGACCAACTCGTCGGGCGCGGGGATATCGAAAGGCTCCCCGTACATTTCCTCGTGCGGAATATCGATAAATTCTCCCAGCCCGTTTGCGACGGGATGCGCGAGATCGACGCACCACAGCCGTTCCCGTTCGGCGTCCTCCCGCCATTTCAGGGAACAGGAGGTGCCCAACAGCTTTTTGAATATTTTGGAGTCGTGCGCGGAATGCAGAAATACCATGCCCATGCCGCGCAGCGCCCTGTCCGCGACCTTGGCGATCGCCTCGTCCGATACGGCGAGATGATACCAATGCCCCCACCAGAACATGACGTCCGTGGAAGCGATGATCTCGTCCGTAAGTTCTTCCGCGCCCCTCTCGTTCAGCGTCACGAGCGTCGTTTCATGCCCCGCTTTTTTCAAAAATTCGGCGATACATACGCCCATGCCCTCGGGATAGGCTCTTTTTCCCTCCTCCGAATCCATGGAGGCGTTATGTTCGCACACTACGGTAACTTTCATGGCCCCGCCTCAATCGAAATAATAAGGTTTGCCCGTTTTATCGGACTCGTAAATGCCTTCGAGGATCTGTGTGACGACGGCGGCCTGATCCGCCGTGACATACAGCTTGCCTTTGCCGAGCACGGCATTTGTGAAAGTAACCGCTTCGATGTCCTCGGGCGCGCCCGCCGAAGCCCCTTCAAAAAATGCGACCGAACCGCTGTTCAGATCGGGTTTAATCATCGCCTGTTTTCCGCCGATCACCGTATTGATCCGCAGTCCGTCCAGCATATCGGCGCCCGCCTTGTCCCCGCAGATGGTCGTCACCGCTTCTATGGGGTTGGCCATATTCAGCGCCCAGCTGGCTTTGAGATTGATGAGCGCGCCGTTCTTCATCACGACGAAGCCGAACGCACTGTCCTCCGCCGTAAACTTTTCGGTGTCCCAATCCCCCCAGGCGTTGCCGGTATTCGTTTGTTTGTTGAGTTTATGAAACGTCTTGCCGACGCAAAAGGCGGGCTCGTAATTGTTCATCATAAACAGCGTGAGATCGAGCGAATGGGTGCCGATATCGATGAGCGGACCGCCCCCTTGTTTTTCCTTATCGATAAACACGCCCCAGGTGGGCACGGCGCGGCGGCGGATAGCGATGGCCTCCGCATAATAGATATCGCCGAACATACCGGCTTCCGCCTGTTCTTTCAGATAGAGGGAATCCGGACGATATCTGTTCTGATAACCGACGGTCAGAACCTTGCCCGACTTATCGCGGGCGGCGAGCATTTTTTTCGCCTCCGCGTAGTTCATCGCCATGGGCTTTTCGCACATGACGTGTTTTCCCGCCTCCAGCGCCGCCACCGTAATTTCGCAGTGCGAGCAATTCGGCGTGAGCACAAACACCGCATCGATGCTATCGTCTTTCAGCAACTCCCTGTAATCGGTATATACTTTCGCGCCGGGGACGCCGTATTCTTTGCACGCCTTCTGCGCGCGATCTTCTATGACGTCGCAAAAGGCGACCATTTCCGCCGCGGGATTCCGCTTCTGCGCGGGCAGGTGTTTGCCGTTGGCGATTCCGCCGCAGCCGATAAATCCCATTCTTACTTTGTCCATTTTCTTTTTTCTCCTTTACTTTCCGAATTTTTTCATGTTTTCCAGACTGCGGCGGAGATACTCCTCCTCTCCGCAGGGAAATTTTTCCGCTTCGAGAACCGCCCATTCGATTCCCTGGCGCTTTGCCTCATCGAACACCGCCGCCATGTCTATGGCGCCTTCGCCCACGACGGGCTGCGCCGCTTCGCGGGCGTTTTCCTTCGCCGCCTCTTTGATGTGCACGAAGGACAATTTTCCTTTCAGCTCCCGCATCTTCTCCGCGGCGTCCAGCCCCGCCACCGCAGCCCAGAACACATCGAGCTCCGCTTTCAGGCCCTTTACGTCCGCAAGAATTTTTCCGACGTAATCCTTTCCGTTTTCAAATTCGTGCGCGTGATTATGATAGCCGAATTCCACGCCCCGCGCGTCCAGAACCGCCTTCGCCCTTTTCGCGTTTTCGACGAGCGCCGCATACCTTTCGGGCGATTCAAATTCCTCCGTGCCCGCCCAGGGAATAAATACATATCTGATTCCCAGCGCGTCGATAAAGGGCAGGCTTTCCTCCACCGCTTCGGGGCGGATGTGCGCGGAAATGCCGACCAGGCCGTATTCCGCGAGCAGCGCCTTCATTTCTTCGGGCGTCCTGCCATAGAAGCCCGCAAATTCCACGCCGTCGTAACCGGCTTCCGCAACCAGCCGCAGCACTTCTTCCGCACCGCGCTTCTCCGCAGTTTCCCTTAAACTGTACAATTGCACGCCGTATTTCATAAGTTATGCCCACCACATATTTCCGTTATTTTCGGTGATAATGCTCTCTTTCACCAGCTTAACCGCCTTTTCCAGACCCTCTTTCGGGGACATCAGGCCGTCCTCGTGCTCGATGGAAACAGAATCGTCGTATCCCGCTACTTTGAGCGCGGAAAAAATCTGTTTCCAAAGCCCCGTATCGTGCCCGTAGCCGAGCGTACGGAAAGACCAGGAACGCCCCTTCATTTCGGTGAAAGACTTGGTGTCGAGGACGCCGTTTTTGCGGATATTGTGCTCGATGAGCTGCGTATCCTTGGCGTGGAAATAATAGATCGCGCCGGCGTCTCCCAGCTCTCGGATAACTTCCAAAATATCCATGCCCTGCCAGAAGAGATGAGAAGGATCTATATTCGCGCCGATGAGCTCCCCGGCCGTCTCGCGGAGACGCAAAAGGGTTGCGGGGTTATACACGCAGAATCCGGGATGCAATTCGAGAGCGATTTTCTTCACGCCGTTGTCCGCCGCAAACTTCACGGCTTTTTTCCAATAGGGAATGAGCACTTCCTTCCACTGCCATTCCAGCGCCTTGGGATAATCGGGCGGCCAGGCGCAGGTGATCCAGGACGGCGCCT
>CALWAU010000078.1 GCA_944375795.1 uncultured Clostridia bacterium | reverse complement strand
TTATTTTGATTTTTCATAATAGCGTTCTCCTTTGTTCTTTCCTTGTGTGCGGTTGCCAGCCTGCATACAGTTTAGCACAAAGGAGCTTTTTTGTAAACTTACATCGCTTGAAGCTAAAGCTCTTTTTTCCTCCACCGGCATAGCCGGTGGTTTTTTGCAAAACACCCCTCCGCTTCTCTTCGGTGTGTTTTGCTGGGTATAAAAAGAAAAGCGACGGAACAATTCCGTCACTTTCCGAAACAATATTTCATGTAATATTCCCTGAACTTTTTGCCCGCGTTTTTGGCGATCGGTATGCTCGTCCCGCCTATCAGGAGCGCGTTGTTCTGAATCCCGAACACATAATCGAGGTTGACGATATACGACCGATGGGGAGAATAAAATTCCGGATATCCCTTCAACAGCTTTGCAAACTCCGCCAGTGTCATCGGCGTCGGAACGCTCTGCCCGTTTTCCAGCCGCACCTCCCGGATGTGATTGAAGCTCTCTATCATCACGATTTCGCCGACCGACACCCGCCTGCCGCCGCCGTTGGTCCTGATAAACAGCGGCGGTCTGTCCCCGGCGGAAAGCCCGGCAAAGATCCGCCCACACAGTTCAAAAAAACGTTGCTCGGAGACGGGTTTGACGAGATACCCCGCCGCGCGGACGTCGAACGCGTCCACGCCGTATTCCCGCGAAGTGGTGAGAAACACGATTTCGCAGCGTTCCCCGCGCCTCCGGAGCCTTTCCGCCACCTCGATGCCCGTCATGAGCGGCATGATGACGTCGAGAAAATATACGTCAAAGCCGCCCTTTTCTTCGACGGCCTCCAGAAGGTCGTAGGGGCTGGAAAAGGTTTCCAAAACGAGAGGATAGGGCAGGGTTGCGGCGAACTTGCGGGCGATGCCCAAAATATCCGCCATATCCGCCGGCCTGTCGTCCAAAATCGCCGCGCGGATCATGGCGCCGTCTCCATGAGCAAACCGCCCTCCGCCGCGATCCCCGCCGTCACTTCGGCGGGAATGACGAACGTCGGCGTACCCGTGGCGTTGGGCGCGATTTCGCCCTCGTTAAAGACAATGACCAGCCTGCCCGCCCCGTCTATGTAGAAGCTGGAGTCGTCGAGCGATTCCTCGCCAAAGCCCGGCTCTGTCTCCCAGATCCCGTAGCCGAAATAGAAGTCCCCCGCCGCCACGCGCTCCGCGATCTGTGCCGTTATCTCCGCGGACAGGGCCTTCCCGTAATCGGCGTCCTCACGGAACAAATCGGAAAGGGATACAATTTCCCCCGTCGAGTTATCGATGACGAAATACCGCCGATATACCGCCGAACTGCCCGCATTGATGGTGCATTCCATGGAAATAATCAGCATTTCCCCGTCGCTGCGGAGGATTTCGCTGCCGATATCCGCGGCGACGTAGCCCTCGTACTTCCGCGCGAAATACCACTCGAACCGCTCCCGGCACTCCTCTATATATTCCTCTATCGTCTTGTTGACTTCCCCGTCGTCCGTCACCGGATATTCGGCGCTTATTTCGCTGTCGCCCCAGCCGAATCCCCAATTCCGGAAATCGATGACGCGCACCGCCTTGCCCAGAAAGGGCACGTTTTCCAGCGCGCTCACCGTCGCCGGCATCACATTCAGCGTCAGAATTGCCGCGGCGAGAAAGACGGGAACCAGCGCCAACGCGCGCGGCACCCTCCCTTTTTTCCTGTTTTTCGGGCGGATCTTTGCGCCGCCGAACAGGACGATCCGCAAAGAAAAGCTGTCCTCCGTCGACTCGCATTGCATCAGCCCGTCATAGCGGTCGACGATACACTTCACGCTGGCCAGCCCGTAACCGTGCTCCTCCGTCCGCCCGACGGCGGGCAGCCCGTCGCTTCCCAGCTCTACCTTGCCCGCCGCGCTGTTCACCACCGACAGCATCAGCCGGTTCTGCGCGCCGCAATCGGCGGAAACGGAAAGTTTCCGCTTCCCCTCCGCCACGGCCGCGCACGCCTCGACGGCATTTTCCACCACGTTGGACAGAACGGAGCAGATATCCGAATTCTCGATTTCCGTCCCTTCGGGGATATTCAGGTTTGTCTCCACGGCGATGCCGAGCTCCTCCGCCCGTCCCAGCAATGCGGACAAAACGGCGTTGACGACGGCATTTTTGCAGTATATCCGCTGTTCGAGGCTGTTCAGCCCCACGCCGAGCGAATCGACGTATTCCCCTATCTTTTCTATGTTTCCCTGGCGTATCAGCCCCTTGATCGCCGCGAAATGATGACGCATGTCGTGGCGGTAGCGACGCCCGAGCTCCAATTTCTGTTCCGTCATCTTATATTCCGCCCGTTCCGCGGCAATCTGCCGTTCGATATGCTCCCGCTCCCGTTTCAGTTTTTCGCTGCGGCAGCGCGCATTGATGTAACCGACGATGACGAAAAACACGGAAATGTCCGCAAGAAGAATGAGGAGAATCGCCGAAAAGTTCCACAAACTGTCTCTCTGATAGAGCGAAAGCCCGATGAGAAAAAACAGGGCGACGAGAATATACCAGCTTCCGTTATCGAGCACCCTTTCCCGCAGAAAGATACTGCGGAAAAACCGGAAAACCACGAAGCCGAGCAAAACGCATACCGCAGCCAGAAGGACGACGCACAGGACATCCTTTCCGATGCCCGCATCCGCGCCCATGATCCACTTTTGGTAAAGCTTTTCGAGAAGCTCGACGATGAGCGCCGCAAGCAGGCCGAACAGCACGACGAAGAGATTCCCTACCACGTTCCTCTTCGACAGCACAAACAGAGCGACAATGACGGGAAGATATGCCGACAGCGGCATCCAGGAAAGGAGCAGCGCATTGTCGAGGGAGGAAAACCCTGCCGCCAGATGGGCAATTCCGACAACGGCAATTACGGCCGCCCAGGCGATTCGGGTAGCTTTCTTGGAAAATCTCTCCTTTGTCAGAACGCCGCAGATAAAGCCGAACAGAAAAAACGGCATGACGGCATATACAATGTTATTCATATCTTCTCCGAAAAGCGAAAACGCCTGCCTGCAAGTACAGCAGACAGACGCCTTGGCCTCACCCTTGCGCCGACGGCGTCCGCCGACTCAATCCTTCTTCAATAATGCATTCGCAGCCAAATCCAAATGAGCAGAAAAACGACGGTAAAGACGACGATCACCGTGAGAAACATGGGCAGATACGCTTTATAGGCACCCATAATCATCGCGAACGTTTCCTTTTTGGTGGGCTTGTCGCGATCCTTTTTCTCTTTCGGCCGATCTTTTTCGTACCAGGGAAATCCCTCCACGTTCATATCGACCACGGTATGGCCGTCGTCCACGAAGGGTTTCTTCTTATTTTCCGCCTTGCGGCGCTTCTTTTCCTCTTTTGCCTTTTTTTTGGCCTGCTTATCCGACATTTTCAACCTGTTAGCCGCACAGATGGCACGCCGCCATATGCCCGTTGCCGAGATCGCGGAGCTCGGGAACTTCCTGCGAGCACCGCTCCGTCGCCTTGGGGCAGCGGGTATGGAATTTGCACCCGGAGGGCGGATTGACGGGAGAGGGAATATCCCCCTCCAGAATGATCCGATTGCGCTTGTAATGGGGATCGGGCACGGGAATTGCCGAAAGCAGCGCCTGGGTATAGGGATGCTCGGGATCGCCGAAAATGTCCTTCTTGTCCCCGATTTCCACGAGGCTGCCGAGGTACATGACGCCCACGCGGTCGGAAATGTGCTCCACCACCGACAAATCGTGCGAGATGAACATGTACGTCAGCCCGTTTTTCTTCTGCAAATCGGTGAGCAGATTGATAATCTGCGCCTGAATGGACACGTCGAGCGCGGAAACGGGCTCGTCGCAAACGACGAACTGCGGCTTGACGGCAAGCGCGCGGGCAATGCAGATACGCTGGCGCTGTCCGCCGGAAAACTCGTGCGGGTAGCGGTCGTAATAATAGTCCTGCAAACCGCACTGCCGCATGACGTGCAGCGTATAATCCCTCAGCTCGTCCTTGGGCACGATATGATGAATCTTGGCCGCCTCCGAAATGGTATCCCCGATGGTATAACGGGGCGGAAGGCTGGAATAGGGGTCCTGAAAGATGATCTGCATCTGGACGCGCAGGGGACGGAGCTGAGAGGGCTTCATTTTGGCGATGTCCTGCCCCTCGAAGAAGATCTCTCCCTCCGAAGCGGAATTCAGCCGCAGAATCGTGCGCCCGAGCGTGGTTTTACCGCAGCCCGATTCCCCCACGATGCCGAGCGTCTGCCCCCGCTTGATGGAAAAGCTGACGTCGTCCACCGCTTTCAGGAAAGAAACGGGCTTTCCCCAGAAATTCTTGTCTGCGGGGAAATACTTTTTCAGATGCCTGACCTCGAGGATATTCTCGCTTGCGGGAGGCGCCGACAGCGCGTCGACCTCCCCCGTATCCGCGGCGGCCGTCTCCGGGGTATCGGGCGCCGTATCGGAAGCGGAAAGCTCCGAAGGGATATCCCTTCCGGGCACAAAGCCGTCATTGTTATTTTCGGGAATGTTCTGGATATTATTCATGTTCTGTTCACTCGTATAAGTGGCAAGCTACGCTGTGCGTTTCGGAAACCTGAATGAGCTCGGGATATTCCCCCGCGCATTTTTCGCAGCAGCGATTGCACCGATCCTTGAAATAACAGTGCGAAGGCATATTGATGGGATTGGGGACGTTTCCGGGAATGCTGTACAGCCTTTCCACGTCCCGGTTCACGACCGGTTTCGATTTTTGAAGCCCCACGGTATAGGGGTGCAGGGGATTGTCGAAAATATCGTACACCGTCCCCTTTTCGATGACCCGGCCCGCGTACATGACCACCACGTAATCGGCCATGCCCGCAATCACGCCCAAATCGTGCGTGATGAGCATGATCGAACCGTTTATCTTGTTTTTCAGTTCCTTCAGAAGTTCGAGGATCTGCGCCTGAATGGTCACGTCCAGCGCCGTGGTGGGCTCGTCGGCGATGATCAGGCGGGGATTGCAGGAGAGCGCCATGGCGATCATGACGCGCTGCCGCATGCCGCCGGACAGCTCGTGCGGGTACTTTTTGTACACCTCGTCGGGCATGGCGATTCCCACCTGGGTGAGCATCTCGATGCTGTGCTTTTTGGCCTGTTCGTTGGTGACGCCCGGGTTATTGATGAGAATGGCTTCGTCGAGCTGATTGCCGATTGTAAACACGGGATTGAGCGAAGTCATCGGCTCCTGGAAAATCATGGCGATTTCCTTGCCGCGCAGCTTGCGCATCTCGCCCGTCGGCATCTTTGCGATATCGAACACCTTGGGCTCCGTCTCGAACACGGGAAAACCCTTGTCGTCCCGCTTCTGCACCGGTTCGAGGACGAAATTCCCCTCTTTGTCCTTTTTCAGGCGGGGTTCGCGGAGGATTTCGCCCTTGTCGTCCCGCTCGTAGACGGGCACCTTTTTCCCGTCCTTCTCCTCGAACAGGGGTTCCCCGTCGAGACCCTTGCTCTGCACGGGATCCGTCTTGATTTCGCCCTTCCGGTTGCGGACGGGCGCGGGGGCGTATACGATTTCGTCCTTTTCGTCCCGCTCGTAAACGGGGACGGGCTTTCCCTTTTCGTCATAGACGAAATCGGAGGACTTGAAGCGGATAGAGCCGTCCACGATCTGTCCCTGCGGGCCTTGTATGAGCCGCATGATCGCGAGGCTGGTGACGCTTTTCCCGCAGCCGGACTCGCCGACGACGCCGACGACCGACCCCTCGGGAATATCGAAAGAAACGCCGTTTACCGCCTTCACCGTACCGCTGTCGGTAAAGAAATAGGTATGCAGATTTTCGATTTCGATGATGGTATCGTCCCGCTTCATTTCGGTGACGTATTCCGATTCGGGAATCTTCGCCTTCTTGCGCTTCTCGTACATCTTCATCTGGCGAAGATTTTCCTTTTCTATCGCCCGCGCCTCCCGATTGCTGAGATAATGGCTGTTGTCATGCTTTTCCATACGATTACCTCTTCATCTTCGGGTCGAGCGCGTCTCGGACGCCGTCGCCGACAAAGTTAAACGCCAGAACGGCCAGAATGATACAGATACCGCTCGGCAGCCACTCGTTGGCATAATACTGCATGACCAACGGATCTTTTGCGAGCTCTATCATGTTTCCCCAGGACGCGTACGGAGAAGGCACGCCCAATTGGAGATATCCCAGCGTCGCCTCGTAGAGAATCATGCTGCCGAGCGAAAGGGTCATGGACACGATCAGCTGCGGCATGACGTTGATGACGAGATGACGGAAAATTTTCCGTGCCGACGACATGCCGAGCGCGTCCGCCGCCACCATGTATTCCTGCTCGCGCAAAAAGAGAATCTGTCCCCTGACCAATCGGGCGGTGCCCGTCCAGCTGATGAGGGTCAGAAATCCCATCATGATGTATATTCGGTACGTTCGCAAGAAATCATAAGTCTCCGCGTAAGCATCGAGAATGGCGCTGAATATGAGCAGTATCGGCAATGTCGGAACGCAGTTGATGATATCCACGATACGCATGATAAGCATATCCACCCACTTTCCGAAATAACCGGCCAGTCCGCCCATGATGATGCCGAATACGGCAATCAGAACGACTGTCAGGAAACTGACCGTAAGCGAAATCCGCCCGCCGCACATGAGGCGTACGAGGACGTCTCTGCCGTCCTTATCCGTCCCGAAAACGTGCAGGACCCGTTCTTCGTTCTCGGTGCCGTAATTTTTGATGCCGTAAGAGAACATCGGAGCATGAATATTGACGGAAGGCGTGTCGCTGACGAGCTGCACGACGGTATACGATTCGCCGTCGGCGCCGACGAACGTGGTCATGAGCGGCGTATAGGTCGTCACGCCGGGAGAACGGTCCACCTCCGTCTCTCCCCAGCCGGACAACATGGGACCGACAAAGGAAAAGAGCAAGAGCGCGATAAACATTATCAGGCCGATGACCGACAGGCGGGAACGGAAAAACCGCTTGAATACGAGCGAAGCAGGCGAGACGATGCGCACGTCCCGCATCACCGATTCCTCCGCCTCCAGCTCGGCGGCGGCCTCTGACTCCACGGCGTCCTCCGTCTCTATCGACGCCGCGCGGGGAGCCTGTTCTTCCAAATCCTGATTGAACTTATTGTTTTCGTCTTTCATGGCTCCCTCCTTATTTATTCAGTTTGACCCGCGGGTCGACTACGGCATAGGCGAGGTCGGAAAGCAGCGTGCCGATGACCGTCAGAATCGCCAAAAACATATTGTACGCCATGATGAAGGGAATGTCCCCGTTTTTCAGCGCATTGTATGCCTTTTGTCCGATCCCTTCCAATGAAAATACTTCCTCCGTAATCATCGCGCCGCCGAACAAACTGGGCAGAATACCCGCCAGCATCGTGACGATGGGGATCATCGTGTTGCGGAACACGTGCTTATAGATGACCGTGCGTTCGGAAAGCCCCTTCGCGCGTGCCGTGCGGATGTAGTCCGCGTTGAGCACCTCCAGCGTGTTGGTGCGCGAATAGCGCATCAGCGAACCGACGTTGATGATGACGAGCGTGGCGACGGGCAGAATGCAGTGCACGACGATATCCCCGAACCGCGCAAGCCCCGTGGCCGTCTGCTGGGAACCGACCATACCCGAACCGGGCAGCCAGCCCAGCTCGGTGGCGAATACCTTGATGAGCAATGTCGCCAAAAAGAAGGAGGGCAGAGAGATACCGATCATCGTAAATACGGTGACCGTATAATCCAGAGGCCCGTACTGATGGGTGGCGGACATGACACCCAGGGGAATGGCAATGACGAATTGCAGGATCATCGCCACCAATGCTATCCAAAAGGAAATCCACATATAGTCGCCGATGACCTGGGTCACGGGCTGTTCGTACTGAAAGGAAGTACCCAAATCCCCTCTCAGCGCGTTGCCGAGCCAACCGAAATAGCCCGAGATGATTCCCCAAAAGGAATTGTCCGCAATCCCGTAAATCTCCTTGAATTGCTGAAGCTGTTCCACCGTAATCGACCCGTCCTCCAATTTGGCCGCAAATTTGTTGTCGATGTAATCGGTGGGAAGACAACGCACGAGGAAATAAATCAGGAGGGACACGAAAAAGAGAATCAGAATGGAGTAAAGTATTCTCTTGATGATGTATTTTACCATATAGTCTCCGTATGCCGTCCGTTCCCGGCGGGAAGAAACCCGCCGGGAACAGTCGTTTAGCCGTTAAAGCCCGCTTTTGTCCGCATCAGTGTACGAAATCCACCAGCCAGATTTTGCTGAGCGGCGACTGATAAGGGCCCGCCTCCAAAAGAGTGGAAGAATCGATAAAATCGGTGTTCCAAAGGAACATATCCTTTCTCTGATAGAGCGGGAATTCCACGGCGAGATCCATGACGAGTTGCAGGCACTCCGCATAAATGACCTCGCGCTCATCCTGTACCAACGTCTCTCTCGCTTCGTCTATCTTGTCGCTGAGCTCGTCGATAATGCTGGTTTCGCGGTAATAAATATCCGCTTTTTCGTCGTCGTAAATTTCGCGGTAGCCCCAGTTGTTGGTGGAAGTGGCGTTGGAATCCTTATGATAAACCTGATACATATCGGGGTCGATCGTGGAGCTCCACGCCGCCGCCCACACGGTAAGCTCGCCCGTGGTCAGTTTGCGCAGCGCGTTGGGGTCGGGCGTAACCGTGATGTCGAAACCGCAATCGTTGAGGATCTCCGCCGCGCGGGTAAATACCGCGGTTGCGGGGTGGTCGTCCGATTCGCCCGCGATGGTGAAAGTGAATTTCAGGGTCTTGCCGCTGGAATTCATCAGCGTCTTGCCGTCGCTACTGAGCTGCGTATAACCCGCTTCGCTCACCAAACGCCGTATTTCCTGATGATTTTCCGAATCGTCAAACGCATAGGTCGGAGTGTCATCGTCGGGATATGCCCAGCTGACTTTGGACATCGGCCAATAGATGGTTTCATAGAGCGAACTGGAACCGAAATAAGTATCGCACAGAGAGGGATTGAATGCATGCATGATCGCCTGCCTGATCTCCAGCTCCTCTATTTTACCCGCGTTGATGCCGATGTAGCCGTAGCCGAGGGCGTCGGCAAGCGCATATTCAAAGTTGTCTCCCTTCATGCTGAGCTGCTGAATATACTGCTGCTTGGCCGAAGGCGCGCCGTACATGATTTCCCGATTCGCTCCCGTGATCTCATCGAAAAGCTGCGTCGCGGCAACTACCTTATAACGCATATTGCGAATTTTGGCATTGGTGATCCCCGCGCCCACCGTCTCGAAATAGGTATTGCGCTCGAAATACACCATGTTATCCGCATAAAACTCGCTCTTGGCGGGCACTTTATCGCCGGCATTGTTGGAGGAATTGGATGCCTTATAGGGACCGGCGCCGACGGGCACCTGAATCTGACTCATCCTGTCGAAGAATTCGGAATAGGACCAGGGAACGCCGACGTTGCCCGCCGCATAATCGAATTTTTCCGTCTCTTCCTGCGTCGAATAATAGTGCATGGGCGCGACGGTGAAGGAGAAGTTGTAAATCGCCTTGGGGTCGACGCCGTTCACCGTGATTTTCAGCACGTCATAGGTGCCGCCGAGGGACTTGGGCGCATCGGAACCGATAGAGGTCTGCCCCCGCAGAATCTCGATGCCCGAAATGGTTTTCACCAATTTCTCATCGCCGACCGCCTCGCGGCGTACCTGACTGGTAACATAGCTGAGAAGGTTGCCGGCGGTAACCCAGCCGCCCGTGGTAATCTCTTTCACGCCCGCCTTATACTCGTTGTCGAGAAGGCTGTCGCCCACCTTGCTGTTATACACGTAATTCACCATCGATTCCTGCGAGTGGTCGATTTTATCGACGCCCTGCCAAACGATCTGCTCGGGCGTGGAACTGTCGTTGTCGTGATCGATAAACTGGATAATCCCCTCCATGGCGGCATACACCTGCCAGGTTTCGGTGAATCCGTATTTGGTTTCGTACTCCGATTCGCCCGTCAGCGAAGTAGCCGCCGTCGTCCAGTCGGAATTGAGCTCCTGCTTGAACAAAGTTTTCGCATGGTCGATATAGGCGATAACGGAATAACCGTCCGACTCCTGAACCTTCTTATCCAATGCGGTCAGGTCGTCCATCGTAGAATCTTCGTCGTCGCACCACTGCGTGATGACGTCGATCCTCGCTTCCGCCAGCGATTCGTAATATTCGTTCACCTGGCTTTCGTCCCCGTCCTCGGCGTCGGGGTCCTGCGTGCGGTAGGCCGTAAGCCCCCGGATGTTGGTGGAATACAGCGTGGACGAACCGGTATAGGCCGGGTCGAGCAACACATACAGGCTGAAAATGACGTCATCGATGGTCAGATCGCTGCCGTCGGAAAACTTGATGCCGTTTTTGACGGCAAACCAATATTCGGTGTAATAATTTTCATAGCTGCCCGTGGTTTCGTATTCGGTTTTGCTCCCCGTCGTCTCCGTCGCATAATCGAGCGCGACGCATGCTTCGTTTTCGCCGCACACGAGATTGCCGTCCGCGTCGGTGGTCAGCATGCCGATCTGCGTCTGCCCCACTACCTCTCCGTCCGGGCCGGTCGTATAGAAGAAGGGATTGAACACGCCGTCCAGCGCTTCCGAACTGACGACAAGGGCGGTTTCTTCGCTGTTGATGCCGCCTCCCTTATTGCAGGCCGAAAAGAGCATGGAACCCGCCAAAACGATACACACGGCGCTGCTCAGAAAGAGTGTTTTTTTCATATTAGCTTAGCCTCCTTTTAAGAATTGTTGGGATTGGTATCCACGACGTTGACGTCGTGCGTAAATGCAGAAGTATCCGGTTCTCCGTTTCCGGTATACCTGCCGTAAGGCCCGCAGACGATACCCGTTCTCTTCGCCTCGGAAGAATCGTAAGTGATCGTACCCGTGAGGTTTACATCTTCCAACCTCGCGCCCTCCTGCCAGGTGCCGACGAGAAGCCCGAGATAGTTGGTCAATCCGTCCGCCGACCTTTCGTTGAACTCCACCGTCATCGAAACGTTTTCAAACGTGACGTCGTGAATGTACGCATCCGCGCCCACCGCGCTGAACATGCCCAAGACATAAGTGGATACCGACGTTTCCCGCTCGAAGGAGATGTTGGAAACCGTGTAGCCGTTTCCGTTAAACTCTCCCACATACGTCCCCGAGACGGGCGTAAAGTTCACGTTGTTCATGTCGATGTCGTTCATCAGCCAGATATTGGTATCGTAATAAATACGGGCGAGGTCGGAAGGCATACTCGCTATCGTCCACTCGCCTTCGAGGAAGCGGGCGTATATCGTAGCGGTTTCCTCCGTATAGGTATACGGATTGTCCGCCGAAGGCACGGGGATGGGGTTGGCCGCGTCCGTGGGCGCGATGGGCTGCGTGTATTCCGCATCGTAATAGAACCCGAAGAAAGTATGTCCGTCCCATCTCGGCTGTCTGAGAGAGACGAGCACGTTCCAATTCTCCGTACCGTTCTCCCGCGGCGCCTCTATCGACAGAACCTGGTCGTTGTTCTCCCCGTAGTAAATTTGGATATAATCGAGCGCCTCCCACACGGCGTACAGCGTGATGTCCTCCGTCACGCGGTCGATATCGAAATCCCATTCCTCGCCCAGGGTGAGGTTGCCCTCCTCGTCCCGGGAACCGCGGAAGTAACCCTTCACGTAATGCCCTTCCAGCTCCGGCGCGGGATACGTGGTGGTATCTTCTCCGGGGACCGGAATCAGGCTGTTATAGGGACAGTACACCGATTTTGTAGGCCTACCGTCCTCCATGCCGCCGTTATAATCGATCGTCACCAGGTAAGGATATCTATCCCTGATATCCTCGGGCGTGGAACCGGGACGGGAACAGGCCGCCGCCAATGCCAGCACCGAACAGGCGAAGAAAAAGATAAGCAAATTCAGAAATTTTTTCATCGTAATTGATTACCCGTCGTCATTCAATTTCGTAAATGCTGTCCGCATACTCCGACCAATAGGATTGCCGCTTATACAGCTCCGAGCCGTACACACGGATTTCGGGAATGTTGGAGCCGTAGAGGAAATTATAACTTCTCGACCCCGACGTATAGGGCGCAATCGCCGGCACATCCGCCGAGGAGGTCACCTCTTTGTAAATATTCAGCGAAACCAACCCTTCGCAATAGCCGAACGCCATTCCGCCGATATTCTCCAGCGCGCTGCCCTCTTCCGCGGTGCCGAAATTGACCGTTTCGAGGAAATCGCACCCGTAAAACGCCTGCACGCCCACTTCCGCGACGCTTGCAGGGAGGTCTATCCGCTGGATACCGCTTCTGGCAAACGCCAGGTCGCCTATGTTCGCCAGCCGGCTTCCCGCCGCAAAATTGACCGTAACGCCGCTCATTTCCTCCGTTTCGGAAGATGCGTTATAGGTATAACCCGCATAAGTAAACGCATTGGCGCCTATACTCGTCACGCTGGCGGGAATGTTGATTTCCTCCAACGCGGAAGCAATATAGGTGGTATCGCCGGTAGTGCGATCCGTTTCGCTGTAACCGAGCATAAAGCCGACGCCGATTTCCGTGATCCCCTCCTCGAGCGTCACTGACGTAATATAGGGATTGTAGGCGAGAATGCCCGTCCCCATCTCCTCGATCCTGCCGGGCACCGTCACGGCGCCCTCCAAAGACATGAGATACGAAAAGGCAAAATTTCCGATCGACGTCACCCCTTCGCCCAACGAGAAGGAAGTAAGCCCCGTCTGCGCAAACGCATAACTTCCGATGCGCGTCACCGAAGCGCCGTAAATCACTTCCTGCAATCCCTGGCAATAGGTAAACGCAAAATCGGGAATATCCGCATCTCCGCGGTATTCTATCGAATGGAGCGAGGAAGGAAACACGTCCGTGTTGGAAAAGGTGATGTTGCTGCCCTCCACCGTATAACTGCCTCCGAATACGTGAAGCATGTAGGTATTTTCCGTGCGGCTGCCGCCGATGAAGGGCAGGCTCATGGATTCGAGCGAGCTGCAGCCGTAAAACGCCGCAAAGCCGATAGTCTCCACCGAATCGGGAATCTCCACCGACGTCACTCTGCCGCTCCGGAAGGCATAGGAAGCAATTTCTTTCACCGACGGAGAGAAGGAGATTACCGTCTTGTTCATGGGTACGAGCAGAAGCGTTTCCAGCCCCTCCTCGTACAGGCAGCCGTCAAAGGAAGCATACGTCGCATTGCCCTCCGCCACCTCTATCGCGGTCAGCGCCGAACAGCCTGCAAAGGCATTGTCGCCCACCGTCTGCACGGACGCGGGGACGGAAAACGTCTCCAATCCCGTATAGGCAAAGGCATAGTCGCCGTATGCCGTCGCATTCTCCAAGCCGGAGATCTCTTTGAGTCCCGTGCAGCCGTAAAAGGCATAGGCGGGAACTTCGGAGACGGACGAGGTGATCGTCAGGCTCTCCAGCGAAGCGGGCACATATACGCCCGCGGAGCCGTTGGACAGCGCCGTCTCCGCGCCGAAGATATAGGCAAGGAAGAGGTTTTGGCCGCCGTCGCCGAGATAGGGCACGGTGAGCGACTGCAGATTGACGGCCCCGCCCAGCGCGCCGCGCTCGATGGTCGTCACGCCGTCGCCGATGACGATGGACGTGAGATTGGTATTGTTCGCAAACGCCCCTTCGAGGATGGTCGTCTCCGTCCCCGTTTCATAGGAAGTTTCCGTCTTGTCCGCCTGCAAATACAGGACCAGCGTCCTGCCGCCGTCCGTATACAGATTGCCGTCGTCGAGCGAATAGACGGTATTTCCCGTCCCGACGCTCACGGAACTGAGCGGACAATCGGTAAACGCGCCCGTCCCGAGCGAAGTGAGCGCGGAGGGAATATGGAAGGTGCTCATGGAAACGCAGCCGCTGAACGCATATTCGCCGACGGTCGACACCGTATCCGGCAGCGTCACTTCCGCCAGCGCCGGGCACTCCGCAAAGGCGTACGCGCCGACGTAACGGGTCCCCTCGGGGATCTTCACGGCGGAAATCAGCACGCAGCCGAGGAAGGTCCCCTCCTCTATCGCGGTAACTCCGCCGATTTCGCCGAAGCTCTCCAGCCGCTGATTTCTGTAAAAGGCATATTTCCCGATGGATTGTATCCCGTCGGACAAATTGATGGTTTCGAGATATTCGCAATCGTAGAAGGCGTAATCGCCGACGGACGTAACCGTATCGGGCAGGACCACGGACACGACGGTATGGTTGCCCATAAAGGCGCTGCTCCCTATCGCGGTGACCGCCTCGCCCCCGTATACGGCGGGAATGACGACGGTCTCGTCCGTCCCTGCATAGCCCGTCACGGTGCCGTTTGCAATCTTCAGCCCGTCCGTATAGCCCACGGCGTACAGCGAAATGTCCGCCGTCACCGCGCTTTCAAAATCGTATGCGGAAGTATAGTTTTCATCCGTATACCAGCCGTCCAGAATAAGTCCCTCCGCCGTGCGGGGCTCCGCCGATTCGCCGTCGGCGACGGGGACCACGGCCACCGTCTCCCCGTTGAGGATATAGGTGACGAGGCAATAGGCGTCGTCCCGCTCCCACTTCGCATAGAGGGTAAAATCCTGCGCGGAATCGGGAACGGCGGAGGAAAAGTCGTAACTTTGGGTCAGGTCGGCGTCCGTATACCAGCCGCCGAAAACGTACCCCGTGCGCTGCGGCGCATCCGGCTCCGTCACCGTGTCTCCCACGCCCGCGACCGCCATTTCCACGGCGCTGCCGCCGTTGGTCTCAAAGGTCACGCGCACCGCCCTGTCCGGAATCCACCGCGCGTACAGCGTGATGTTCTCCGCGGGCATGGTACCGAAAGTGTACTCGTTCTGCAATGCGGCGTCCGAGCACCAGCAATCGAAGGTGTAATGCTCCCTCGAAGGGTCCTCGGGCCTTTGCACCGCGTCGCCGGGAAGGAGGGACAAAGACGCCGTTTCGCCGCCGCCGTTGGTCTCGAACGTGACGGTATAGCGAAGCTCCGCCGAGGAATTTGTGCCGCCGTCGGAGGAGGAACTTCCTCCCCCGCCGCACCCGGCTGCCACGCACAGCGAAGCGGTAATACACATCAGAAAAACGATCAGTTTCTTCGCTTTTTTCATGACTTATTTCTCCTTCCTGGATTTTACGGCAAACGCCGTACCCGCCGCCAGCACGAACATGGCGATGATCGAAGCGCCGATCGCGCTGCCGCAGCCGGAACCGCCGTCGGAAACGGAGGAGCCGCCGACCGAGCTGTCCGAACTGCTGTCCGAACTGTCGCCGCCGGGATTATCGCCGCCGGGGATTTCCGGAAGGGCGTCCTCGGCCGCTATGAGTTTATCGATATTGGTGACGAAGCTCTGCTGCGTCGAATCGAGGAAATTGTACGCCCTGCGACAGGCCTCGACCTCTTCCCGATCCGATGCCGTCACCGTTTCGGGCAGCGCATCGATGCGGTGAATGAGATACAGCGTGCTCTGCGTGGCGGAAACGGTTGCGGAAGCTTCGATAACCGCAAAATATTGCGTCCACACATAGGTGTCGTAGCCAATCGCGTTGGAAGGCACGATGACCCGAATGAAATCGGCGCCCTCGTCGATACCCGTCACGAAATTCTTATAGTTGACGCCGTTCGCCTCGTCATAGAAGCCCTCGAGGGCAGGCGCCTGCGCCGAAAGGAAGGTGATGCGGCTGAGGTAGTCGCAATTCTCGAACGCGGACGCGCCGATGGCCTGTAAGGTATCGGGCAGCGTCACGTCTTCCAGATTCGCCGCGTTGTAGAAGGCATAGGAAGCGATTTTCAGCGTTCCGTCCTCCACCACGTATTCAAAAGCCGATTTGTTCTGGGGATAGGCGACGAGCTCGAGATAGTCGATCGCCACGATATTGTCGTCTACGGTGAGCCGACGATACAGCACGCCGTCGAAGGAAACAAAGAATTCGTTCCCTTCCGCGACAGTGATTTCGGTCAGGCGACGCGCGCCGACGAACGCCGTATGGATAAGCCCCGTCTTGTTGTCGAGGTCGGAGGATTCGGGATTGAGGGAAGCCCCCACTTCAAAGGTCGTAATCGCGGTGTTCCGGAAAGCCTGTTCCCCGAGATTGACGAGGTTGGGCAGGGACACGGACGCAAGGCGGCCGTTGTCCGCAAACGCGAAGGCCTCGACCGTCTCCACCGTCTCGGAGGAGAACTGCGCAATCGACGTTCCCGCAAAGGCATAGGCGCCCAGCGTCACCAGCTTGGGAACGCTGACGGACGAAAGCGAACCGCAGTTGTAGAAGGCATTGCTGTAAATCTCGGTCGCCTCGGGAAGATTGACGCTGACGAGCGGAAGCTCGCCGAACGCGGCGGAACCCACCACTTTCAGCTTCGGCGCATCAACTTCTTCGAGATCGGTGCCGACGAACGCATAGACGGCCACCGCTTCGACGTTCTTGAAATCGAATTCGGAGATGCTTCCGCAGCCGTAAAAGGCGTAGTCGCCGATCTCCGTCACGCTCTCGGGAATGTCGATGCCCGCAAGCGAGGTGCAGCCGTAGAACATATACATGGGGACACTGTCCAGCCCGTCGGGCAGCGTGACCGAAACGAGCCCCGTGCAGCCGCGGAATACGCTTTCACCAATCTCCGTCACCGCGTCGGGAATAACCACTTCGCGCA
>CALWAU010000077.1 GCA_944375795.1 uncultured Clostridia bacterium | reverse complement strand
GATGGACACGGAGGGGCACAGCAGCAAATTTCTTCGTTACAGTCATTCATAAACTTCTCCCGATGTTATTTTTGCCGACCAAAGGCGGCTTTTCATTACAGTGTATGCCGGAAAATATGCCCGGCGTGTTTTGCCGCGGCCGCCTGACTTTTTCGGAAGGGGCCATGATATAATTTGCTCATAAGAAAAACGCGGAAGCCGGAGATACCGAAAAGAACGATACGGAAATGGTCCTGGAAAAAATGCCCGCGGAGGCCGACCGTTTCGGCGTATTTGTATGCTGCCGATAAGGAGGAACAAATTCAAAAGAAAACAGAAAACGGCAAATCGCGGAAAAATAGAATCCGGCGCCCCGGAATTTCGGGGCGCCGGCATTTGTAATATTACAGTTTCAAAAGTCCGGTCAGACGGTTTCCACATTGATGAGGGAAGAATTGCCGCTCTTGCCGTTGGGGGTGCCGCCCGTGATGACGATGGTCTCGCCCTTTTTGACGAGTCCGCTTTTGAGTGCGGCCAGCTTTGCGAAGTAGAACAGGATATCCACGGAGGAGTATTCGTCCGCCATGGCGGGCAGAACGCCCCAGCTGAGCGCAAGCTTGCGATAGGCGCGCTCGTCCGTCGTGAGACCGATGATGGGGGTCAGAGGGCGGAAGCGGGAAACCATTCTCGCCGTGCCGCCCGTGCGGGTACAGACGACGATCGCTTTGGCGTTCAGATCCTTTGCCAGCGTGCAGGCGGAGTGAGAGAGCGCCTCGGACGAATTTTTGATCGCATAGCTGTCGATCGTCTGGATATATTCCACGTTATTTTCCGCGCGTTCCACGATTCTCGCCATCGCCGCCACCGATTCGACGGGAAAGGAGCCCGCGGCCGTCTCACCCGACAGCATGACCGCGGAAGTGCCGTCGTACACGGCGTTGGCGACGTCGGAGATCTCCGCGCGGGTGGGGCGGGGATTGTGGATCATCGATTCCAGCATTTCCGTCGCCGTAATGACCCGCTTTCCGTAAATGCGGCAGCTGCTGATCATACCTTTTTGCGTATCGGGCAGTTCCTCGTACGGGATTTCCACGCCGAGGTCGCCGCGCGCCACCATGATGCCGTCCGAGACCTCCATGATTTCTTTTAGATTTCTCACGCCCGCGCGGTTTTCAATTTTGGCGATGATGTCGATGTCCTTACCGCCGTGTTCGTCGAGGAAGGTGCGGGCGTCGCGGACGTCCTGTGCGCGGGAGACGAAGGAGAGGGCGACGAAGTCGATGCCCTGTTCGATGCCGAAGAGCAGATCGCTTTTGTCCGCCTCGGACAAAAATTCGAGAGTGAGCTCTTTATCGGGAAAGAACATCGATTTTCGGTTGGAGAGCTCGCCCCCGATTTCCACCCTGCAAATGACGTCGGGCGCCTTTACTTTTTGGACGAGAAAGACAATGAGTCCGTTGTTCAGAAGAATCTTGTCGCCCGGCTTCATATCCTCGCAGAGATTGGGATAGGAGACGCTCACCCGGGTTTCGTCCCCCTCGACGTCCTCCGTCGTAAAGCGGAAAGTATCGCCTTCCTTCAATTGAATTTTTCCGTTTTTGAAGGTCTTGATGCGGAGTTCGGGGCCCTTGGTGTCCAGCATGATCGGCAAAGAAATGTGTTTCTCTTCGCGGACTTCCTTGACGAGTGCGATTTTTTCGGCGTGTTCTTCGTGGAGGCCGTGCGAGAAGTTCAGCCGTACGACGTTCATGCCCGCGTCCGCCATGGCGGCAATGATTTCTTTGGTAGAGCTCGCGGGGCCTAAGGTGCATACGATTTTAGTCTTTTTCATATCTGAGGTCCTCAAAAAAATTTTCTGTCTATATTTTACTATTTTTTCCGGAAAAAAGCAATACTTTTTCCGTAAAATGTGGTATAATATATTGCGATCCGAGTTTGTTATACGGTCGCGGGGCCCTTCGGGGCAATGAGGAAAGTCCGAGCAGCACAGGACAGGGTGCCTGATAACGTCAGGTGAAGGCGACTTCAAGGAAAGTGCAACAGAAATAAACCGCAGGGTTTTTGCCCTGTAAGGATGGAAAGGCGAGGTAAGAGCTCACCGATACCGCGGTAACGCGGTATGCCATGTAAACCCCACCCGCTGCAAGATTGGGTGCCTGCCATATAGGGCTGTCCGTCCGGCAGGTTACCGTGAATATCGCTTGAGCTTGTCGGTGACGGCAAGCCTAGATAGATGACCGTACACGACAGAACTCGGCTTATCGACAGACTCGGATCGCCTTTGTCGGAATTGCCCGGCGTTTTGCCGGGCTTTTCTCATACGGCGGCATCGGTTTCACGAAATTCGTTTCACGCATTATGGGAGGTTGTTATGGAAATCGGGAAATATCTCGGGATTTTGGACACGTTTGAAAAGCTGAAAAACAATACCCGCCATTCGTATACTTCTTCGGGAAGAAAGGAGAGCGTAGCGGAGCATTCGCACAGGCTTGCCGTAATGGCGTATTTCGTCAAGGACGAGTATCCCGATACGGATATCGGGCGGGTAATTCTGATGTGCCTTTTTCACGATCTCGGCGAAGCGTTTACGGGGGACGTTCCGTCCTTTGAAAAGACGGCGGAGGACGAAGCGAAGGAACGCGGCAACGTTCGGGCTTTTCTGAACGGGCTGCCAGCGCGTTATCGTTCGGAACTGAACGCATTGTTCGACGAAATGGAGGCGCTGGATACGCCGGAGGCAAAGCTGTTCAAGGCCCTCGACAACATGGAGGCGGTCATTCAGCACAACGAGGCGGATATTTCCACCTGGCTGCCGCTGGAATACGATTTGCAGCTTACCTACGGAGAGAAAAGTACGGCTTTTTCCGACTATACGCGGCGGCTGAAAGAGGAATGCAATCGGATCAGCCGCGAAAAAATGGCGCAAAAATGACGGCGGGGACTTCCGGAAGGCGGAAGTCCCTTTTAATACCCGGCAAAACACACCGAAGAGAAGCGTACTGTATGACGACAAAATGAAAGTATAGTTCCACCTTAAAGGCGGGCAAAAGAACGAATTGCTTTTGAACTTGATTTTCCCCGATTATCCCGACGGACACGGCGATGACGGCGAGAACACCTAAAAATGCCCTAAAATGAAAAAGAAACCGACAAAGCGGTTTCCAATTCTGACATAAACGCAGAGTATGCGTATACGTCGCGTTTGGTGGAGCTAAGGGGAGTCGAACCCCTGACCTTTTGAATGCCATTCAAACGCGCTACCAACTGCGCTATAACCCCATGTCATTTAAGTATCATCTATTTTACAGCAATCATGCCCGTTTGTCAAGCAAAAATCCCCGCTTTCGGGAAATTTATCCGCTCCTTTTTTCGGGAGCGCCGCGGCGCGGTCACATCAAATGACGAAGGCAAACGCGAACAAAAGTTTCTTTTATTTTTTTTCTTTCCCGCCGTTGACAAACGCGTCTGTATTTTGTATAATAACGGCAAACGAAAGAGGGAGGGCATCGCATTGGCGGAACAATCCGGACAAAACGGCGGGAAAAAGGCGCTGAAAGGGCGGTGGCAGATCGTCGTCATTATTCTTTTGTGTGCGGCTATGGCGGTGCTCGATTTTCTGCCCGTCACCTATACGGACAACGAACTGCATAACGGCCTGCTGTCGGATATCCTTCCCCTTCTGCTCGGAAGCGTCGCCGTTATCTGGCTGATGATTCGCGGCAAAACGGGGCTGTTCGGCAAGCCCGTCAAGCTGCTTTGGTTTTTGCCCTGTCTGGTGATAGCGATAGACAATTTCCCGTTTTACGATTATCTGACGGGGCGATCGGTGCTTCTGCACACGCAGGCGGCGGATTGGCTGCTGTTTGCGCTGTATTGCGCGGGCGTCGGGATTTTTGAGGAATGCGTTTTCCGCGGCATTTTGTTTCCGCTCATGGCGGGCGGATTCTCGGACGACAGAAAGGGGTTTTTGAAAACGTATTTTTTCTCGTCCGTCCTGTTCGGCGCGATGCATCTGTTCAATCTGTTTGCGGGCGGAGGCGGAGCGGCCGTGCTGCAGGCGGGGTATTCCGTTCTCACGGGCGGGCTGTTTGCGTTTGCGCTCATCAAGACGAAAAATATTTTCCTCTGTGCATTTGCGCACGGGTTGTATGATTTCTGCGGATTGGTGCTTCCCAGATTGGGCAGAAGCGGCGGTTTTGCGCTGCCCACGATTGCGATTATGGCAATCGTATCCGTCGCCGTGGCGATCGTCGTTTTATATTCCGTATTTACTTATCCCGAAAGCGAACGCAAGGAGCTGTATGCGCGGCTCGGTTTCGGCGTCTCGGCCGGAAAGGGGGAGGACGGACCGACGGACGACGGGGAAAAAGAACTGGCGGAATCGGAAAAAGAAGAGAAAATATCGTCGGGAGACGAGAATGAAAATAATCATATAGAAGAAAAGAGAGTGCAGAACAATGGAGAAGAAGGACAAAAAGCCTCCGGCGGATAAGCCGCGAGGGGAAAGCAAGGCGGAGAAAGAGGCGGAACGACTCGAGCGGGAACGGCTGAGAAAAATCAATCGCGTCCCCGATTACGAGGCGCTGTTTCGGGAGCAGGGTACTTCCCGTAAGGGAAACGGCTTTTTGAAACGGGTTTTCCGAAAGGATTGGGGCAGGCTTATCGGTTCGTCGATCCTGTACATAATCAAGGCCTCGCCGATATGGATCATGCCGCTCGTGACCGGGGACGTCATCGACCTCATCACCGAGCGGCCCGACGGTTTTCTCGTTCGCATTTTGATCGACGCCGTCATTTTTGCGGTCATGGTCATTCAGAATATTCCCACGAACATGTGGTATTCCGGCATCACCAACAGAATGATACGAAATACCACGGCGGGAATCAAAAGCAGCGTTATCCGGAAGCTGCAGGGGCTGTCCATTACCTATCATCGGGAGATGGAAGGCGGCAAGATTCAATCCAAATTCCTGCGAGATATCGACAGCATCGACATGTACTATCGGAATGTCGTACAGGTCGTGATTCCCAATCTGATAGGCGCCGTCATTTCCGTCGGGATCTCCCTGCAAAAGAGCCCGTTGGTGACGCTGTTTTTTGTGGCGATCGTCCCTCTGAACGTCCTGAACGCGATGCTCTATCGCAAAAAGATGCGGCGTTTCAATTCGCGGTTCCGCGTGGAAAACGAAAAAATGTCGGCAAAACTCACGATGATGCTGCAAATGCTCAGCCTCACAAAAGCGCACGGGTTGGAAACGGCGGAGACGGTCGCCATGCGCAGGAGCATCGACTCGGTGACGCAGGCGGGGCTTCGCCTCGATAAGACGAACGCGTCTTTCGGTGCGCTCACCTGGGTCATCAGCACGCTTCTCAGTGGCATCTGCTTTTTCTTCTGCGTGTTTCTCGCCCTGCGGGATTATATCTCCACGGGCGAAGTGGTGCTCTTTCAATCGCTGTTCAGTTCCATCAACGGTTCCGTGCTCACCCTCATCAACGTGTATCCGTCCCTGATGACGGGAAAGGAAGCCATCGATTCCCTTTCCGAAATCATGCGGGCGGAAGATATGGAAAACGAGGGCGGAACGCGCATTCCGCCGGATATCGAAGGGCGGGTGGATTTTGAGAATGTAAGCTATCGCTATCCGGACGGGGAAAAGGACGTCATCAAAAATTTTACGCTGCACGCGGATGCGGGGGAATGTATCGCCTTTGTCGGATCGTCCGGTTCGGGAAAGAGCACAATCATCAATCTCCTCATCGGATTGCTGGAACCGACCGAGGGAGATATCCTTATCGACGGTGTGCCGCTTACCGAGATGTCCATTCAAAGTTACCGCCACTTTATTTCGGTGGTGCCGCAGAACAGCATTCTGTTTTCGGGCACGATTCGGGAAAACATCACCTACGGGCTGGATTCTTACAGCGAAGAGGAACTCAATCGGGCGGTGGAGGACGCGGATATCCCCGAATTTCTTCCCTCTTTGCCGGACGGGCTGGATACGCAGGTGGGGGAACACGGCGATAAACTTTCCGGCGGACAGAAGCAGCGCATCTGCATCGCACGGGCGCTTATCCGCAAGCCTCGGATTCTCATTATGGACGAGGCGACCAGCGCTCTCGATAACGTCGCGGAATATCACGTACAGAAGGCCGTCGGCAGGCTGATGAAGGTCTGTACCACATTTATCGTGGCGCACAGGCTTTCGACGATACGCAATGCCGATCGCATCGTCGTCATGGAAAACGGCGAAGCGGTGGAAACGGGTACGTATGACGAGTTGATGGAAAAGAACGGAAAGTTTGCCGAACTCGAGCGGCTCAGCCGAATCAGGGAGGAAGAGGCAAAAGCAAACGGATAACAGAGAGAAACGAAAGCCCGGAGGATTCTCCGGGCTTGTTTTTATGGTATTATGTCACGCATAATTACTATGTGTGACATAAAATCAGTGGATTTCGGAAGAAAATCGGATATATTATGTCTGTCATAATAATTATGCCTGGCATAGTTTTAAGCAATTTGTAAACGCCGGAAGCAATGGAGCGCATTTTGTCTTGACAAAAGGGAGAGAGTGTAATAAAATAAGGATTGAATATATGTGCATGTGTTTGAGACGGGGTTATGCGTTTCGGAGGTGGCGAATGGATTTTTTTCTGACATTGACGACGGTAGGGATTTTGCTGTTGTATGCGCTCCCCGGATTTATTTTGTCCAAAACGAAAGCGGTGACGACGGAGTCGCTTCCCGCATTTTCCAAAGTGCTCATGTATGTCTGTCAGCCTTGCCTTACGCTGTACACGTTCGACGACATCGATTTCACGTCGGCGCTGTTCGGGGATATGGCGATATTTTTCCTCGTCATTACGCTGCTGCAATTGGTCTGTATCGGCGCGGTTTATCTGATTTTCCGAAAAAAACAATCGGAGGTGCGGTATCGTATTTACACGATTGCGAGCACCTTCGGAAATTGCGCTTTTTTCGGGGTTCCCATTCTCGAATCCCTCCTGCCGGGCACCAATGCGGTGGTGTTCAGCAATATGTATTTTGCGTCCATGAGCCTGCTCGGTTGGACGGTGGCGTCCGCGGTCATCGCGCACGACAGAAAATATATTTCCGTCAAAAAAATAGTCCTGAATCCCGCCGTTCTGGTCATGGCCGTCGCGCTTCCGCTGTTTATTTTCGGGATCAAGCTTCCCGAGCGGCTGTATACGCCCGTATCGCTCGTCGGAAAGATGAGCACGCCGCTTTGTATGATCATTCTCGGTATCCGGCTGGGCAGCATGCGTTTTCTGCGAATGTTTTCCTGCGGGCTCAATTACCTGATCGTTTTGGTCAAACAAATGCTTTTTCCGCTGTTGGCGCTCGGCGTGGCTTACCTGCTTCCCTGGGATGAATATGCCCGGCAGGCGATGTTTGTCCTTGCCTGCTGTCCCGTTGCCAGCGTCGTTCTGAATTTCTCGGAACTGCTCGGAGAAGGGCAGGAGGACGCGGCGGACATGCTTTTGCTGGGCACGCTTCTCAGCATTCTGACGATGCCGATCATGTTGCTGCTTCTTTGACGCCCGAGAACAAGAAATACTATGTCAAACATAATTATAATGTCTGACATAATATTAAAATTCCTTGAAAATAAGGAAATACTTTGAGAATATATTATTACACATATAATTGAAATACATTTTCAGACATAATAGTGTAAAAGGCAGCCCCTTGTATTATGCAAGGGGCTGCTGCTGCGGCGTTTTGCGATTTGCATTTGAAATCAGCTTGCGCTTGCCGTGACGTTCTGCCAAAGGGTATTGGCGCGGGTGTTGGCATCGTCGTCGAAGTACTGCATGACCACGCAGCGCTTCATGGTTTCTTTGTCGGGATATTGGGCAAAGAGCTGGCGGGAAAGCTGTTCGGCGGGGGCGGAGAGGACGTATGCCGCGCCGTCGCCGAAGAAATAGTTGAGGTCATAATCGACGGCAGTTTCGTCTCCATCTTCCGCGCCATACGTTTCGACGACGTAGTCGAACACTTCATCGCCGGCGACGCAGCTGGTATAGCCAATGTAATACATATTGCGTACGACGTTGTCGGGACGAGAGACAAAGTTGACGAACATGGTTGCCGCGTCGACGTTGGCGTCCTTCATCATCACCCAGCCGTCAAACCAAAGATTGGACGCAGCTTCGGGAATGACGTAGTTGCAGGCGATGCCGCTTTTTTCCTCCACTTCGTCCATGATGTAAACGGCGTCGCCGCTCCACTGATAGGACACGTCGATATACTTGGCGATGAAGTCGTTTTTCGCCTCGTCCGTTTCAAACGCCGTGATGTTCTTTTTCACCTCTTTGAGTATCGCCTCGACGGCGGTCATCGTCTCGGGCGTGGTGTCATTCATCATTTCGGAGAGTGTCGCTTTGTACTCGTCTTCTTTCATCGTTCCGCTTTCGAGCTGCGATTTCAGTTCGAGAAGTTCGTCTTCGTAATAGATGCCGAGCCCCGCGAAATAGCTGTCGCGGACGTTGTTTTTGGCGGTGATCTTCTTGGTGTAGGTCGGATTGGTGAAGGCGTCCCACGTCTTCATGTCCTCCGCGTTCGCGTTTTCGGGATTGAATACGAATCCGGTCGTGCCCCACATATAGCCGGCGGCGTAATCCGCCCAGGTATGATCGGAGCCCTCCGCGATGGGGGCGCTGAACGTTTCCGCGATATACGGAGACACGTTTTGCGCGTAATAATTGGTCTCCACGTTTACGTCGTAGAAGGATTCGGGATAGGGCTGAATGAGGTCTTCCGCCGCGAGCTTCATGATCATGTATTCGGAGGGGCAGAGAAGATCGAAAGTATCGCCGAGCTGAATTCTGTTATACATTTCCTCGTTATCCGTCAGGGGAATGTATTCCACACGGATTTTTTCTCCGGTTTGTTCAAAATACCAGTCTTCAAACTCCTCATAGAGAGGGGCGCTGCCTTCGACATAGCTGTCGTCGCCGCCTTCATCGATGTACTCCTCCCAGCTGGCGACGCGGAGGACGGGTGTGTCGTCGCCGCAGGCGGAAAGGGCAGCCGCGGACGCGGAAACGAGGGAAAAAGCAAGCAGAAGGGAAAGTTGTTTTTTCATTATTTTTACTCCTTGACGGTTGATTTTTTGCTCTTTTTGAGAGATATGACGTTGGCGGTGACGACGGCAACGACGATGATGAAGAAGATGATTGCCGTAAACGCCCAATAGGACGCCTTGATTTCTTCGACATGTCTGCCCCTTGTCAGCCCGTAGATATGCGTGCTGATCGTTTGGAAAGAATTAGGCTTGGTGTAAGCCGCGATGACGTAGTCGTCGAGGGAAAGGGTGACTGCCAAAAGGAATCCGGAGAGGATGCCGGGAAGGATCTGCGGGATGATGACGGTGAACAGTGCCCGCGTGGGCGTGGCGCCGAGGTCGAGCGCCGCCTCGTACAAATTGTTGTCCATCTGTTTGAGCTTGGGGATGACGGACAGGACGACGAAGGGGGTACACAGCACCATTTGCCCGAGAATCAGGGGGATAAAGGTGGATTTATTCACGTTCAACGCGGTGATGAGCAGGGCGAAAGAAATCGCCGTGACCACTTCCGCGTTGATGATAGGGATGCGGTTGACGCCCGAAAGCGCGCCGGCCACTTTCTTTTTGGAATAGAAGATACCGATGGCGCCGACTGTACCGAGTAGAGTGGACAGGGTGGCGACGATCGCCGCCAGCGCCAGGGTCTGCAAAACGATGGGCAGGGGTTCGTGGTCGAAATCGAAGAAATATTTGTAGTGTTCGAGGCTAAATCCTTCCCATATTTGAATGCGGTCGCTCGCATTGAAACTGTTGACGGTGAGCAGCACTATGGGCGCATAGATGAAGAGGATGACGAGCCCGATGAAAAACCATTTGAGACAAGTTCCGATTTTTACCATAACGAAGTACCTCTTGCTTCCGCCTGCATGTCTTCCTTAAATCCGCCCGTCAACCATGTCATGAGGAACATGAGCAGGAGCAGGATGAGCGCGGTCACCGATCCCTGGTTCCAGAGGGTGTTGCGGAACGCCTGTTCGATGAAGGAGCCGATGATCGCTGTATTGTTGTAAGTGAGCCAGTTGGAAACGACATAGTTTGTCATGGAGGGGAGAAAGACCATGGAAATGCCGCTCATGATGCCCGCTTTGGAGAGGGGGAGAGTGATTTTCAGAAAGGTCTTTGCGCCCGTGGCGCCGAGGTCCCTCGAAGCTTCCAGATAGCTTTTGTCGATTTTGATGATGGTCGTATAGATAGGCAAAATCATGAAGGGGAGGAAATCGTAAACCATGCCGATGATGGTGTTGACGAGATTCCA
>CALWAU010000076.1 GCA_944375795.1 uncultured Clostridia bacterium | reverse complement strand
ACATATTCGTACTTCGTCTTATGTTCGCCCGTGGCGTCCACGTCCGCCGTTACGCTTCCGTCCTCCGCGTATTCGCTTTCCGTATAGAACTTCGACCCGCTGTCCAGGCTGTTGTATGTAAACGATTTTACGACATTTCCGTTCTCGTCGTAGATCGTTTCTTCTATGTTCCTGCCCGTCGTGTTTTCTTCTCCCTCCGTCCAGCTTTCCGTGCGGATTACCGAGCCCTGCGGATTGTAATAATACTTCTTATAACTTATCCGTAACGTAACAGTCGCCGGTGATGTGGCGGTATCCGTATTTTTGTAAACAGTTTACAAATTATTGCAATCCGGAACACGCCGCATAAATCTGCTTTTACCAAATCAATACGGGTTTTCCGTCCGAAAAATCCACTTTGACTTTAGATAAATACCAGGATTCGCCGCCGTCCGGGCTGCCCTGATAAAACAGCCAAACCACGCCGTCGTCGTAACGGAACACATAGGGATGTCCCGATTCACTCGCGTTCCAGCTCCCCGCCTGCCCGTTGGAAAGGAAGGGCTTTGGGGACAGCTTTCGGAAGAATACGCCGTCGTCGCTGACAGCGACGCCGATCTGCTGGGGGGTACAGTTATAGCTTCCGCCGTAGAACATCCAAACCCTGCCCCCTCTTCCAGCGCGGCAGGCGCCTCGATACACCTGCCCTCCCATTTATATTCGGGCGCGACGACCGACTGCGCGAGGCATTCCCTCCATTCGCCCCTGCCGAAGCCGCCATCGATCGCCGCGCTCGCAACGCCGACTTTTTGCACCTCCATTTCATGGTCGCGCGTAGCAAAATAGAGATACACTCTGTCCCCGAACGCGCACACGTCCGCGTCGATTGCCCTGCCGCAGCACCAGGTGTCGGACGGCGAAAAGACGGGATTGGTATCGTCTTTCTCAAACGTCCTGCCGTCCTCCGACCAGGCATGGCAGATTGCGTCCTTTTCTCCGTTTCCGTAGGTCTGATAAAAAAGGTGTATTTTTCCGCCCAGGACAATGGCGCCGGGCGCACCGACGCCGTTTTTTTCGCACGGCTGCGTCAGCGGAAAATTCCCGAGCTTTTTCCAATGCTCCATGTCGTCGGAAGCGGCGATACCGATCCCCAACACCTCTTTCCCCACTCCGTCCGGCAAAAAGACGGAATAGTACAGGTAATATCTGCCCTGCCAATGCACGACGGCGGGGTCTTTTGCAAATTTTTTTTTCGTACCGCTCACGTCGGTAAACAACATAAATCTTTCTCCTTTTTCCGAAATTATTTTCTTTACTGAAAAATCGGGCAACCCGTTTCCGGGCTGCCCGACCCGCATTTCCCGAACACTTCGGAAAATTACGCCTCCGCTGCCTCCCCGGCGGGGAATTTCTCCGCGAGGATATCTTCCAAAGTCTGCCCGACGCCGACGGAAATCTCGCTCACCGTGAGCGCCGCGCCCGTCGTGTCCTCCGTCCCTTTCTTGACGAGGATCGCCGTCATCGTCGTGTCGTCCAGCCAGTCATACGTCATCGAATGCGCCAGCAGCGAATTGCCCGCTCCGTCGATGAAATATACCGAAATCGTCGTCCCCGACACTTCCACGGCGACATAGATCTCCTTCTCGGTAAGCCAGGACTGCATCACCGCTTCGTTCACGAGATTTCTGCCCGTTTCCGCCGAAGTCGCACCCGCGTTGTTCAGGCGGAAGTTGATGCCGTAACCGGTTCCCCCGCCGCTCTTCCAGATAGTGATACGGAGATTGCTACCGTTGGCAAAATCCAGACGGAAGTCGGACGTCATGCCGCCGCCGTCATTCTGCAGCGTCGCGATGTCCAGCGCATACTTGCTGAAGAAGGTGTATTCGGAGCCGATCGAGGTGTTCGCCGCCGCCGACCAGAGCGTCGTGTTGAACGCCGCACTGCCCTCCGTCGTGGTCTTTTCACCCTCGACGTCGATGAACGCGCCTTCCACCCAATTGGTCCCGTCAAGCGTGACCGAAAGCTGCGCACTCTCCGCCACCGTCAGCGATTCGGGCAGAATATAAGTAAATCCCTCCGCCGTCATGAGCGTTACCGTATATTCCCCGTTGGGCAGTTCCGCCGTCCAGACGCCTTCCGCCGCCGCGAGTTCGTATGCGTTGCCGTATTCGTCCTCCAGGGTCACGGACGCAACGGCCGCCATGCCGCTCGCCGCGTTTACCGTAACGGAAACGTCCGCCGGGACAATTTCGTCGATCGTAAGCTCATTGACGATGCTTGCCGCAAAGGTATAAGTATACGTATTTCCGTCCGTTTCGGGCACGAGCGGGATGCCGTTGAGCAGCACGAGGATATCGGCGCCCTCCTGTACGTTCAGAGTGACGGTTACCGTATCCCCGTAAGCATACGTCCCATCGGGCGCTCCGGTCACCGTGACGAGGCTTTCCGCATTGTTCGTGACGGTTACCTCCTGCGCGTCAAACGCATGGGCGAGCATCTCGTCCGCCGTCTTGTCGATTCCGAGATAGATTTCCGTAACATTCAGCGTCGTCGAAAAATCGGTGTCTTCCGTACCTTTCTTCACCCCGATGTTGACGAGCGTGGTATTCTCCAGCCACGCGCACGTCTGCGTCTGCATGAGCATCCCCCGCCTGCCGTACTCCCGCGTCAGCCGCAGGAGGAGATTGCCGAACAGTTTCTCCTTCTCCTTCGCCGACAGATTTTCCCGCCGCCGGAAGAGGGCGCGAGCCTCCGCGTCGCCCGCATACGCCTTGGGAAAACGAGCGAACCCGTGATCGGCAATTTTGCACCCCTTGGCAACGAAGTCGTCCAGACGGCGGCAGAGCGCGATGAGGAGATCGTCCCATTCGGCGATCTGCACCCCCGCCGCG
>CALWAU010000075.1 GCA_944375795.1 uncultured Clostridia bacterium | reverse complement strand
ATGGCGACCGATAGGATGACGACAATAATTTCGATAGGCTGCATACGTCCTCCTTTGCGGGCTCTCCCGCCGTTTTCCCGTCAGACCCGGGCGCGCCGCAGGCAACGCCCGGAGCCGACGCCCCCGTTACGCCGCGGCGGCGTCCGCGCCGTCCGCGCGGGATTTACGGGTATATTTTTTGTCCGTTTTGTTTTTCAGCACGATAATCGCCGCGACGATCACCGCCGCCGCCAGCCAGATAAACGCCGTCCACCACCAGCTGCCGATGGTATACACCGCCGCCGAGATGATGTAGGACGCCACCAGCCAGAAGAGAATGGTCCACTTCATCTTGCCCTTGGGCAGTTCGGCCTTCGCCGTCGCCACCGCCGCAAAGCAGGGAATGGTGGTCATGTTGAAGGCGATGAAGGACAGGAGCGCGGGAATGGTGATACCCGTCGCCTGGATCATGGCCACCGCCTCGAGGACGCCGTCCTCGCTCGCCTCTCCGCTCTCGATGAGTTCGAGAATGGCCGCGAGCGTCTCCTCGGGCAAGCCGGTCAGAGCGCCGTTCCCCGCCGCCGAAACGATGCAGCAGGCGAGCGTGAAGAAGGTGGCGATGACGTTCTCCTTGGCGATGAGACCGGTGACGGCCGCCACCGCGAACACCCAGCCGAACGCCGAAAGCTGCGAGCCGAAACCGAGCGGCGTAAAGACAGGCTGAATGAGCTTGCCGAGCGAAGCGAGAATGGAGCTGTCCAACTCCTCGCCCACGTACATCCAATCCCAGCCGAAGTTGGAGAGGAACCAGATGACGATGGTGGAGGCGAGAATAATCGTAAACGCCTTTTTGACGAAATGCTTGAGCTTATCCCAGAGGTGCAGCATGAGATTGCGGAAGCGGGGCGCGTGATAGGCGGGCAATTCCATGATGAACGGAGGCGTTTCCCCCTTCATGGTGGTATTGCGCATCACGAGCAGGCACACGACCGCCGCCGCCATGCCGAGCACGTACATCGAATAGGTGATGACGTCCGCATTTCCGACCCCGAATTTCATGACGATGCCGCCCGCAATCGCCGTGAGAATGGGCAGCTTCGCGCCGCAGGAGAAGAAGGGAATGACCCGGATGGTAGCCGTGCGCTCCTTTTCGTCCGCGAGGGTACGGGTATTGATCATGGCGGGCACGCTGCATCCGAAGCCCATGATCATGGGCATGAACGCCCGGCCGGACACGCCGAAACGGCGGAAAATTCTGTCGAGAATGAACGCCACGCGCGCCATATAGCCGCTGTCCTCCAGAATGGAGAAGAACAGAAAGAGCACGAGGATCTGCGGCAGGAAGGAAAGCACGGAAAAGAGTCCGCCCAAAATGCCGTCGCAGACGAGGCTCACCGCCCAGGCGCTTGCGTTCGCCGCTTCCATGCCCCGCCCCGCGAGCTCGGTGAGCGTATCGGTGAGCAGCGTCAGGGCGTTCATCAGAATGACGCCCGGCGAATTGAGCCCCGACGTAAAGAACACGCCGCCCCACGCCGTCCCGGAAATTTCCTCCGCCCAGCTGCCGAAAGGTTTGACGATGGCGCCGAGATAGAGCAGATCCTCCGAAAAGGTCAGGTGGAAAATGGCAAACAGGATGAGCAAAAAGATGGGAATACTCGCCCATTTATTGGTGAGCACCCTATCCGCCTTGTCCGAGCGGGTCTCCTTTGCCGCCTCGGATCTCTCCGATTTTTTCAGCAGCGGCGAGAAATTTTCGGATATGTACTTATAGCGCGCGTCCGCAATTTCCGCTTCCCAATCGCTTCCGAACTCCCCCTTGTCGCAGCCGTGTTCCTTCATGAACCTTTCCACGGCGTCCGCTTCGGCGGGGTGCGCCTTCACTTCCAACTCGTCCCTTTCCGCCAGCTTCACCGCGTGAAAGAGGGGCGCGGAAACCTTCTTGCCCGCCAGCGCCGATTCCGCATACCCGATCGCCGCGCCCAGCGCGCTGCCCCGCAGAACGGTGCTTCCTTCCCGCTTCTGCTTCGCCGCGGCCAAAGCCCGCTTCATGAGCAGCTCGGTGTTTTTGTCCCGAAGGGCGGAAATGGCCACGACGGGCACGCCCATTCTCTTTTCCAGCGTATCCACGTCCAGCTTGTCGCCGTTCCTGATGAGCACGTCCGCCATATTCAGCGCGACGACCACCGGGACGTCCACCTCGAGCAGCTGCGTGGTGAGGTACAGGTTGCGTTCGAGATTGGTCGCGTCCACGATGTTGATGATACAGTCCGGCCGCTCGTCGAGGAGAAAGTTCCTGGCGATGACTTCCTCGGGGGTATAGGGGGAAAGGGAATAAATGCCGGGCAGGTCGACGATATTCACCGCTTCCCCGCCCTTTTTGCAGGTGCCTTCCCGCTTGTCTACGGTGACGCCCGGCCAGTTGCCGACGTGCGCCGTGCTGCCCGTCAGGGCATTGAACAGCGTGGTCTTGCCCGAATTGGGGTTGCCCGCCAGTGCGAATTTCATCATTTCGCCGCCTCCTTTGCGCTCTGCATCCCGACGCATGCCGCCTCTGCCTTGCGCAGGGTCAGCTCGTAGCCGCGGATGGTGATCTCGATGGGATCGCCGAGCGGCGCCTTCTTGCGCAGCAGTACGTCCGCCCCGGGCGTCACGCCCATGTCGAACAGCCGCCTGCGGACCGCGCCCGAGCCCGAAACGGAAAGGATCTTTCCGCTTTCGCCCACCGCAAAATCCGATAAGAGCTTTGCCATTATTTTCTGTCTCCTTTTTCAGTGACTTTTTATCGATTTTTCATTCATCTCAACCCTGTCCCATTCCCCGCGGCAAAATCCGTCGGCCGAAGGAAAAATACGGGCGGGCAAAATCCGATTTACGCCACGAAAATGCCCGCGGACATTTCCCTGTCGAGCGCCATTCGCCCGTCCTTCACTTTCAGGATGACCGCTCCGCCCTGTGCGCTGAGAACGGTCACCTTCTGCCCTACCGCGAGGCCGAGATTTTCCAGGTGCCTTTTCACCTTCTCGTCCGCCGCCAGCCGTCTGATTTCCACTTCCTCTCCGAGAGGCGCCATCTTTAAGGGCATTTTCCTTCCTCCTTTATTTTTTTAACCTAGGTTAATTTCAATGTCAAAAAGAAAGGCCGATTTTCCCTGCGGATTCGGTTCCCGCTTTTACGATAAAAGTCAACCGCGGTTAAATTTCGTTTGTATTATATCATCATTTTATGCTCCTGTCAAGAAAATTTTAACCTGAGTTAAAAAATTTTCTCAAATTTTGCGGAAAGCCGCCCACAAACTCGGCAAAAAATAAAAAGCCTCCCTCGCGCAAGGGAAGCAAATCAAAGCACTTGTTTTTTCAAGGCTCCTTTGCGCAAAGGGAGGCGGCTGCCGCAGGCAGACCGAGGAATTGTCTGCGACAAACGGCGCATGGGCTCGCGCAAAGAAAAAAAGGATAAAAAAGCGGAAAGGATCAACGCTCCCTTTCCGCCACCGACCGTTTCATCATGAGAAAGGTCTCCTCGCTCACGAGGTGTTCCATTTTACAGGCGTCCGATTCCGCCGCTTCGGGGGAGACGCCGCGGGCGATCAGATAATCGCGGATGATACAGTGCTTTTCGTAAACGGCGGAGGCATATGCCCTGCCGCTTTCGGTGAGATAGAGGTGCTTGCCATCCTCGTATACATAGCCGCGGGCGCGGAGAAGCTTCACCGCCTTGTTGACGGCGGCCTGGGACACGCCGAGGCGCTTGGCCACCTCGATGCGGTGCACGACGGGCAGCTGTCCGCTCAAAATGAGAATGCTTTCCAGGTAATCTTCTTCCGACTGATTGGTTTTGCGTTCTTCCGCGTTCATAAAAATATCCTCCCTCTCTATCGAAGCGTCTCCGTCGGCGCGCCGCAGCGCATTGCGGCAGTTATAACGGTTATAAGCAGTTATAACGGTTATAAAATGAGCATCGCATCGCCGAAGCTGAAAAAGCGATACCCGTGTTCCACCGCATACTCATACACCCGCAAAATCTCCTCCCGGCCCGTCATGCACGCAACCAGCATGATGAGCGTGCTCTCGGGAAGATGAAAATTGGTGATCAGGGCGTCCACGCATTTCATCCGGTAGGGCGGATACAGAAAAATATCCGTTTCGCCGCTGCACGCGCGGACAAATCCCTTTTCATCCGCGACGCTCTCCAGCGTGCGCACGGAGGTGGTGCCCACGGCGATGACCCGCCGCCCCTCCCGCTTTGCGCGGTTGATGATCTCCGCCGCCCCCTCGTCCACGCGATAAAATTCCGTGTGCATCTTGTGGTCGGTGATGATTTCCTCCTTGACGGGACGAAAGGTACCCAGGCCCACGTGCAGGAGGATCTCGGCGATTTCCACCCCCTTGGCTTTCAGGGAATCGAGCAGCGCCTCGGTAAAATGCAGCCCCGCCGTCGGCGCCGCCGCCGAACCGTCCACCTTGCTGTATACGGTATTGTAACGGCTCTGGTCCTCCAACTTTTCCCGGATATAGGGGGGCAGAGGCATCGTCCCGACGCGGGAAAGAATATCCTCGAATACCCCTTCGCAGGAAAATTCCACTATCCTTTCGCCCGTGTCCGTAATCCCTTTGACGGTCAGGGACAATTCGTCGTTCACCTTCATGGAAACGCCGATTTTTCCCTTTTTGCCCGGCTTCATCAGCACCTCCCAGGTGCGGAGGTCCAAGCGGCGGAGCAACAGCACTTCCACCACCCCGCCGTACTCGGTCAGGGCGTACATGCGCGCGGGGATCACCTTGGTATTGTTGACCACCAACACGTCGCCCGGGCGCAGATAATCGCCGAGGTCGCGGAAAATCCTGTCCGCGATGCTCCCCGTTTTCCTGTCGTATACGAGCAGGCGGGAGGAATCCCGCGGCTCCGCGGGCGTCTGCGCGATCAGCTCCTCCGGCAGCGCGTAATAAAAATCGCTCTTTTTGTATTGTACTTTTTCTTTCGTCTCTTCCATAACGCCTCGGTTTTTCGCGGTCAATCCGCACTCGCTAAATCCCTGTCCTGCCCGTTTTGTCTCATCGTCCTTCAATCGTCCGCTTCGAACAAGGAAATCTGCCTTCTCGCCCGCTCGCTGATGCGCACGCCCATATGCTCGTATCCGTCTTTGAGGCAGACCCGTCCGCGCGGCGTGCGCGCGATAAAGCCGAGTTGCAGAAGATAGGGCTCGTAGACGTCCTCTATCGTGTTGGCGTCCTCGCCCGTCGCCGCGGCCAGCGTCTCCAGCCCCGTCGGCCCGCCGCCGAACTTTTCGATGAGCGCGCGCAGGAGATTGCGGTCCGTCTGGTCCAGCCCCAATTCGTCGATCTCCAGCCGTTCGAGCGCAAAGCGCGCGTCGGAGAGGGTCACCTTCTCGTGTCCCTTGACGGCGGCAAAATCCCGCACCCGCTTCAAAAGGCGGTTGGCGATTCTCGGCGTGCCGCGGCTGCGCCGCGCGATTTCTTCCGCCGCTTCCGGCTCGATAGAGATATTAAGGGCCGCCGCGGAATGGGTCACGATTTTCTGCAATTCCTTGGGCGTATAGATCTCCAGGCGGTTGATGATGCCGAACCGGTCGCGTAAAGGAGAGGCCAGCATTCCCGCCCGCGTCGTCGCCCCTATCAGCGTAAACCGCTTGAGCGAAAAACGGATATTGCGCGCCGACGGCCCCTTGCCGACGATGATGTCCAGCGCGTAATCCTCCATCGCCGAATAGAGGATTTCCTCCACCGAGCGGTTGAGCCGATGAATTTCGTCGATAAACAGCACGTCTCGGTCGTTGAGGTTGGTCAGAATGGCGGCGAGGTCCCCCGAGCGTTCTATCGCCGGGCCGCTCGTCAGTTTGATCTGCACCCCCAGTTCGTTGGCGATGATGTGCGCCAGCGTCGTCTTGCCCAAGCCGGGCGGGCCGTACAAAAGGACGTGGTCAAGCGCCTCCCCCCGCTGTTTGGCGGCGGCGATGTAGACGTTGAGGTTCTCCTTTACCTTTTCCTGCCCGACGTAATCCGCCATGGTCTTGGGGCGGAGCACGTTTTCCTCCGCGTCGTATTCCGTTTTGGTGCTGACGATCAGATTGTCGCCCTCGTATCCGTCATCGAACATATTTCTTTCTCCGTAATTTCCTGATTCTGCGGCGCCGGGCGGGCAAAAAATTGCATTCGTCTCAACCCTGCCCGTCCACTTTTCAAACTGCCCCTCAAAGGAATTTTCCCATGATCACTTCGTCGTTATATCTGCCGTCCGCAAACCGAAAGGCGTTTTTCCGCGCGCCCCAGATTTCGTAGCCGAATTTTTCGTACAGCGACAGCGCCCTTCGGTTTTCGGAAAACACGCTCAGTTCCAGCTGTTTGAGCGCCTCTTTTTTCGCCCATTCCTCCGCGGCGGACAGCAGAGCGCTGCCCAGCCCTTTCCCCTGCCATTTTCCGACGACGGAAATCCCGAGCTCCGCCCTGTGACGGAGCTTCTCCGAAGCGCGCACCCGCCGCACGGACACGAGCCCCGCAATTTCTCCGCCGCCCCGCAAAAAGGCGGCAATCATCGCGCCGTTCTCGTCCTCGATTTGCCGACGCAGAATTGTTCTCTCTTTCTCTACGGTGCATTCTTTCGTTTCGGCGAGGAGATAAGGAGATTCTTCCGTCACCGTCAGAAAAAATTTCAGAGCGGCGGGCGCGTCCTCTTCCTCCGGACTGCGCAGCAGGCACTCCGTCCCCTCTTTCAGAACAATTTTCTTTTCCGCAACCCGCATATTTTCTCCTTTTTTGCGCCGACGGGGCGCATACGGAAGTACGTGACCGAAAAGCGCGCAGGACAACGCCATATCGGGCAATACACGCCTGAATTTCCACCGGGTCGGATATACCGACGGTTTAAGATGTCAGGCGCGTCCGAGACAAGGCGCCCGCGCAAACGACGACGGGAGCGTACAAAGAAGTACATGACCGAGGAGCGCGCAAGGGCAACGCCGTATCGGGCGATGCATCACATCTTAAACCCCCGATTTGAGGGCGGCCATTATCACTTCCTCCGTACTCCCCGCCCCCCCTTCGTGGGCGCGCCGCACCGCGCGGACGCTGTCGGCACGATTGAATCCCAGCCCCATGAGCGCAGCCACGGCGTCCTCGTCCGCCGCGGAAAGCCTGTCCTCGGAAAGCGCGCCGCCAAGTTCGCCGCCCGCCGCGCTGATGACCTCGGCCGCGGAAATTTTACCGTGCAGCTCGAGCACTATCTTTTCCGCCGTCTTTTTGCCCAGTCCCTTCACCGTCGAAAGGCGCTTGACGTCCGCCGTCGCAATCGCCGCCGCGAGATCGTCCGCGCTCAGCGCCGAAAGCACCGCGATTCCCAGCTTGGGCCCCACGCCGGATACGGAAGTCAGCTTCAAAAACAATTCCTTTTCCTTGGGCGAGGCGAAGCCGAACAGTGTCATGCCGTCCTCCTTCATCTGCAGGTAAGTATACAATTCCACCGTTCCCCCCGCCGCGGCCTTGGAAAACGCGCCCCCCGAGCAATACAGCTCGTAGCCCACGCCCCCGACGTCCACGATGATCGTCTCCGCCGTCGTCGTCAAAACCCTGCCCCTAATATATGCAATCATCTCCTGCCTCCCGTCGGGCCGTTTTTCCGCGTGCTGCGCGCCGCCCGACACACTTCTTCCTCTTTATTTTCTGTATTTACTTTTTGCGTATCCGCTCGTCCAACTCCATCGCAGACTTGAAATAACTTCCCGTCACGGCGTTCTTTCCCTTGGTCCGGGTGCTGTTTTCCACCGCGAACAGCGTGCCGAACCGACTCACGAACGCGTGACAGAGCGCAATGGCCAAAGCGTCGGCGGCGTCGTCCGGACGCGGAATGCTTTTCAGCCGCAGCAGGGAAGCGACGACCTGCTGCATCTGCTTCTTATCCGCCCGCCCGTAGCCCGTCAGGGCCTGTTTGATCTGCATGGGGGTATACTCGAACAGTTTCCCGCACTTCTTGACGCAGGCGAGCAGCGTCACGCCGCGGGCTTGCGCGACGGCGATTCCCGTCGTGATGTTCTTGGTAAAGAACAGTTCTTCGAGCGCGATCTCCTCGGGCGAAAAACGGTCGATAATCTTATTGACGCCCTCCTCGAGCATGGCCAGGCGGACGGGCAGCGTCTCCTCCTTGGGCGTGACCACCACGCCGTAATCCACGGCACGGCAATTGCCGTTTCCGTCCTTCTCCACCACGCCGTACCCCATCGTGGCGATGCCGGGATCGATGCCCAGAATGATCATAAGGGCGCGCCTCCGATACAAAATTGCCTTCAAAATCCTTCCGCCCCCGCAAAAGGCTTGCCAATTTCTCCCGAATATAGTAAAATAGCAAGTGTAAAGCCGCGGCGTAAAGATTCTTTTCCTATTGTACCCCAACGCGCGGAAAAAGTCAAGCCAAACGGGCGCGCAAACGCGGCCGCGGCAAAGAAACTTGAAAAACGGAGGCAGAACATGAAATTGTGGCAGGGCAGATTCGCCGCGCCCACGGCGGCGGACGCAGACGCGTTCAACGAATCCCTTTCTTTCGACAAAAAACTGTATAAGGCAGACATCACGGCGTCTCTCGCCCACGCCGAAATGCTCGGGCGCTGCAAGATCATCTCCGAGGAGGACAGCGCGGCGATACGCGGCGGTCTGGAATGCATCCTCTCCGACATCGAAAGCGGAAAGCTGGAAATTTCCGGCCAGGAAGATATCCATTCCTTCGTCGAAAACGAATTGGTTTCCCGCATCGGCGACGCGGGCAAACGCCTGCACACCGCCCGCAGCCGCAACGACCAGGTGGCCACCGATTTCCGCCTGTACGTCCGTTCCTCCGCCGAGGAAATCGTCGGGCTTCTGAAATCGCTCATCTCTTCCCTGGTATCCCTCTCCGAAAAATACGTGAAAAATATCATGCCCGGCTACACCCATTTGAGAAAAGCCCAGCCCATCAACTGCGCGCAGTATTTCAACGCCTATTCGGAAATGTTTTTGCGGGATGCGGAGCGGTTTGTCGGGGTAAGAAAGCGGGCGGACGTCATGCCCCTGGGAAGCGGCGCGCTGGCGGGAACCAGCTACCCCATCGACCGGGAAATCACGCGGGAACTGCTCGGCTTTTCGGAAATCTCTCAAAATTCCCTCGACGGGGTCTCCGATCGCGACTTCGCGGCGGAATACCTCTTTGCCTGTTCGCTTACGATGGCGCACCTCTCACGGCTGTGCGAGGATACCATCTTATACACCTCGACGGAATTCGGCTTCTGGGAAATGCCGGACGCCTACTCGACGGGCTCCTCCATCATGCCGCAGAAAAAGAACCCCGACATCTGCGAACTCGTGCGCGGCAAGACGGGAAGGGTCTACGGCGATCTCGTCGCCCTGCTCACGGTCATCAAGGGGGTGCCCCTCGCCTACAACAAGGATTTGCAGGAGGACAAGGAAGGGCTGTTCGACGCGGAAAAAACGGTGAAGGACTGCCTGTTCATCTACGCCGAAATGATGCGCTCGATCGTCCCGAACGTGCAGCGCATGGAAGAAGCGGCGGCGGAGGATTTCACCTGCGCCACGGACGTGGCGGACTATCTCGCCAAAAAGGGGGTCCCCTTCCGCACGGCGCACGGCGTCGTGGGCGGCATCGTCCGCCAATGCCTGAACGAGGGCAAAACGCTGGCCTCCCTCACGCTCGACGAATATAAAAAGCACAGCGACGCCTTCGGGTCGGATATTCTGGAAGTCGTCAAAGCGCGCAATTCGGCGGACAGCCGGAACAGCGTCGGCGGCAGCAGCGTTTCCGCCGCCCGCGCGGGTATCCGCAGCATCAAAAAACGGCTCGCCCGGCTCCCCTACTGAGCCGGCGCCGTCGGGCGGGCGCTCCTCCTTTCGGAGGAGCGTTTTTTTGTGCGTTTCGCGCGAAACGGGCGAAACGCAGTATACAAACAGACAATCCCTCAAACGGCTGTCGCCGCCGGCTTTCTCTGTCCAAAGGAGTCCGGAAAAGGGTCAAGGGACAATGTCCCTTGCGGGTGCAGGGCGGCGGAGCCCGCAAAAGGACCCCACAAAAGCAAACCAAAGGTTTGCGTCTTTACCGCTTTGCGGTCAATGCGGGCATATGCCCGCAAGACAATCCCTCAGTCTGCCTGCGGCAGACAGCTCCCTTTGCACAAAGGAGCCTTGAAATAAAGCCGCTTTACCGCTCCAAATTTGCACAATGGCGCCTTGAAAAAGCGGCACTCCGATTTGCTCTTTGCACAAAGAAGCCTCGGGAAAAGCGTCTGAGCCGCCCCTTTGTGTAAAGACGCAGTAGCACCACAAAACACGCCCCCCTTGTGTAAAGGGGGGAAATGAAGGGGGGATTGGTTTCGCTCGGCAGAGCGAAACGCATATAAGGGCACACCTTGCGCCCTCCTCCGCATTTTGGCGGTGGACGGGCGGCCCTTCGGGTTGGTACCGCGACAAAAAAAGCTGTCAGTCCCCTCTTGACAGGGAAAAAATCCGTGTTATAATATATCCGCGACGGGAAAAGCGGGGGAAAACGCCCCGCGCCGACGGGCACAAAAGGCGACGGTTTTGTACCCCTTTCCGAAAGAAAAATTTCGAGAAAGGAGAAAAGCGCATGACCTTTGTCAGACTTATGGAATTTCTGCACGAAACCGGGCTGGACGTATTTCTGCTCGGCCTTCTGAACGGTTTTATTTCCGCGCTCGTCGAAAAGCTTCCCGAAAGGTACGGAAAAAAGCTGCCCGCAAAGCTGCTTGCGGGGCTGCCCTTCCTCCTGGGCATTCTGCTGTATTCCCTTTGGTTCGTCGCCGCCGTCCGCGATTTTTCCGATGCGGGCGCAGCCGCCGCGCTCATTGCCCGGTGCGGCTTCGGAACGGGCATAACGGCAGTGGCTCTCCGTGCCCTCCCCTCCGTTCTTTCTTCCGCCGCGACGGGCGGAACGAGCGCGAAAGAGGGGGAAGCAAACCTTCGCTCCGCCGTTTTCCGCAAGCTTTTGTCCGGGTATCTCGAAGAACCGGAACTGAGCGACGCCGCGGCCGAACTCGCCGCGCCGCCCGCGGAAAATGCGGAGGGCACGGGCGAAACAAGCGAGATACTCGGAAAATATCTCCCGGATCTTCCGGAAGCCGAGCGCACCGCCTTCGCCCGCCTCCTCGACGCCGTGCGGAGATATCCGGACGGCTGATTCTCCGGCTTTGCCCCGCGAGGGGCAAAGCTCTTTTTTGTTCTTCCGGCCGTCGGAAAACGCACATAGATTCCGCAAAAAGAAACATACTCCGTATGTGGAAAAACTGACAAAAAACCTTCGGGACAATATACAATCGATCAAGGGGGTGCTCGCCGCCGACGATATCCTCGTCTATTCTTTCCGCGCCGGGGACGGCACCGAATGCGCCGTCGTCTATGCGGACGGCCTCGTGGACAAGGCCGTGATCGGCGACCTCGCCGCGCGCCCCCTCGCCGAGCTCGGCATTCGGAAAAATCCCTCGGACGACGGGGACAGGGGAGAGATGAATGCCGATACGGTAAAGGATTCCCTCCTCTTCCCCGAAATCAAGGAGCAGGAGGACGTACAGGAGCTTCTGAAAGAAATTCTGGACGGGAACTGCCTGCTTCTGGCGGACGGCATCGCCAAGGGCTTTATCGTGGGGGCGAAAAAACCGCCCGTGCGCGCCGTCGCGGAGCCGCCCACCGACATCGCGGTGAAAGGTCCGCGCGAGGGGTTTATCGAGGACATCAAGACGAACATGGCGCTTTTGAGGAAGCGCCTGAAAACGCCGATGCTCCGCTTTGAAATATCCAAGGTGGGCAGGCGCTCGGAGACGAACGTCGCCGTCTGTTGGCTGAAAGGCATTTCGGACGAAAAAATCAAAGACGAAATCGTAAAGCGCATCGGGGAAATCGACATCGACTACATTCCCGACTCCTCCTATATCGCGGATTTCCTCGCCCCGAGAAAACATTCCGTATTCCGCCAGATCGGCACGACGGAAAAACCGGACGTCTTTGCGGCAAAAATGGCGGAAGGAAGGGTAGGGATTCTCGTGGACGGCTCGCCCATCGCGCTCACCGCCCCCTTCATCTTCATCGAGGATTTTCAGAGCAGCGAGGATTACTACGTCTCCCCCTTCATGGCGACGATTTTCCGCGCGATCCGTTTCATCGCGGTGTTCATCGCGCTCCTGCTGCCCGCATTTTACGTCTGCTCCCAGCTTTTTAAGCTGCAGCTGCTCCCGCTCGGACTCACGCTGACCATCGCCAGCAGCATTCAGGGCCTGCCCCTGTCTCCCAGCCTGGAAATGTTTCTCGTGCTCCTCGTCCTGGAAGTGCTGAAAGAAGCGAGCATCCGCATGCCCAAATACGTGGGCATGGCGTTATCCGTGGTCGGCGCGCTGGTGCTCGGCGAAACCGCGGTGTCCGCGGGTTTCGTATCCACGCCCGCCATCATCATCGTCGCCTTTTCGGGCATCTGTCTGTACACCGTGCCCAACTTCGTCGAAGCGGGCAGCATTCTGCGCTGGCTGTTTTTACTCATCGCCGGCAGCATCGGCCCCTTCGGCATCGTCCTGCTGGCGGCTTTTCTGCTCTACTATCTCATCAGCGCGGACGCCTTCGGAATGCCCCTGCTCGCCCCCTTTTCGCCGCTCGTCCCGCACGATCTGAAGGATTCCATCGTCAAATATAATCTGCAGAGCCTGAAAGAGCGCCCCGCGCTCTTCCGCTCCCCCAACAAAGTCCGGCTCCGTTCCGGAAAAAAGACAGAGACGAAAAACGAAACGGAAAAAGACTCCGGACGGGAGGACGAAAAACCGGACGGCCAAGGAGGAAACTGACATGACCGCAATCCACCCCATTCAACAGGACCGACCTGTCCTGAACGGCAGGCAGCTCTGCTTTTTCGTCGCTTTTCTCGTGCCCGCGTCCAAACTGCTCGCGATGCCCGCCCTGCTGTCCTATTTCGCCAAGGGCGACCTGCTTTTTCCCGCGCTGGCGCACTATCTTCTGCAAGCCTGCGTATTGGCGGCCCTGCTCTTTATCGCCTCGCGTTCGGACAAGGGCTTTTTCGGACTGGTCGCCGACAATCTGGGCAAGCCCGCGGCGCGGATCCTCTACGGGTTGTATGCGGTCTATTTTCTGTTTTCCGCCCTGCAGCCCCTGCTCGACCTCGAACGCTTCGTCTACACCGCCTTTTTCGATTCGGCACCGCCCATGAGTATCTTCTGCGTATTCTTTTTTCTCAGCGGCTTCATCTGCACGAAAAATCTCAAAGCCTTCGGCAGGAGCGCGGACATTTCCATGCCCCTCTTTCTCGTCGCCTTTATCGGGCTGATGATAATGTCGGTGGGTTCGGCAGACTTTTCCAATCTTCTGCCTGTATTCGGCAATCCCTTCCGCTCCACTGCCACGGGTTTTCTGGAAACGACGGGGCACTTTTCGGACACCGCCCTCATTCTTCCCCTCCTCGACGCCTACCGCTACCGGAAGGGAGACGGAAAAAAAGTCATGCTCTCCTACGGCGGGGGCGCGCTGTTCGTGCTCTTTTTCCTCGCCGTGTTCTACGGCATCTTCGGCCCCCTCGCGCCGAGGCAGGAATTTGCCTTCATAAAAACCGCTCAGTACTTCCCTGCCCTGTCCGTCGTCGGCAGATTCGACCTTTTGCTCATTTATATGATGACCGTCGTTCTGCTCTTTTACTATTCCTTTGTGCTGCAATCCTCCGTGCTCTGTTTCGCGCGGGCGATCGGAACGGAAAAACGGGTGCTCCTCTCCGCGGCGATCAACGTCCTGCTCTTTTTGTATACGTTGCTCGCCGTCAAACATTACAATGTTATATACTACGCGATTTCCCTGCGCCTGTTCTGGGTATTTCTGCTCTTTGCCGACGTCATTCCCCTCGCCTGCCTGTTCCTCAGGCAAAGGGAGAAAAAGCGGCCGGAAAACGGAAAAAAGGGCCCGCCCGAAAGGAAAAAAAGAACCGGGGAGGTAAGTCGTGCACAGCCGTAATTCCGTCCGATATTATCTGCTCATCGCAGCCCTGCTCATCTTTTTTTTCTTTTCCGACGACTTCGGGATCATCGATATTCAAAAGACCGCGCTCGTCCTCGCCGTTGGCGTCGATCGCGAGGACAACCAATTTATCGTGACGACGCAAATCGCCGTTCCGCAATCCTCCGCACAGGGGAAGGACGCGCAGGCGGTGCAGATGGAAAGCCGCGGAGAAACGGTGGCGGACGCCCTCAACCAAATCAACATCAAGACGGGCTGGTATCCCAAGCTCGTGTTCTGCAACCTCGTCGTGCTCGGCGAAGGGACGGTACGACAGAACGTATTCGATGCGCTCGATTTTTTCCTCCGCGACGAATATATGTCGGACCGCTGTCTCGTGGCGGCCTGCGAGGGCACGGCCAAAGAAATCCTCGACACGGTAACGCCCATCGACCCCATCTCCTCGGTGGCGGCGGGCAAAGTGCTGTCCGACCATGCGCGCAAGGTGGGAACGGTCGCGCCCGCCACGCTGCGCGAATTTGCCATGGGCTACTTTTCATCCGCCCGCAGCGGCTGGCTTCCCATACTCAAACCCGAGACCCTGGAGGAAAGCTCCGGACAGGAAACCGGTCAAACCGACCAAGACGGACAAAGCGGCGGAAGCGAAGACAGCGAAGGCGGTCAGGGCGCCCTTTCCGCAAAGCCAGACGCCCTCCCCGCCGCGGCGGGCGGTCCGGAGGAGAGCGGCGGCAAAAGCGGCGGACAGGGAGGAGGACAAAGCGCCGGGGAAAAGGTATTCAGCGCGGCGGAAACGATGCTGTTTTCGGACGGCAAGGCGGTGGAAACGCTGACGCCGGAGGAAACCTTCGCCTTCAGCATCGTCGTCAACAAGCTCCGCCTGGCGGCATACACGACGGAGAGCGACGGCGTCCCCTATACCCTGAACATCAAGCGCAACCGTTCCCGCATAAAATTCCGCGTGGACGACAATGCCGCGGCGACGCTGGACATCGACGTGAAGGCGGTGGCAGGCATCGAAAGCGCGGCCTTCTCCCAGACGGTACCGGAGCTTTCGGATACCAATCCCGTCCCGCGGAAGGTGCTGGACGACGCGGAAACCTCCTTAAAAGAGCAAATCCTGGCGGTATTTGAAAAGAGCCGCGACAGCGCCTGCGACCTGTTCGGGGTGACCGAAAAGCTACGCAAGTTTGAAAGCGCCTATTATTCCGCCTATCGGGAGGACATTCTCGACCGGCTGCAGCTGAACGTGACGGTCTCCTTCGACGACCTGCGCTGACCCTCTTTCCCTTTCTCACGGCCGTCATTTGTTCTTCACAAAAATTTCTTGAAAAAATTTCTCAAAAACCCCTTGACAGGAAGAAAATTCTGTGCTATAATACAGGTACAAAAGGCGGAGAGGATCTGGTGTCGTCAAAGCCTTTGAGTAAAGCGAGGAGTCAGACCGATGAACAAGTAACTTCGCAGGCCGCAAAGTCGATCGGCCGGGGCGCCGCGGGGACGCGGCACGTAAAAACCGAACCGAAAGGTTTCAGAAAATAAAGGAGGTATCGAAAGACCATGATTTTGTTCAGAAGATTCCTGACCCTTTATGCGGAAATCGAAGTGAGGTGCTACTCCAATGTACAGTGAAATTGAGGAGTCCGTAAATATCTGACCCCCTTGGGCAACGGCATACAGCGCGGAAAACAGAGGACACCGCAGCCCGGATTTTTCCGGATATATATGGGGAGAGGATAACCGAGAGGCTCCGTACAACTGAATATCTCCCAAGCAAAAAATTCCCCCGCGAGCGATTCGCGGGGGTTGTTTTTTTCTCCGCGCTCCCCTTTCCGCCCTTCCCTTGCGCAAAGAAAAGCAGAGCAAAAAGGAAGCAGATTGCGAAGCCGCCTTTCCCTGGCTCCTTTGTGTAAAGGGGGTGCGGAGCGGTTTTTTCCAAGGCTCCTTTGTGTAAAGGGAGCTGTCTGCCGCAGGCAGACTGAGGGATTGTCTGCACGTATTCCGCGTTTCGCTCTGCCGAGCGAAAACGTATACCGTTAAAACGCGGAGCTACGAGTTATGCGCGGAGCCTGCGGAAGTCCGAGGGGAGCTTACTCAACAGGGGTATCCCCAAAAATGTCCACAGGAGATTTTTGGGGAAGAGGAGAAGCCGCAGGGCGGGCCTGGCAGACGGGCTTCGCTTGTCTGCCCGCCGGCTTCCGCGCGCTTCGACGAGGTAT
>CALWAU010000074.1 GCA_944375795.1 uncultured Clostridia bacterium | reverse complement strand
CAGATACCGCGAGAGGAAAGTTTTACTTTCGGCATTTGCCGAAGTTCTTCCCGAACGCAAGAATGCCGTGCAGAAAGATAAAGCGGCGGGAAGCAAATCCACGTCTGCCGTCGATGAAGACGGTATTTTCAAAACGACGTCGAACAATTTTCTCATTGAAAAAAGGACGGAAAATCCGTCCTTTTTCTATTTTTGTTTTATGTCCACGATGTTCGCACGATATAATTCGCGCAGATTTGCGGTGTGCTGTGCAATGTCGAGCAAGTTGTCCATTTTATCGTAGGAGTTAAGGTTTGAGGATACGTAACACGCAAAGTCAAAATATTCCGGTTCGTCGTTTTCGTTGATCGCTTTGACCGTGACTATCAGATTCCCCGTCAAGTATTTCCATTCTGATTTCATGCTATTTCCTTTCCCCGTCTTGCCGATAGGTCAGCCGATTTTTTTAATATTCGCATTGCGTCAGGATATAATATCCTGCCCGAAATCGGTGGGTTTGGAGATGTTGGATTCGTTCTTTGATGTATTCGGCTTCTTCGTCCGTTAATCCGGTAAGTTCGCCGTCATCGGTTACTTTGTCGGAACAAATGATGAGATTGCCGACTAACATGATTTCCCCAAGGTCGGAGATTGCCGAAATTTTCGCCATATCAGCAAGCATTCCTTCATCGTCGCAGACGATGTTAAAGTACCGCTGTCCGATTTTACGGCGTACAATGTCGATATATCGGCATTGAATCAGTTTGTAATAGCTTTCGAGTTGATCCGGGATGTCGAGAAATTCCGGTGCCTTGTTGTTTTTGACGTTCAAATAGATAACTTTGATGTTTTCCATGATGATACCTCCCCGGGAACGACGTTAAGCCGCTCCCGTCAGTTTTTTGATTTCGTCTTTTCGGGTCTTGATGATTTCGCTTCCGAACGTTTCCCGGATTTCGTCCAGCGTCATTTTGTATTTGTTCTTTTTGGTCGGTTCGTCCGTCCATGCCCACGCGCGTTTTTTGGAACAATAGAAGAATCCGAGCGCCTTCAAATCGTCTTTATAGGCATAGGCGTTGAACGCCCAGAGCCAGCACCCGCAAAGCTCCAAATCAATATTGAAATTGATGACGGCGTTTATAATATCCCGGAAGCGGTCGGGGGCGTCGGCGTTCGTCCGTTCGCTCTGATAGGTTTCACCCGTCGCGTTTTTGTGGACGTTTCCCACCCGCTTTTTCAGGTCGTCATATTCGGCGTTTATCTGTTGCATATCTTCCACCCGTCCGCCGTGGTCGGGGTGGTGCTGCATGGCGAGCTTTTTATATTGGCTGTAAAGTTCTTCGACCGTTTCAACGTCTTTGAAAAATCTGTAAATCATGAGTAAGCCTCCAAAAAAATTTTCTGAAAATCGATTGACTTTTTCGTCCCGGTGTGCTACAATAAAGAAAAGTTCGGACAGAGGGCGGGCAGGTGGTCGCCCTCCGTCGCGGTAGCCGTTCGGGGGGAGTTTGGAGAACGTCGTCCCCGTTCGGCTAAGATTGAGAGTTACATAGTCAAGTTTGCCGTGTCGCGGTAGACTTGGCTATTTTCATTTGCTTGCGACTTTCCGGAGCAAATCGAGGATTTCTTCCGGCGTCCAGCCCTTGCGGGTCAGTTCGTCCCACAGCTTCAAAACTTCGCTCGCTGTCATTTCGTTCATCTCCTTTCACCTGCCTTTTGTTTTTTCTCCCGCCCCTTGCGGGGCGTCCGACTTTTTCGGGTTTTCCGACAACCGAAACCGGAAGTTCCATTTTCGGAAGCCTCGCGGGGTTGAATCCCTTCGGCTCCGTTGTTCGGATGTTCCACTTCCGATCGCCTCGCCCTTTTCAATTTTGCGAGCCGGCGGAGATGTCAAGGGGAAAATTCCATGCCCTTGGGGATTTTAGGTAAAATTTTTTCGAGCTTATGCCCTACGGGAAATAACTCGGAAAAATTTTGCCGACCCTTGACAGAAACAACGGCTTGCGTTACCATTCGGGCGAGGCATCGGAGACGGAACAGACGGACGCCCTTAGGAGCCGATGAGAGAAGGGGCAAGACCCCTTTTCTCAATCCTGCCGCAGAAAAAATTCCCCGGCGCCGTTCGGGCGGGGGAAAGCGGCTTAGCGCCTGCCCCGCACGAACGCGCCGGGAATTGTCCTTCCGCAGGAATATACGTCGGATTCCCAAAGGAGAAAAAATGACGCGTAAAGGCAGACCGAACCTTACCTTTCAAAAGCGATTAGAGCTGGAAGCCTGTTTGAAAGTCGGCATGCACAAAAAGGAAATTGCGAAGCAACTCGGCGTTTGCCTCGCTACCGTCTACAACGAAATCAAACGCGGCGAATACCTGCATAAAGAACGCAGCTGGCGCGACGATTGGGGCGAAACGCATTACAAGTTCGTAAAGCGTTATAGTCCGAATCTTGCGCAGGACAAATATGACCTCAATATGACATCCAAAGGCGCGCCTTTGAAAATCGGAAAGGATTATGCTTTTGTCGAATATGTCGAAAAACGCATTTTGAAGGATAAACTTTCGCCATGCGCCGTTCTCGGCGAAATCAAACGCAATCATCTCTTTTCTACGGACATCAGCAAAACTACTCTTTATCGCTATATCTCTACCGGATTGTTTCTTCATCTCACCATGAAAAATCTGCCTGTCGGCGACAGAAAGAAGCATTACCGCAAACCTGCGGCAAAACGTGCGTCTGCCGGTACCAGCATAGAAAATCGCCCTGCCGGGATTCTCGACAGGGCGGAGTTCGGGCATTGGGAAATGGATTGCGTCGTCGGTAAAAAGTACACCAAAGATACTTTGCTCGTTCTTTCCGAACGGTCTACCCGATATGAAATCATTGTCAAGATTCCGAACAGACAGAAAGACACCGTTGTACATGCCCTCGACGACCTCGAACGCCAATACGGCAAAGAGATGTTCCGGAAACTTTTCAAATCGATTACGGTGGATAACGGCGTGGAGTTCTCCGATTTTGCCGGCTTGGAAACTTCTGTTTTCGGTGAACGGCGGACAAAGCTGTATTATTGTCATCCGTATACGTCTTGCGAGCGTGGCACAAACGAACGCTTGAACAGGGATATTCGGAGATTGCTTCCGAAGGGTACCGACTTTACGAAAGTGACTGAAAAGCAAGTCCGATTTGTCGAAACATGGTTGAACGACTACCCGAGAGAGATATTCGGGTTTGCCACTCCCGCCGAAAAGTTCCGCGAGCAAATCGCTTCTTTGTAAGAATTGCATAGACAGATTTAAGCCGTCATGCCGACGGCTATTTTGCTTTACGGAAATTTTGATAATTTTTCACATTTGACACGTAAAAGCAACCAAAACGAATAAAAAATCCTGCCGAATCTTCATATCCGGCAGGATTTTTATATCCGCATAAAATTTTTTTCGATTTTTCTGAAAAAATTCTACTCAACTACTTGACAGCAGGAAAATTTTTTTGATTCCCGGGGAAAAGCGGCTTTCCGTCCCCGCCGCGCAGGGGCGCTCAGGCCTTTCCCTTCACCTTCATCAGCCGCACCACCGCGGCGCGCTCGTTTTCGTCCAGCTTATCTTTGATGTACTTGATGGTCTCCTCGAGCTGCGGAATCATCACGTATTCGAGGGCGTTCACCCGCCGCTTGTTCCGCTCTATCTCCGCCGCCAGCATGCGCATCGTCTTTTCCGTCCCCGCCAGCAGCACCATTTTGGGCAGCAGCGCCGAAACCATGTCCACCGAGTAATCCGCCTCGCTCGTGATTTCCGCATAGGCGTAAGGCAGCCCCTCCGTCCGCCGCCCGTCCGAGAGGGACACCTTCGGCACTTCCACGCCCATGACGGTTTCCGTGCCGCATTCCACGCCGACGGCGACGGAGGGCATCGCAAACGCCGTCTCCGCCTCGTACGCGGGCGTCACCGACCGCGCCACCGAAAACTGCCGCAGCGTCCGGGCGAGTTCCTCCTCCACCTCGTCGCGCAGCCGTTTGTTTTCCTTGATGATCTCCGTAAACCGCCGCACCATCTCGTCCGATTTATCCTTGAGCAGCTTGTGCCCCCGGACGGCGGTGGAAAGCCTCCCTTTCAGACGTTTCAGCTCCATGCGGGTGGGATTGACATTGAGTCTCGCCATCGCTTATTCTCCCGTATCCGACGCACCCAGGTATTTGTCTATATACTCCTGACGAATGCGTTTCAGCTCCCCGCGCGGCAGGATGCGGAGCAGCTTCCAGCCCAGGTCGAGGGTATCCTCGATCGTCCTGTTCGTCTCAAATCCCTGGTCGATGTATTCCCTTTCAAATTCCTCCGCGAATTTCGCGTAAAGCTTATCCGTGTCCGAGAGGGCCGCCTCGCCGAGAATGGCGGACAGCTCCTTGCTCTCCTTCCCGCGCGCATACGCCGCAAACAGCTGATTCATCGTATCCGCGTGGTCCTCCCTCGTCTTTCCCTTGCCTATCCCCTTGTCCTTGAGGCGGGAAAGCGAAGGCAGAACGTCCACGGGCGGATTGACGCCTTTCTTGTACAGCTCGCGCGACAAAATAATCTGCCCCTCGGTGATGTAGCCCGTGAGGTCGGGAATGGGATGCGTCTTGTCGTCCTCGGGCATCGTGAGAATGGGGATTTGGGTGATCGAACCCTCTTTTCCGCGAATGCGTCCGGCGCGCTCGTACAGGGAGGCGAGGTCGGTGTACAGATACCCCGGATATCCCCGCCGCCCGGGGACCTCCCGCCTCGCGGCGGAAACTTCGCGGAGCGCCTCCGCGTAATTGGTGATGTCCGTCATGATGACGAGCACGTGCATCCCCAAATCGAAGGCGAGATACTCCGCACAGGTGAGCGCCATGCGGGGGGTGGCGATGCGTTCGACGGCGGGGTCGTCGGCGAGATTGGTAAAGAGCACCGTCCGCTCGATCGCGCCCGTACGGCGGAAATCGTCCACGAAATACTGCGCTTCCTCGAAAGTGATACCGACGGCGGCAAACACGACGGCAAATTTGCTGTCTCCGCCCCGCACCTTTGCCTGGCGGGCGATCTGCGCCGCGAGTTCGGCATGCGGCAGGCCGCTCATCGAGAACACGGGCAGCTTCTGTCCGCGCACGAGGGTATTCAGTCCGTCGATGGCGGAGACGCCCGTCTGAATAAATTCGTTGGGATAATCGCGCGCGGCGGGATTGATGGGCTCACCGTTGATATCCATCTTCTTTTCGGGTATGACCGGCGCCCCGCCGTCGCGGGGATTTCCCATTCCGTCAAACACCCGCCCGAGCATATCCCGGGAAACGGCGAGTTCCTGGCTGTGTCCCAGAAACCGCGCCCGGGAATCGGAGATGCGCAGCCCCTGCGAATTTTCAAAGAGCTGCACCACCGCCTTGTCGCGGTCGATTTCCAAAACCTTTCCGCGGCGGATCTCCCCGTCCTTGCCCACGATATCCACCAATTCGTTGTATTTCACCCCTTCGACGCCCTCCACGAGCATCAGGGGCCCGACAACTTCCCGTATCGTCTTGTATTCCTTAAACATCTTCTTCGCCGCCTCCCGCCGCCAGCGCCTTGAGCTCCGTATTCATCTCCCGGAAAATTTCGTCGAACGCGGCGAGATTTTCCTCGGGGATATATTTTGCCCGCCCGATCTTCTCCTTGCAGGGGCAGGCGAGAATTTCGTCGAGGTCGGCATACGCGGCCACCGCCTCCCCCGCCAGGCGGTTAAATTCGTAAATCAGCCGGAGCATCAGAAACTGCTTTTTCAGCGACGTATAGGTATCCACTTCGTGAAAAGCGTTCTGGTGCAGATAATCCTCGCGGATGATTTTCGCCGTCTCCATGGTGAGCCGGTCCTTTGCGGAAAGGGCGTCCATGCCGACGAGCCGGACAATTTCGTCCAGCGCCGCTTCCTCCTGTAAAATGCGCATGACGAAACGGCGGTAGGTGAAAAAGTCCCGACCGACGTTCCCGTCGTACCAATCCTTCATCTTATCCGCGTACAGCGAATAGCTGATCAGCCAATCGATCGCGGGGAAATGCCGCCGATAGGCGAGGGAAGCGCTCAGCCCCCAGAACACTTTGACGATGCGCAGGGTCGCCTGGGAAACGGGCTCGCTCAGATCGCCGCCCGGAGGGGAGACCGCGCCGATGGCCGTGACCGAACCCGTCCTGTCCCCCTTGCCCAAAAGCCGGACGACGCCCGCCCGCTCGTAAAATTCCGCAAGCCGGCTGGAGAGATAGGCGGGATAGCCCTCGTCCCCCGGCATCTCCTCCAGACGCCCGCTCATCTCGCGCAGCGCCTCCGCCCACCGGGAGGTGGAGTCCGCCATGATCGCGACGCTGTATCCCATGTCGCGGAAATATTCCGCAATCGTGATGCCCGTGTAGATCGACGCCTCGCGCGCCGCGACGGGCATATCGGAGGTGTTCGCAATCAGAACGGTGCGCTCCATCAGCGAGTAGCCCGTCTTCGGATCCTTCAGCTCCGGAAAC
>CALWAU010000073.1 GCA_944375795.1 uncultured Clostridia bacterium | reverse complement strand
CTTTGTTTCATAATGTTCCATGCAGGCAATGATGAGTTTTTTTGTTCTCGTCAAAATTGTATACAAGTCTGTCGGAATGGGTGATTCTGCGGCTCCATGTCTTGCGATAGCGCAGAGGTTCGGGCTGTCCGACTTTGGACAATCCGTTGCGGGAAAATTGCATTGATTTATGGAAAGTCTTTGCGTCGCTCGGCGGGCGGGTTGTTTTATGCTTTTTCCGTATGCTTTTTTCCGCACGTTTTTGCGCGGCTTTGCGCAAAAGCAGATAGGCGGAATAAAAGGCAAAGGCGCAGAGGGTGAGCGCGGAGACATAGACGACGGTATTCACCGCCCAGCCGAAACGCGCCACGATGTCCCGGCAAATGACCAAGGGGCTGGGTTTGGGGCCGACGTAGAACATGTTGACGTCCGGCCCGGGACAGCGGTAGCAGAGGAGATTGATGCCGAAGGCGACGACGCAGAGGCAGAGATAGACGGCCGCGGCGGGCGGGAAATCTCTGAGCCTGTTTCCGGCTCTGCCGCTGAAAAAGAGATACAGCCCGATAAAGACGAGGATCATGTGCCAGGAAAAGGAATGCAGCGTCAGCGTCCAATAGGGCAGGCACATACTTTCGGGGGAGAAATAGGAGACGAAACCGCCCATGAAGCCGAAAGAGGCCGTAAAGGTGCAAAGAGCGCGCCGGAATTTTCCCTCTCTGAGAAAGGGGAGAACCAGACAGGCGTACATCGGCATGCTGCAAAGCTGGAAGGGGATCCGGTCGAACCGATATTGTCCGTCTTCGACGACAAAGGTATAAAAGAGCTGTTTATACAGCTCCGCAAGAAGCAGAAACAGCCCGGTGCCGAACAGGAGCCGGGCGTTTGTTTTTTCCGTCGATTTTCTCAGCAAAAAGGCCGCGAGCAGGGCGAGCGGAAGCCCCGTGAGCCAAAAGACGAGATGAAAGGTCCCGTACGGCTCCGGTGGCGTCATTTCCCATGCGGTCCATTCGAGAAAACGGATTACGATCTGCATACCGGTGTCCCCGTTGTTTTTTGCGGCGCGAGTTTGGTGCGCTTTTTTTTATTATAGCACGATCGGCGGAAAAAGACAACGGAATGGGGGAATTTTGCCGAAGATTGCCTTCGCCTGCGCCCGGATGCGCGGAAAAATTTTTCCAAAAACGGAAAAAACAGCCGATATGCTGTTGAAATTTCCGAAGAAATGTGGTATACTGTATAAGGTTTCGGGCGGGTCTGCCGGTCCGCAGGGCGTCCGGGACCGGTAAATCGGCAAGAAAACAATATTTTTGGAGGAATTCATAATGACAATATCACAAGATGTTGCACAGATGTTCTGCGTCGCCAAGGGCGCGGGCGTTGCCCGTCATGAAAATTCCGCGATTCCCGAAGAGGGCAAGTGGATTCACGCGAAGGAGATCAAGGACATCAGCGGTCTCACGCACGGCGTCGGCTGGTGTGCGCCTCAGCAGGGTGCCTGCAAGCTCACTCTCAACATCAAGGAAGGCATTATTCAGGAGGCGCTCGTCGAGACGATCGGCTGCTCCGGTATGACCCATTCCGCGGCGATGGCGGCCGAGATTCTTCCCGGCAAAACGCCCTTGGAGGCGCTGAATACCGACCTCGTCTGCGACGCCATCAACACGGCGATGCGGGAGCTTTTCCTGCAAATCGTCTACGGCCGTTCGCAGTCCGCTTTCTCCGATGACGGTCTGCCCGTCGGCGCGGGTCTCGAGGATCTCGGCAAGGGGCATCGTTCGCAGGTCGGCACGATGTATTCCACCCTGCAAAAGGGGGTTCGGTATCTGGAAATGGCGGAGGGATACGTCACCCGCCTCGCGCTGGACGCGAACAGCGAAGTGATCGGCTACGAGTTCGTTTCCCTCGGCAAAATGACCGATTTCATCAAGAAGGGCATGGAGCCCAACGAAGCCTATAAGAAGGCGATGGGGCACTATGGCAGATTCACCGCCGAGCAGGGCGCCGTGAAATTCATCGACCCTCGGGAAGAGTAAGCAAGGAGGACAAGCTAATGTCATTATTTGAAGGTTATGAAAGAAGAATCGATAAAATCAACGGCGTTCTGAAGGAATACGGCATCTCCTCCGTGGAGGAATGCAGGGACATCTGTCTCGCCAAGGGCGTCGATTGCGAAAAGATCGTTCGCGGCACGCAGCCCATTTGCTTCGACAACGCGGTTTGGGCGTACACCGTCGGCGCGGCGATCGCAATCAAGAAGGGCTGCAAGAAGGCCTCCGACGCGGCGGCCGCGATCGGTATCGGCCTGCAGGCTTTCTGCATTCCCGGCTCCGTCGCCCAGAACCGCCGGGTCGGTCTCGGGCACGGCAACCTCGGCGCGATGCTCCTTTCCGAGGATACGGAATGCTTCTGCTTCCTCGCCGGACACGAGTCCTTTGCGGCCGCGGAAGGCGCCATTTCCATCGCGCAGAACGCGAACAAGGTCCGCAAAAAGCCCCTGCGCGTCATTCTGAACGGCCTCGGCAAGGACGCCGCCTATATCATTTCGAGAATCAACGGCTTCACTTTCGTGGAGACGGAGTTCGACCACTCCACGGAGACGGTGAAGGTCGTCTATGAAAAGGCGTTTTCCGAGGGTGAGCGCGCGAAAGTCAAGTGCTACGGTGCGGACGACGTTCCCGAAGGCGTGGCGATCATGAAGCTGGAAAAGGTCGGCGTTTCCATCACGGGCAATTCCACCAATCCCACCCGCTTCCAGCACCCCGTCGCGGGCACCTATAAGAAGTGGTGCAACGAGAACGGCGTGAAGTATTTCTCCGTCGCTTCCGGCGGCGGCACGGGCAGAACGCTGCACCCCGACAACATGGCGGCGGGCCCCGCGTCCTACGGCATGACGGATACGATGGGCAGAATGCACTCGGACGCGCAGTTCGCGGGCTCTTCCTCCGTTCCCGCGCACGTCGAGATGATGGG
>CALWAU010000072.1 GCA_944375795.1 uncultured Clostridia bacterium | reverse complement strand
GGTGACGAGCTTGACGAAAACAACTGAAAAACATTAAAACGAGCAAGAGAAAAGGCGTGGCATTACGCCACGCCTGACGCTGAACCTGCGACTTACCGGAAAATTCCCTATGGGAACTGCGGTAAACCGCGCTCTTTTGCTTTTGACGGGAACAGGGTGATGAGCGACTCTGCGGCAGGACGGGAGGCAAAGCGGCTTTTTCCGACGGGGACCTTTTTGCGGACTTGCGCCCGCGCAATTGCCGGCGCGGTGAAAGGTAACGACGGCTTGCCTATCGAAAGGGCAGGGGCGCGGATATCGGCGAGCGGGCGGCGGAGTAAAATTGACGTTCGGCAATTTTTTCGGTTGTGTTTACCGAGAGAATCTGCCGCGGAAAGCGCAGCGGGATAAATTTCCGGACGGTAATTTTTTGTCCGTCCATTTCGGAAAATGCGGCGGAAGGCATATCCGGGCAAAAGCAAAGACGCCGGGGGCGCCGCGCTTTGCTCCCGATTTGTGTAATTTATGGATTTTCTGTAAAAATCGGCGCCGATTGCTTAAAAGTGCTTGACGGAAACGTAAATAAGGGGTAAAATAGAAGAGTATCAAAATCCGTCGATGGAGAAATTCGATGACTGTAAAAATGACCTTGAAAAAAACCGTATGCGCGGCGCTTGCGGCGGCGAGCGCGTTCGCTTCCGTGACCATGTTTTCCGCCTGCACGACCAATCATCCGCGCGTGGAGATCAACATCTCCTTCAACGACGTCGATTATACGCTGGAATATACGCTGTACAGAAAATTGGCGCCCTCTACCGTTCAGCATTTCCTCGAACTTGCGGAAAACGGGTATTATGACGGGCTTTGCGTGCATAACTACGTCGCCGATTCGAGAATGTATACGGGCGGATATACCTACGACCCGAACAGGTCCGCGGACGGCGGCCTCGTCGAAAAGAACTATTTCGAGACCGTCCGGGATTGGAACCTGACCCAGACCGTTTGGGAGGACGAGGAAATGAACACGCCCCTCTATACCGTATACGGGGAATTTTCCTCCAACGGCTTCGAGGTGGAGAGCGGGGCCTTGCAGCAGAGTTACGGCTCCCTGACGATGTATTACACGCCCAAACAGAATACGCCTTACGTCTATGTGCAGCGCGCCGACGGAAACGGCTACGACCCGAAAAAATACGAATATAACAGCGCCACTTCGCTGTTCTATATCTCCCTTTCGAGCAGCTCTTCGAGCAACAGCGCCTATTGCACTTTCGGGGAACTGAACGAGGACAGCGTTTCCGTCCTCGACGATCTGAAAGACGCGATCGCCGCTTATATCGAGGATGAGTACGGGGACGAGGACGCCGATTTCGCGCCCGAAGTGACCGTCACCGTCGACGAGGACGACCCCATCGAAAGCGTCAGTTCCGCCAAGGAAAAGCAGACCTATTCCGTCCCGCAGGAGCCGATCGTCATCACGTCCGTCGAGGTCGTGCGGTATTGAGCGTTTGTAAAAAAGAAATCCGCTTCCGGTTTTCGGGGGCGGAATTTTTATAAACGGATTTCTCGGGGGTGAAAAGTATGCTGGAAGTTTGTTTTAACGAGTCCGTAAAGGGCGCTTTGGCCGTGGCGCAGAGATGTGAAAATTCCGTCGGCGGCACGGTAGGGATCATCGCGGATAAAAAACTCTCCTTTTTTGCCGCGAGAAGGGCTTTGAAGGAATACAGAAAAAGGCAGGACGAGCTGCAGAAATCGGCGGTGCCGCTGGGCGGCAAAAGAGAGGATATCGCGGGCATTTGCCTGATGCTGTCGGAGGGGGATATCCGCTCGCCCCTCTGTCGGGGAGATTGCCCGCGGAAGGAATATATACGCGCGTCGGTTTCCTTTGACGGGCGCAACGGACGGGAGGCCGTGGAGGCCGCCTTCGAGACATTTTGGGCAAATTGCATGAACGATTTGCAGAAACTGCAATCCTCGTCCCGGGTAAGGGTCTGGCTGGATTCTACGCCCGACGCGCAATGCGGGCTGCTGTTTCTTGCGGATTTGTTGCGCGGCGGAGAAACGGAAATCCGCGTCGCGGAATTGCCGCGCGAGGTAACGAGAGGGGGCCGCGTCGTAAAATACCGGGGCTGGGGCGATGTGGAAGCGCAGCTTTTCGGGACCTTTTCGGACAGTGAAAGAGTGCTGACGGAAAAGGAGAAGGCGGAAGCGGCGGAACGGTGGAGGCGGCTCCGGGAGGAGAACGCGCCTTTGCGCGCGGTGGAGAACGGCTGCGTGATCAGCGTCGATATCGATTATTACGACGATTGTATCCGCAGGGAAATCCCCGACGGGCCATGCAAGACGGCGCGGATCATCGCAAATGTCTTGAACGGGCAGAAAATCCTCGCGGGCGGTGTTTTTATCGCTAAAAGGATACGCTCTTTCATCGAAAACGGCGAACTCGCCGTGGTGTCGGAGAATGCGGACGAGGGATTTTACGGGACCGTCGTCGCCGCCGTCGGAGGCGCCTGATCCGGCTTCGCCTGTCCGGGGTAATTATCCCCGGATATCCGCTATTTTGCCGTCCTTTACGTCGACGGTGAAATACCGAAGCTCGTACAGGCGCTCTTTCTTTTTGTGCACCAACCCGCAGGTGGCGGGGTCCTTGGTCAGCGTCACGCCCGAAAAGTCGCCCAAAAACGCTTTGATGTGCTCCGCTTTTTCTTTCAGTTCGTCGCTCAAAAGCTCGGAAAAATCCGCGCCGATGAGTACGCTTTCAAAGAAGGCGTAGGGCAGAAGCTCGTTTTGCACCTTTGCCGCTTCGCCTTCCTGGCGGATGCGGAAGGCGGTTTGAAAGCACCCCTCCTCCGTGAGTGCCCAGCTGCATTCGGCAGACCGTCCGCGGCTGTCTGACAGGGGCAGGGTAGCGGTGAGCGTACCGGTTTCTATTTTATAGGCGGAGACGCGCTCCGAAAAAACGCATTTCCCGTCCGCGGAAAATGCGGCCAGCATGCCCTCGCCTTCCAGAAAAAACAGGCCGCTTTCATAGCGGAGAGAACATTTTCCGAAGGCTTCGGGAAGCTCGGACACGGAAAAGCCCGCCGGCGTCTCCAGGGAAATTTGCAGGGCGCCCTGGCGAAAGACGGTGACGAGATTTGCCCCGAAGCGTTCCTGGGCGACGATTTTCAACGAGAAATCGGAGGGCGGAAAATCGCGCGCGTAGACGGCGATCCCGTCGCGGAGTAGATACACTTCGCAGTGCTCCGGCGGGGAAAAACGGAGCTTTTCCGTGACGAAGAAGCCGACGGGCAGGGCGCCTTCGGGGATAAATTCTGCAAAAACGTTGTCCTTCGGCTCGATTTCCGCAAATCGCTCGAAGCGGTTGGTCATTCCGAAAAAGACGCCGCCGAGCATCAGCGCGCAGGGGCGCGAGGACAGGAAATAAATTTTCATACTTCAATATATTCTTTTCTCCCGTTTTCCATGTATAAACGCAAAAAAATAAGTCAATAATTCCTTCAGACGAAAGGGGCGCGGCCGCTGCACGGGGTTTCGCCTTTGCGTCCGCATTATCCGCGCGGACGAGCGTTCGATTCTGTAACGGGAGGTCATGACTGTCATCATGAATAAAATCAACGGCTATACGGAAGAAGAGGCGAAAAGTCTCGTGGAATACATCTGGGAGGGCAAGCAGGCGGGCAAGACCCTGACGTATCTCTTTGCCGCCTACGGCGCGGAGCACGGCCGCGCGAAGGGGAGCGTGCGCAACTATTATTACGCGCTCATGAAAAACCGCAAAAAGGACGAGCGGGTGGTGAAGCTGCTCGACGGCAAACAGCTTTCCGTCGAACAGATCCGGGAATTTACGGAGGAGGAGACGGACAGGGTGCTGCGCAGCATCCTCGCGGAAAAGAGCAAGGGCGTTTCCGTTCGCCGCGCCATCTGCAATCTGTCCAAGGGAGACGACAAACTCATGCTCCGCCTGCAGAACAAGTACCGCAACGTGCTCAAAAAGCAGCCGGAGCGGATAGAGGCCATCGCCGCGGAAATGGGCATCCGTCCGACGGAAAAGAGCTTTTTGCAGCGGCGGCTGGAAACGGAAATCAACGCCCTGTACGACCGCCTCACCCAATCCCTCAAGCAGGAAAATCTCCGGCTTTCCGACGAGAATGCCCGCCTGCGTCGGGAAAACGAGGCGCTGAAACGCCGCGCTTCCTTCAAAGAGGTATAAAAAGTCGCTTTTTGTCGAAACGCGCGCATAAACGTCGGAAAACCGTCCATACTGAGAGTACGGGGCAGCCCGCTTTCCGGGCGTTCCGTAAAGGGAGGTTTCAGTTATGGAAAAATTTGCGATCGGGCTTTTGCTCGGCGCGGTCGGCGGCGCTATGCTTGCGGCCAACAGCTGTAAGATGCGCATGCTGGTGAGAAAGGGACAGGAAGAGGTAAAACAGCGCCTCGACGAAATGATGGACGAAAAGCTTAAAGCTTTGGAAAAGGGAGAACTCTTTGCCGGCGCTTCCGGGTCGGATAAAAAGACTTCGGAGGAGCAGGACAAGCAAGAGGGCGGAAAGGGACGCGGAAAATAAAACGCGAGTTTCCTTTATCGGCACCCGCGGCTTCGGCCGCGGGTTTTTTCTCCGCCGATTTCCTCTCCGCGAGGGTCCCGCTCCCCCGTTCGGGGATATTTTGTAAAGATAGTGAAACAATAAATCCGATTGGGGAAAAAATCTGCCTTCGGAGGGCAAAAAATTCGTGCCGCACGAAAAAAAATTGCGCAAAACGATAGACGGGCGGGGCAAATTTATGGTATAATGACAGCATGACGAAACGGGCGATAGCTTTCGATATAGGCGATAAGCGCATCGGCGTCGCCGTCAGCGACCCCTTCAACGAGTATGCGATGCCGTGCGAGACATATTTCCGCACCGGGCGTTTTCGGGAGGACGTGGCGGCGGTGGCGGCGATCGCGGCGGAAAAGGGCGCGGGGACGATCGTCTGCGGGCTGCCCCTCAATGCGGACGGCACGGAGGGGGAGCAGGCGGAAAAGACCAGGCGTTTTGCGGCCGCCCTCGCGGAGAGCACCTCCCTGCCCGTGGAATGGGAGGACGAACGTTTTACCACTTTGCAGGCGCGCGAAACGCAGATTGCGGGAGGCGTCAGGCGGGACAGGCGCAAAAAGACGGTGGATTCGATTGCGGCGTCCTATATTCTCGAAGGGTATCTGTCCCGAATGAAAACGAAAAAAGGGCTCTGAACCGGGTGCCCTGCGCGGCCGTTTCGGGAATGCCATGACAGGAGGTCATAAGATGGATTACGGCGATCTGACGGAGGATGAGGAGCTCGAGGATAATATCATCGAGCTGGAGGACGACGAGGGCAACGTCGAAAAATATCTGCATATCGGCACGATACAGTATAAAGGGGAATGGTATTGCTTCTTCCAGAAGGCGGAGCCCGAAACGGAGGAGGAAGAGGACGAGGTCGTGGAATTTCTCCTCAAGGGAGAGGGCGAGGACCAACAGCTCGTTCCCCTGGAGGACGAGGCGCTCATGGACGAGGTCTTTGCGGAGTTCTGCAATCAGTACGAGGAGTACGAGGACAGCGAGGACGCGATGAGGTTGGAGCGTTAAGCGTTTTCGCTTGGAACAAGCGAAACGCGGTTGGCTTTGTTGCTTTATCGAGCGAAACGCGGACATACGTCGTTCTGCATTGTCGCCCTTGCGTTTTGCCTTGGTCACATACCTCGTCGAAGCGCGCGGAAGCCGGCGGGCAGACAAGCGAAGCCCGTCTGCCAGGCCCGCCCTGCGGCTTCTCCTCTTCCCCAAAAATCTCCTGTGGACATTTTTGGGGATACCCCTGTC
>CALWAU010000071.1 GCA_944375795.1 uncultured Clostridia bacterium | reverse complement strand
CGTCATTCTGGACCTTCTCACCAAGGCGGGCGTCTCCGTGAAAGACAACGTTATTTTCACGACCGACGCGCATAAGGGCAACCTCAAAAAGATCTCCGACGAGGTCGGCGGCATCAAAAGCTACGTGCTTCCCGACGGCGTGGGCGGAAGATTTTCCGAGCTTTGCCCCGTGGGGCTTCTGCCCGCGGCCGTGCTCGGCATCGACATCGTCGGCCTGCTCGCCGGGGCGGCGTACATGGACAATCTCTGCCGCTATCCCAACCCCTCGAAAAACCCCGCCCTCATGTGCGCGGTGTTGCAGGTGGCGGCGATGGAACAGGGCAAAAACGTCGGCGTCATGATGCCCTATTCGGACAATCTCAAATACCTCGCCGACTGGTACTGCCAGCTCTGGGCGGAATCCCTCGGCAAAAACGTCCGTCTCGACGGCACCCCCTGCAACGTCGGTCAGACCCCCGTCAAATCGCTGGGCGTCACCGATCAGCACTCGCAGGTGCAGCTGTACACCGAAGGCCCCTACGACAAGGTGGTCACCTTCATCTCCCTCGACAAATACGGCTGCGAGATGCCCATTCCCCACGGCTGCGAAAGCGTTCCCGACGTATCATTCCTCGGCGGGCACACGATGGAGGAGCTCATCAAAGCGGAAAACGAGGCGACCGCCTACGCGCTCACGAAGGCGGGCAGAATGAATTACACCCTCCGCGTGCCCGAGCTCAACGCCTTCACGCTGGGACAGCTTTTGTTCCTGTTTGAATTGCAGACGGCATACGCCGGCGCGATGCTGCACATCGACACCTACAATCAGCCGGGCGTGGAAGAGGGCAAGAAAGCGACGTATGCCCTGCTCGGCAAAGCGGGCTATGCGGAGAAGAAAGCGGAACTCGATTCCCGCCCCGCCAAGGACCCCAAATATATCATCTGAACGCGACAAAAGCGGATAAAAGTTGCGCCGCCCGGATTCCGGGCGGCGCTTTGCTCTGTTTTTCGGGAAAGTTTTCCCAAAGATTGACAGACGCGAAAAAAAGGAATATAATGGAAGCGAAAAAAGACCGACGGAGAAAAAACTATGCCCGTTCAGGGAACGATTTTTGAAAACGAAACGAGTCAGCCGCTCGCCGCGCGGCTCCGCCCCCAAACCCTGGAGGAATATTGCGGACAGAAACATCTGCTCGGGGAAGGGCGGGTACTCAGGCGGCTCATCGAAAGCGACAGCATCGGCTCCATGATTTTCTGGGGCCCGCCGGGCGTGGGAAAAACCACGCTGGCGCGCATCATCGCAAACCGCACGAAAGCGAATTTCATCGATTTTTCCGCGGTCACCAGCGGCATCAAGGAAATCAAGCAGGTGATGGAACAGGCGGAAAAAAGCCGCCGTTTCGGAGAAAAAACCATACTGTTCGTGGACGAGATCCACCGTTTCAACAAGGCGCAGCAGGACGCCTTCCTCCCCTTTGTCGAAAAGGGAAGCATCATCCTCATCGGCGCGACGACGGAAAATCCCTCCTTCGAGGTGAACGGCGCGCTTCTCTCCCGCTGCAAGGTGTTCGTCTTGCAGGAACTGAAGCCGGAGGAGCTCATGCAGCTTCTCCGCCGCGCCCTCAAAGACGAGCGGGGCTTCGGAAACCAGAAAATAGAAATTTCCGACGACCTGATCGAGGCGATCGCCAATTTCGCGGACGGGGACGCACGGCGGGCGCTGTCCACGCTGGAAATGGCAATCCTCAACGGCGCGCCCGACGGCGACAAAATCGTCGTGACGGCGGAGGACATCGAGCAATGCACCTCCAAAAAATCCCTGCTCTACGACAAAAAGGGGGAGGAGCATTACAATCTCATCTCCGCGCTGCACAAATCCATGCGCAACTCCGACCCGGACGCCGCGGTGTATTGGCTGGCGCGCATGCTGGAAGCGGGCGAGGACCCGCTGTACGTCGCGCGGCGGGTGACGCGGTTTGCGAGCGAGGACATCGGCCTGGCCGATCCCCGCGCCCTGGAAATTGCGGTGGCCGCCTACCAGGCGTGCCATTTCATCGGCATGCCCGAATGCACCGTTCACCTGACGCAGGCGGTCGTATACATGTCCATGGCGCCCAAATCCAACGCCCTCTATATGGCGTACGAGCGCGCCAAAAAGGACGCCCTCACCATGCTTGCGGAGCCCGTTCCCCTCGTCATCCGCAACGCGCCGACCAAGCTCATGAAGGAGCTGGATTACGGAAAGGGATATCAGTACGCGCACGACTCGAAAGACAAGCTGACCGATATGCAATGCCTGCCCGATTCTCTGCTCGGCAGAGAGTACTACCTCCCCACCGAGGAGGGCATCGAAAGCCGCTACAAGGCACGCCTGGAAGAAATCAAGGCCTGGAAAAAATCGCACGCGAACAAATAGACCGACCTCCGTCCCCTTTCGGCGGACGGAGGTTTATCGTCGGACAAAGCGCGGCCCTTCGCGCATAAATTTACCGCCCGCCTCTCCTCTCGGAGAAGCGGGCGGCCCTTTCGTATTATCGGGGTTTCAATCGACCCGTTTTATTCTTTTGTATCCGAATCGCCTTTCTCATTCTTCTTTTCTTTCTTTTCCTTCTTTTGCTTCTTGCGCTTTTTGCCCTTGCCGTCCTCTTCCGCATCGATATCCTCCAACGATTCGTCCGAAGGCTTCACGAGGAGCAGGATGATGATGATAATGAGCATGACGCCCGCAATCGCAAACAGGATGATGGAGGCGATGTTGTTTTGCAGCCACTGCGTTTCGCCGGGGATACTGTCGATGTCGGCGTCCACGGAAACCGCCTTATACGCCGCCGCGTAATCTCCGAACAGCTCGGAATCGGTAAACACCGCAAAGATGAGATAGACGCCCTGTTCCTGGGGACGGAAGGACTGCGCCGAAGCGTCCCAATGATACTTGTTGTCCGAATTTTCCCATTCCTCGGGGAAATCGTCCTCGTCGATCGTGGAATCGTATTCCTCTATACGGCGCAGAATCGAATTGCCGTCGGCATCCTTTGCCAGGAGGTCCTCCCCGCTGATATCGAGCCCGAGATGGTCGCACAGCGCCTGCGCATACAGCGCGGCAAAATATTCGATCGGGTCGTCGTAGAGCCTGTCCATCTTATCCTCGGAAAGGTCCGCCTGCTCCATTTCCTTCAAGGTTTCAAAGCTGATGTTGATGAGGGAGCCGGTCGTAAACGCCGGATAGCGGTTCTGAAATTCCACGGCGTCGAAATAGTACAGCCCGTAAGTTTCGCCGTAGCCGCTGATGCCCGTCACGGTGAAATCGGAAAGGGTATAGGTGACGTCGAGGAACCCGGTGTCCGGCATCGAATCGTCATCTTCCTCGACGCTGAGACCGGCGTTGTATACGGAGAAGGTGAAGGAGGGAATTTCCTCGATGTCCCAAATATTGTCCGAAGTCAGATAAGTTTTCTGCCCGTCCACGTAGACGAACATTTCGTTGCCCACCTTGTCGCGCGCAACCACCTTGAACTCGTACATGCCCGCCGTGGAAACCGCCAGACGGAGCTCGTCCGAGTCGAGGCCGGTGGACGAGGAAGCACTGCTCGACGACGCCGTTTTATAGTAGATGTCAAACTCGAGATTGCTGTACCCCGTGTCGTCGTCGGTAATGATCCCGCGCAGGGAAGGAAGATATACATAGGAGTTGGAGCCGGCGCGCACGCCCTCCGCGGCCTCCTCCACCGCCGCCTGATAATCGGCAAACAGCGCCTCCGCCTCGGGCAGCACCGTCGTGGTGCGGGTATCCGGGTCGTTTTCGATCACCGTATATGCCGGCCCGACGGCATTGCGGTCCACCTTCACGTAAGTAAGGTCGGCGTCGTGGGTGGGATTGCTCGGCTGCACAGCCTCGGTGGCATACCAGGCGAGATAATACACGGCGGCGTTATCGTCCGTGAAATTTTCGTCCTCCAGCGTGAAGCGGACGGAGACGAATTCCATTCCCTCCTCCGCATACACCGAGGTGGTCACGGCGCTGTCCCCTTCGCCCGTCGTATACACGGTGTCGAAGAAGTAGACGCTGGTGGTGAGTGTCTCGTAGGTCGCCTCCTCGTCGGTGGGATTGTACTGATAATATTCCATCGTATTGCTGACGGAGGTATCCAGCACGTCGATCACCTGATAGTCGAGGGAGTAGGGCATGCCGAGCGCGAAGCTGGTCACCACGTCGTTGACGACGAGCACCGGCTTGGCCGTATCCGTAATCGAGCCGTCGGTCAGCGCAAATTCCTGGCCGTTCAGCTCCTTGAACAAAATCACCGTGTCGGGGTCGGCCGCGCCGTCCTCGGGGAACTCGGCGGCAAACGTAAAGGGCACCATGGGCGTCGTCGCCGAAGCGGAGAAATATTCCGCAAAATTGGCGCCGATGTTTTCAAACGTGCCCACCCGGATGCCGTTGAGGAACACGAAAAACTCCCCTTCTTCCGCTTCCGTCGCGCCGTCCGTTTCGCCCAGGCTGAGGGTGATGTCGTCCGTCGCCTCGGAAATGATGCCCTCTTCGGCGAGCGCCGTTCCCGTCTCGTCGTCGTTGACCTTGACGGAAAGGACGCCGTCCGTATTTTCAAACGCGATGGTATTCGTGGCCTTATTGTCCTTGAGCGCCGTCGCGGGGGCCGTCTCGAAAGTGATGGTCAGCCTGGAGAAATCGGTATCTTTCAGCGCGAAGCGCATGGAGAGATAATTGGCCTCCGCGGCCCCGTCCTCCCCCGTGGTGTCAAACCATTTCAGCGCGAGGTCGCGCCGGAAGGAGACGCTGCCCGACTCGGGAATGGTGAACGCCATCGCCGTTTCGTCGTCCTCGTCCGCGCCCACCGAGGCGGAACTCCCCGCCGTAAAGACGCGGGAAGGCGTATATGTGATCCCGTCCGCGCGGGCGGAAACGCCCGAAAAGGCGACCGCTCCTCCGAGCGCCGCCGCGGAAAAGGCGGACGCGAGCAAAAATGTCAATACTCTGGATCTGTACTTTTTCATCTAAAGCAATGCCTCGCTGTTTTGTAAGCTGTCAGCCGTTACAATTAACTGTGCTTTCTCTATTTTACACCCAAACGCGCTTTTTGTCAAACGCATTTAAGGTACAACGCTCTGTTTTTCGCGATTTTACGCAAATTTCACTTGATTTCCACCGCCCGGGAGAGGTCGAACAGCTTCCAGGGCGTCTCGTCCTCGGGCGGGAGCGCGATAAACCGCAGCCGCTCCTTGGTGACGGGGTGGGTGAAGGAGAGGGAATACGCCCAAAGCGCCAGCTTTCCCTTCTGCGCCAGCGCCCCGCCGTAGCGCATGTCCCCGTACACGGGATGGGAGATCCCCGCCGTCTGCACGCGGATCTGATGCGTCCGCCCCGTGTGCAGCCGAATCTCCGTCAACGCATACCTGCCCCTGCTTTCCAGCACTTTATAGTCGAGGGAAGCGAACTTTGCCCCCTCCTCCGTCTGAGTGCAGATATACACCATGTTGTTGACGGTGTTCTTGCGCAGATAGTTGGTGAGGGTGCCGCGCTCGGCGTCGGGGGTGCCGCACAGAACGGCGAGATACCTCTTTTCAAAATCCCCCTTCTGCAATCCCTCCGTCAGGCGGGAAGCGGCCTTGGAGGTCTTTGCGTAGACCATGACGCCGCCCGTCGGCCTGTCCAGCCGGTGCACCAGCCCCACATAGACGTTGCCCGGCTTGCCGTACGCCGCTTTCAGATACGCCTTTATCATGTCGAGCAGATTTTTGTCCCCGCTGTCGTCCGGACAGCAGCCGAGCATCTGCGGCTTGAGCGCGACCAGGATATGGTTGTCCTCGTATAAGATCCCGAACCCGGGATCGACCGCCCCCGGACGGTTTTCCGAAATTTCAGTCATGAATGAAAATGCCTCCCGCACCGCAGGGAAGGGGGATCCCCTCCTCCGTCGCGATGCCCACCTCGTAGGCGTCCGTGCGTCCCCGCCGTCCGCCCAGCGTCAGCTTCAGGATATTTTCCAGCACCATGGGCTGCAGCCCCGTGGTGTAGCTGTTGATGAGAAAAAAGAGCGGCTCGTCCGAAAGAAGCCCCGTACACAGATCGACGAAGGGATACAGATCGCTCTCGATCTTCCACATCTCCCCGCCCGGTCCGCGGCCGTAAGAGGGCGGGTCCATGACGATGGCGTCGTACCTGTTTCCGCGGCGGAGCTCCCGCCGGACAAATTTCGTGCAGTCGTCCACGATGTAGCGGATGCCCGTATCGATTCCGGACAGGCGGGCGTTTTCGCCCGCGCGCTCCACCATGCCCTTCGCCGCGTCCACGTGCGTCACCAGCGCGCCCGCCTTCGCGCACGCGACCGTCGCGCCGCCCGTATAGGCGAACAGATTGAGCACTTTCACGGGCCTGTCCGAAGGCCTTTGCGCCCCGCGTATGAGCTCCGTCATCAGTTCCCAATGCACCGACTGCTCCGGGAACAGCCCCGTGTGCTTGAAGCCCATGGGCTTGACCTTGAAGCGAAGCCCGAGGCGCCGGTAAGAAATCGTCCAATCGGGCGGAAGGGCGCGGAAATACGTCCAGCCGCCGCCCCCTTTCTCGCTGCGCTTATAGCAGGCGTCCAAGCCGGGATAGGCGAAAAGGTCCGTCCTCGCCGGCCAGATGACCTGGGGATCAGGCCGGAGCAGACAGACGTCCTTCCAGCGTTCCAGCTTATATCCGTCCCCCGTGGCGACGATTGCATAGTCCGTCCAGTTTTCCGCGATTTTCATGAGCCCGTATTTCCCGCAAGTCCCGATTTTCCCGCCCCGCGCGGGATTCCGACCTATTTATTATATCGGAAAATACCGATGATGTAAAGTAATTTTTCCGCCCGAAAGCAAAGTAAACGCAGAAAAAGCGGAATTTTTTCTGCCTTGCGGGAAACTCCCGCCCCGCTTATCCCGCGCAAAGGGAGGGACGCGAAAAGGGCGGGCGCCCGTCGGCGCCCGCCGAATGCGGAAAGCGATACCGAAGAAACCCGCTCAGCACTTCACGAGCGTGAGCGTCACCTTGTCGCCGTTGATGTCCGCCTCCCCGCTGTACCCGTCCGCGCTTCCCGCCTCCACGGACAGGGCGAGGACGTCCTTTGCGAAATTCCCCGCGGCGAGCACCCTCTCCGCACGGCCCTCCGCTTTGTAATAGACGCGGATGCGGTCGGTGACCTCGAAGCCCGCCTCCTTGCGGAAGGTCTGTATTTTGGAGACGAGCTCCCGCTCCGTCCCCTCGTCGAGGAGTTCTTCGGTCAGTTCGGTGTTGAGCGCCACCGTGATCCCCTTGTCGCTGGCAGAGACGAAGCCCGCGCGGCTCTCGGTGAATATCTGCAGATCTTCTTCCCTGAGCACCACCTCAGGGTCGGTATCCATCGCATATTCCCCGCCGCCGCGAATCGCTTCCACCACTTTTCCGGCGTCGCAGGAAACGAGAAATTTGCTTATCTCGCCCAGCTTCCGCCCGTACTTGGGCCCGAGCGTTTTCAGCTGCGGTTTGAGCTTGTAGGAAATAAATTCCCCGGCGTCCTCCGCCGTCTTGTATTTCTTGATGTTCAATTCGTCCAGCGCGATGGCTTTGAGGCCGTCGTCCAACCCGAGGTCGCGCGCGGAAACGACGTACATCTCGGACAGCGGCTGGCGGTTTTTGACGTTTCCGGCATTGCGCGCCGCCCGGCCGAGATTGACCACGTCGAGCACCCCTTCCATGCCCTTTTCCAACTCCCCGTCGATAAAGGAGGGGTCGCAGGCGGGGAAGTCGCACAGATGCACCGAAACGGGCGCGTCCTTGAAGAATTTCGGAACGAGCCCCCGATACATCTCCTCCGCGATGAAGGGGGTATAAGGCGCCGTGAGTTTGGCAAAGGTGACAAGCACGTGCCAGAGCACGGTATAGGCCGCCGCCTTGTCCTCCGTCATTTCCTTTCCCCAATACCGCTCCCTGCCGCGGCGCACGTACCAATTGGAGAGAACGTCCGCAAAATCCTGCAAGGCGCGGGCGCTGTCCGTGATGTTATAGGCAGCCAGGTATTTGTCCACCGCGTCCACAAGCGTGTTCAGGCGGGAGAGGATCCACCTGTCCATCAGCGAGAGACGGCAGTCCTTCAAACTGTATTCGGAAGGATCGTAGCCGTCGATGTCCGCATACAGACAGAAGAAGGCATAGGTATTCCAGAGGGTGCCGAGATATTTCCGCTGCACCTCGCTGACCGCCTCGGGATAGAAGCGGGAGGGAAGCCAGGGCGCCGAAGAAGTATAGAAGTACCACCGCACGGCGTCCGCGCCCTGCTTGTCCAAAACGCTCCACGGGTCGACGACGTTGCCCTTGTGCTTGGACATCTTGATGCCGTTTTTGTCGTTCACGTGGCCCAGGACGATGCAGTTTTTGAAGGGCGCGCGGTCGAAGAGAATGGTGGAGATGACGAGCAGGGTATAAAACCATCCGCGCGTCTGGTCCACCGCCTCCGAGATGAAATCGGCGGGGAAAGTCTCCTCGAAGAGATCGGCGTTTTCAAAGGGATAGTGATACTGCGCAAAAGGCATGGAGCCCGAGTCGAACCAGCAGTCGATGACCTCGGGGGTGCGCTTCATCGTCCCGCCGCACTTTTTGCAGGTGCAGGTCAGTCCGTCCACGTAGGGGCGGTGCAGTTCGATGTCCGCGGGCGCGCCCGTGCGCTCGGACAGTTCCTTGCGGGAGCCGATGACCTCGATTTCTCCGCAGTCGGGACATACCCAGACGGGGAGCGGCGTGCCCCAATAGCGGTCGCGGGAAAGGCCCCAATCGATGACGTTTTCCAGGAAGTTGCCCATCCGCCCTTCCTTGATGTTCTCCGGCATCCAATTCACCGAACGGTTGGCGGCGATCAGCCTGTCCTTGACGGCGGTCACCCTGATGAACCAGCTGGAACGGGCGTAATAGATGAGAGGCGTGTCGCAGCGCCAGCAGAAGGGATAGCTGTGCACGATCTCCTGCGTTTTGAGGAGCAGCCCCCTCCGCTTCAGATCCCTGACGACGACCGGGTCGGCGGCCTGCGCGGACAGCCCGCTGAGCTCGCCGCAGCCATCGGGGAATTTCCCCTCCTCGTCTATGAGCTGCACGACGGGAAGCCCGTATTTGCGGCCGACGCGATAGTCGTCCTCGCCGAACGCGGTGGCGGTGTGCACGATGCCCGTGCCGTCGGACAGAGTGACGTAGCCGTCGCAGGTGACGTAATACGCTTTCTCACGGAAGGCGAATTTCTCCCTGCCGTACGGAAAGAGAGGCTCGTATTCCGTCCCCTCGTACTCCTTTCCCTTTTTCGTCGAAAGGACGGTATAGCCCTCCTCGCCGAGCACCTGTTTCAGAAGCGCCGCCGCGAGGATATAGCGCTCCCCGTTTTCCGTTTCCGCCTCGGCGTAATCGGCGTCGGGATTCATGCACAGCGCGACGTTTGAGGGCAGGGTCCAGGGCGTCGTCGTCCAGGCGAGGAACCAGGTATTTTCCCGCCCCCTGACGGCAAATTTGACAAACGCCGTCACCTGCTTCACGTCCTTGTATCCCTGCGCCACCTCGTGCGAGGAGAGCGCCGTGCCGCAGCGCGGGCAATAGGGCACGATTTTATGCCCCTTGTACAAAAGCCCCTTTTCGTGCATCTTTTTCAGCGCCCACCACTCCGATTCGATATAATCGTCGTGATAGGTGACGTACGGGTGCTCCATGTCGCACCAATAGCCGACCCGATCGGACATTTCCTTCCATTCGGAAGTGTACTGCCAGACGGATTTTTTGCATTCCTTGATAAAGGGCTCGATGCCGTACGCCTCGATCTCCGTCTTGTGGTCGAACCCGAGTTTTTTCTCCACCTCCAGCTCCACGGGCAGACCGTGCGTATCCCAACCCGCCTTGCGGAGGACGTGCTTCCCCTTCATCGTCTGATAGCGGGGAATGATGTCCTTCATGACCCGGGTGAGAATGTGCCCGATGTGCGGCTTTCCGTTGGCGGTGGGCGGACCGTCGTAGAAGGAAAATTCTTCCTTCCCCTCGTTTTTCTTCACGCTCTGCTCAAACACGCCGTTTTCGTTCCAGAAATCCACCACCCCTTTTTCCCTTCCGGCAAAATCCAGGGAAGTGTCCACCTTGTCGTACAATGCCATAATCCTCATGACCTCCTGTCGTAAACGGGAATCGCGCGGGGCGCGACGACCGCCGTCTTTTGTCCCGTACCGCGGCGCAAAAGGCCGCTTCAAAACGCAAAAAAGGGCGTGTTTGGAAACACTGCCCCCACCAAAACACAAACAGACATTTGCCGCCCCGGATAACGGCGGGCGAGGCCGTATCCCGCTACTTGCCTGCGGCGCACGCGTTCGCGGAATCAGCTCGGCGGGCGATATTTCCCGGTGCCGTCCTCTTCCTTTCACCAAACGGAATCTCTCTGTGCGACGGCGCTCCGGAAACGGTTGTCCCGCCTCCTGACGCTTTTTCTATTCGATTGTTTCCATTATACTCCGTTCGCCCGGTTTTGTAAAGCGAAAAGAGCCGGTTTTTGCGGATTTCAGGCAAACAGCCCCTTTCTCGGCGCGATCGACAGCACCTCGAACCCCGCTTCCCCCACGATTTCCCGCAGCTTTTCGTCCGGCATCGTGCTGAGCACCTCCACGAAAATGCTGTTCTTCTTATAGTTTGCCTTGGCTTTCACGACCCCTTCGCTGAGCTCCAGCGTTCCCGCCAGGCGCCTGGCGCACCGCTCGCAGCAGAGGTCGCTCACCTCGATCACCTTTTTCATGCCCGACTCATGCCTCCCGTCGAAAAATCCGTCCGCGACCCGCAGCGGCCCGCCTCACGGCGTCACGCGGTTGATGTCCCTCGGGAACATCGCCGCCTCGCGCACGTTTTTGAAGCCGAGGAGATGCATGGTCAGCCGCTCCAGGCCCAGCCCCAATCCGCCGTGCGGGGGCGCGCCGTACTTGTGCAGCATCAGATAGGTCTCGAACTCCGCGGGATTCATGCCCAGCCGCTCCATTTTGGCGACCTGCTCGCCGTAATCGTGGATGCGCTGTCCGCCCGACGTGATCTCCAGCCCGCGGAACAGCAGGTCGAAGGAAAGGGTATACTCGGGGTCGTCCGGGTCGTCCATCGTATAGAAGGGGCGCTTTTTGGAAGGATAATGGGTGACGAAAATAAAATCGGAACCGAATTGCTTTTTCGCGTATTTACCGAGGAGCTGCTCCTCCTCCGGGTCAAAATCCTTCATGTCCGAGGGCTTGTATTTGAACTTCTTCATGAGAAGCTCCTTCGCCTCCATAAATCTGATGACGGGGATCTCCCCGATTTCCGGAATGTCCGCACGCAGGATATCCGCCTCGTTTTTATATTCCGTTTTCAGGAGGTTCATGATATATTTCAGCGTGCCCGCCTCCATGTTCATGATATCCTCGAAGCCGTCGATAAAGCCCATCTCGAAGTCCATGGAAATATATTCGTTGAGGTGGCGGCTGGTGTCGTGATGCTCCGCGCGGAACACGGGCCCGATTTCAAACACCCGCTCGTATACGGCGACGAGCGCCTGCTTATACAGCTGCGGAGACTGCGCCAGATACACCTGCTTGCCGAAATAATCCAGCTTGAACACGTTGGTGCCGCCTTCCGCGCCCGCGAAATTGATCTTCGGGGAATGGATCTCGGTAAAACCCTGCGTCATCAGATATTCCCGAAATCCCCTCTGAATGCCCTCCTGAAATTTGAACACCGCCCTCTCGCGCGGGTTGCGCAGCGTGACGGGGCGATAGTCCAGATCGGTGTTCAGATCGCACTGCACCTGCTTTTTCGTGATGACGACGGGCGGAATTTCCGCCGGATGAGACAAAATTTCGATGCCGTGTATCTGAATCTCGTAGCGTTTGCTTCCGTCCTTGGTCTCTCCCGCCACCACTTTCCCGGTAAGCCGGACGGCGCACTCCTCTTTCAGCTCGGGCGGCATCCGGTAGTCGGAAAAGGATTCCGCATATACGCACTGCACCGTCTCGCGCGCCGTGCGCAGAATCACAAACGCAAAATCCGACATCATGCGGATATTGTGCACGGTGCCCGTCACCGTGATTACCTGGTTTTCGTATTTGCCGAACTCCGAATAGGGAACGGTATTCGTCCTGGGTTCGCCCGTAATCGTCATAAAACTTCGTCCTCGCTTTTCGCGCGGGTCCTCCCGCGGTCAAAAAATTTTTACCTTTCCATTTTAATCCGTTTGACAAAAAAAAGCAAGAATTTTATAATAGTTTGGAGAATTTTTTTAAGGAGGAATGCCATTTTATGCGCGTTCTGGCCATCAACGACATCTCCTGCGTGGGGAAATGCTCCCTCACCGTGGTGCTGCCCATCGTCTCCGCCTGCGGCGTCACCTGCGACGTCCTGCCCACCGCTCTCCTCTCCACGCATACGGGCGGGTTCCCCGGCTATACCTTCCGCGACCTCTCGGAGGATATCCCCGGCATCCTCGGCCACTGGCAGTCCCTGGGCCTCTCCTTCGACTACATCTGCAGCGGCTATCTCGGCAACGTATCTCAGATATCCGCGGTGCTCGACATCAGGCGTCGCTTTCTCGCCCCGGGCGGGAAGTTCATCGTCGATCCTGTCATGGGCGACGGCGGAAAGCTGTATGCACACTTCGACCTCGGCTTCGTCGAGGAGATGAAAAGGCTCTGCCGGGAGGCCGACTATATCCTGCCCAACGTCACGGAAGCATGTCTGCTTTCGGGCGTTCCGTACCCTGCGGACGGCGCCCCCCTCCCCGCCCGGGAAATTGTCGGAAAATTGAGTTCGCCGCATACCTGCCCCGTCGTAACCGGCGTCGTAGAGGGCGAAGAAAACGCCGTATATTTCCGCAGCGGAGGCAAAATCTGCCGCTATGCCCTGCCCAATGCGGAGGGCGCGTTTCACGGCGCGGGAGACGTCTTTACGGCGGCATTCACGGGCTGCCTCGCGCGGGGCAGAACGGCGGAAGATGCGGTGCGGCTTTCGGCGGATTTCACGACGGCGTCCATTTTCCGCACGGCAAAAGCGGGCGACGACCGCCGTTTCGGGCTGCGTTTTGAAGAGGAGATTTTCGCGTTTTTAAGCCGCCTGAACGGCGAAGGAAAAAGCGGAAAATAATCCCTCGCAAATCCGCCGCGATTTCCCCTTCCATTCGGTTGACAAAGCGCGCGAAAACGGTTATAATAATACTTGAATCTGCGGTGTACGGAGTCCGGATCGATCGCAATCCACATTATTGAATAGGGAGCTGTTCATTCGTGGCGATAGGCAAGGTCTGTATTTATACGGAAAGTCCGATGCGTCAAGATGCGGCACCCACCTGCTGAAAGCGGGTTCGCTTATTTCCGGGGTGCGGCACAGGCGGATTCCCAATCGGCCTGTCTGAGGGGAAGATGTTTATCTTCCCCCTTTCTGATTCGGGAAAGGGCGGCGGGGGCGATTTTTCGGAAAAAGACTAAAATTTTTATGTTTCGGGGCGCAAAAACAGTTGCCCTCGGGCAAAAAATATGATATACTACATAGGCAAATAGCGAAAGCGACAAGGCCTTATGGTCAAGCGGTTAAGACGACGCCCTCTCACGGCGTAAACCCGGGTTCGAGTCCCGGTAAGGTCACCACATCAGAACAATCCGAACGTCGGAGAAACTCCGGAGTTCGGATTATTTTTTGCCCGCGATTTCTTTGGCATGATTGTCCGTTTTGAATGATTACCTTTGCTGCCCCTCCGGATTTGCTTTTTCGGGAGGCTTAGGGTAGCATAAAATGCCTCGAATAAGCACTATAAAGATTTTCAATCCCTATTGACAAAAATCGGAAAATCTGCTATACTGATATCATGAAACGACACTTCATAAAATGGTTGTTTGCAGCCTTTATCGTGACGCTGCTCCTTTTGATTATTCCGGCTTGTCAATTTGGGCCACGCACTTACATACTCCGATATACCGTAAATGATGAAAACGCCGGATACATTTTCGGGCCTCAATTTCAATCCCCTTTCCCCGGCAAGGATGCTTTTCCCGTGAAAGCCGTTCCAAACGATGGTTATGTCTTCGTCGGATGGTCAGACGGAGTACAGACCCCCAACCGAACGGATACCAAC
>CALWAU010000070.1 GCA_944375795.1 uncultured Clostridia bacterium | reverse complement strand
TGATATATACGATATGACTGTTATCCCGTCCGTTTTCAAGCAGATATTCCTGAATTTGCTGCAACAGCACGGTTTTACCGGAGCGGCGGACGCCTGTGAGGACTTTAATGAGGTTTTTATCGATCAGAGGAATGATTTGGTTGAGATATGACTGGCGTTTGATCATGCGAAATTGCCTCCTGTCTGGTGCTTTATTTAATTATACTCGACAAAATATAATAAGTCAACAGTTTTGTCTGTCTAAAATCGACAAAATATGTAGAAACAATAAAAATATCGAAAAAACTGATTTTATGGAATAATTTTTCGGAGGAAAAATGGAAAGGCAAAACATGAATGATGTAGCAGAGGAAATGGACGATTATGAGGTGTTGCCCGATTACTTTGTCCTCGAAAATGAGCGAGAAAACTCCGGGTACAGCAAAGACGGAGTATATTTCTTGCGTTTTTTACGCGCAAAACAGCTGTTTGAGAAAGGACTGCCTGTATTCCTTTTGAATTCGGATAATACGGAAAAACCTGTAACGCGCTTGGAAGATATGTTCGGTCATGAGGGGTTCTTCGGCGTTCCAAAATCCGCTTGGCAGGAATTTTTGGAGACGGACGAGGGAAAAGGGTTTATTCGAGCCTGCAATTTTGCGACAGAGGCGGTAAGCGGGATCGTAACGAGAATACAAATGGACAGCGGCGAATTTATCGACGATTGGTTTGATGATATTCGCTGGGGTGCAGAGATCGACTATGAGAGTTATCTGGACGATCAGTGAGAAAAAGTGGGCGGGAGTGCCGGACGAAGAAATCGAAGAAGAGAGCGACGAGGAATACTATGCAACGCTCCGCCCGCATATTGTCGGGATCGTATCGGAATACGCGCATATCATCAAAGCTCTGTTTAACGGCACCGTTTACGAGAAAATCTCATATGAGGACATCGTATTGAGGATTTGCGAGAGACTCGCACGGGATACAGACAATTATCTGTTCGGCTGTCGCTTACATAAAGGAGAAGAAGCGTATGAGGAAGAAATCCTTGAAGGGGATTGAGGTGTTTTTGCCGCAAGGATATTCATTTGAGGAGTTATACGAAACAGACGAGGCGGGATACGTTTCGGAAAATGAGATGCCCGCACTGCAAGAGGAGGTGAAACTGCGCATTGAGCGAGAAAAGAGCGACGGAACGCGGGGAGTTATACGATAAATTAACGCCGCAGCGAAAGATGCTGGTCGATATGATTCTGCAAAATCTCGACAACGGCGCGGGACTGTGGAAAGTAGATGAGATCAACGCTTTTTTGAAAAAGCATGGCATTACCAAAGTAGATGTTGTGCTGACAGGATACGAAGCGATGCTATTGCAGTATGGCCCGAAAGAAAATTTGAATAAAGAGTAACAGCGCGGAGCGCAAGGACTACGGCCCTTGCGCTCCGCAAATTTTATAGCATTTTTTTTGAATAAGCGAGGTAATGAAAATGAAAAAAGTAGCTGTTTATATGCGTGTCGCTACGCGAGAACAACTCAATGAGAGCTGTAGCAGTGTAAGAGCAGGGAATCAGAAGGGAAAGTTATCGCCGAAGAAATCCTTTCATGATTGCAAACAAGTCGGTAAATTGAAGTGATTCGACAGCTGAGTGATAAAATTGCTGTGCTCCAAGAACAGCTTGATGCAATCAGAGAAAAAATCGCCGCAAATCCAAGCCTAAAAGCGGAGATTGATGACATTAAAGAAACTTTATCAAATAAGGAGCTTTGTTTCAGTCAATATGACGATGTGATGGTTAGGCGTCTTGTCGGATTGATAAGAGTGATGAAAGACAAGTCAATCGTTATTTACTTGAAAGGGGGATTAAGCATAACGGAAAAAGTTGAGTAAGGAGAAGGCGAGCCGATAATCTATCGGTTCGCTTTCTTCCTTTTTCTTATCAGATGAATTTGTTTGACTACACTATATATATTTTGGTATAATAAACATGAATGGAGACGAAAACGGCTGGTAGCATTTCTATCTATTAAAGCCATCGGACGGAAATATGCACCTGTGAACGGTGCATATTTTGAAATTTCAGGAAAATGTTGCGTTATACCCGGAGTTTTTTGGCGGACGGGGATTTTCGGAACGAAGGGACTGAATATCGATAAAGGAAATTGAGATTAACGGCAGCGGCAGAAAGGATGGCAATACGGCTGTTTTGATACGTATACCGTCTTTTTCTTTTTTTCGTGGGTTTTATGCGTTTTCGCCGTTCGTTGCAGCCCCGGGTGCCCTGTCGGGAAATATTTACGGTTTTTCGGAAGAAGGAGAACGGGATTATGGACAAGACGAAACTCACCTTTCTCGGAACCTGCGCGGCGGATTTTTCGCCGCGGCTGAAGGGGGAATTTGCACATCGATTCGACAGGGACGCGAGGCGCTCGTCCTGCATGCTCATCGGCGAAAGCCGCCTGATAGATTGCGGGGTGCATTGCGCGGAATCTCTGGAAATCGCCGGGAAGGACTTTGCGAAAATCACCGATATTTTCATAACGCATTTTCATCGCGACCACTTCGCGCCCGAGTGCGTCGAAAGGATAGTGGCGGGCAGGGAAAAGCCGCTGCGGCTGTGGTGCCGCAGGGACGCCGTCCTTCCGGAGATTCCGCATACCGAGGTTATCCGCATGGAGGAGGGGAAACGTTATGCCCTCGGAGATATGACCGCGGAAGGTATGGACGCCAATCACGACGAAGCGTCCTTTCCGCAGCATTATCTTTTTGAGATCCGCGGCAAAAAATTTCTGTACGCTTGCGACGGGGCGTGGTTTCTCACTCGCACGTACAATCGCCTGAAGGGGGCGGGGCTGTCCCTTTTGGTGCTGGACGCCACCTGCGGGGACTACGCGGGGGATTACAGAATGGCCGAGCATAACAGCCTGCCCATGATCCGCCTGATGCTGCCGTCGCTGAAAACGGCCGGAATCATCGGCGACGCCACCGAAATTTATCTGTCGCACATCGCGCCCTCCCTGCATCTCCCGCACGAACAGCTTTGCATGCTCGCTGCCGTGGACGGCCTGAAAGTGGCCTATGACGGCATGGAAATATTTCTTTGATCCCGGTCGCGTCGCAGAAAACGAAAACTCCCGCAGAGGTAAAACTTGCGGGAGCTTTTTTTGTGCGATTCATGAAAGGCGGCATATTGTATGCCGCCTTTTCGTTTGTTTCGGCAAAGCCCTTTATTTTTTGGAAAAATTTTTTGTGCGGACGGGGGAAAAGACGACGCAAAAATTGCCGACGGAAAGTCAAATCAAGCATATTGACATATGTAGAGGATTGTTCTAAAATGAAGGCATAAAGTATCCGACCAAGGGAGAGATTATGGTGTTTTTCGGAAAGAAAAAGGGAAAGAGTACGCTGGTAAAGCTGAAAAGGCAATGGCAGAGCCAGCTGATGGTGATCCCGGGGATTATTTTTTTATTTATATTTTCCTATATTCCTCTGTACGGAATCGTCGCGGCCTTCAAGGATTTTGAGGTTTCGCTCGGCTTCTGGGATTCCCCGTGGGCGAGAAACGAGCTGGGACAAATCGACCCGTTCAAATATTTTCGCCGCTTTTTTGAGGACGATCTCTTTTGGGCGTCCGTAAAAAATACGCTGATCATCAATTTGCTGGGGCTGCTGGTCAATTTTCCCGCGCCGATTATTTTTGCGCTGCTGCTTTCGGAAATCGGAAATAAAAAATACCGGAAAATCGTACAGACGGTTTCCTATATGCCTTATTTCATCTCCTGGATCGTTTTCGGCGGACTGATCATCAAATTGTTCGACCCGTATACGGGGGTGCTCGGGCAGCTGTTGATCGGGACGGGGCTGGTGCCGGAGGGATACTATCTGCTCGCCTATCCCGACCATATTTACGCCCTGACCACCGTTTCCTCGCTCATCAAAAATCTGGGCTGGGGTTCCATTATCTATCTGGCGGCGCTCACTTCCGTCTCCGACGAACTGATCGAGGCGGCGGAGCTGGAGGGGGCAAACCGTTTCCAGAAAATGCGGTATATTTCCCTGCCCACCATTCAGGGTACGGTGTCCGTCTATTTCATTTTTGCGGTCAGCGGGCTTCTGGGCTCCAATTTCGACCAGATGTACATTCTGAAAAATCCGCTGAACCAATCGACGGCGGAGGTAATCGATACCTATGTGTATCAGATAGGGATTGCGGATATGGATTTGGCCTATGCCACGGCGCTCGGCCTCGTCCGTTCGCTGATCGCTTTTATTCTGCTGTTCGTCGCGAATTTTATTTCCAAAAAAGTATCCGGAAGCGGATTGTATTGAGGGGACCGGGATGGCTATAAAACATAAAAAGAGCAGGAGAGAAATCGCCTTCGACATTTTCAATTATTTTCTGATGGCGGTCATCATGTTCGTGACTGTGTATCCCTTCTATTACGTCATCGTAGGTTCGCTGAACGACGGAATGGATTTTTTGAAGGGCGGGATTTATTTTTTCCCGAGAAAGTGGACGTTTGCCAACTATGCCGAGGTATTCCGGCGGGATAATCTTCTCAATGCGTTTGCCGTGACGGTGCTGCGGACGGTCGTCGGCGTGGTCACGCACATGCTTTTTACGGGGCTGTTTGCGTTCGGCTTCTGCCGCAAGGATCTGGTATTCAAAAAGTTCTATTGGCTCGTCTGCCTGATCCCTATGTTCATCGGCGGGGGAACCATTCCCTATTATCTGCTGTTGATCGATTTGCATCTCACGGATACTTTCTGGGTGTACATCATTCCCTGGCTTTTCGGGTTCTGGGACGTATTGATCATGAAGAGCTTTTTTGCGGGCATCCCCGATTCTCTCAGCGAGGCGGCGAGGATAGACGGCATGGGGGAATTTGCGCTGTTTTTCAAAATCATTTTCCCGCTCTCGCTCCCCGTGTTTGCCGCGCTGGCGCTGTTCAACGGCGTGGGGCAGTGGAACAGCTTTTTCGACAGCCTGCTCTACAACTCGGGGACGGACCGTTACATCACGCTGCAGCACCTCGTCGTGCTGATGCTGAAAGAGGCGGAGTCCGACAAGCTTGCGGGCGGGCCCGGCGGGGTCATCGTGCGGACGACGAGCGAAAGCGTTCAGTACGCCTCTATCGTCGTGTCCACGCTGCCGATTTTGCTCATTTATCCCTTTTTGCAAAAATACTTCGTTTACGGCGTCATGACCGGCGCCGTAAAGGAGTGAAATAAAAAAACAGAGACAAGGAAGGAAACGTTCGATGAAAAAATTGTGGTGTGTTTTGCTTTCGGCGGCGTTGTGTCTGGGCGCTGCCGGGTGTGCGGACGAAGGCGTCAATACCGAGGGCTGGGTGAACGAGAGCGGGGAGGAACCGATCACGCTCACGTGGTTCGTGGATGTCGATACCTTCAACAAGGAGTTCGGAGACAACCTCACCGACCGCGAAATTTTCTGCAAGACGGGCGTGCGGATAGAATTTTCCAACTCGGATTCGGTGACCGGTTCGTCCAAGCTGAATACGATGATCATGAAAAATTCCCTCACCGATCTCGTCTCCACGCCCGCCGAAGGGGGGAGTCACGTGCAAATGATCAAGGGCAACAGAATCTGGGATATGAAAAGCCTGTTTGCCGAATATCCCGAAGTGGAGGATTTCGTGCCCGCGGATATGTACAAGTGGTGTTCCTATCCCGACGACGGCAAGCTGTACGGCATACGTTCCCACTTTTTCGGGGACGACTGCGAATCGGGCGAGCTGCTCGCCAACATGGTGCTGGTGGCGTCGGGCAATCTGATGGAGGAGTACGGGCTGGATCCGCAGGAAGATTTTTCGAGCATGGATAAATTGATATCCTCGCTGGAAAAGGTCAAAGAGGGGGAACAGAAGAAGGGAACGAAGGGCTTTATCCCCTTCTATACGGCCTCGGGCGGAGAGGAGCTCAACGAGTTTCTCGCCATTCCCCGGGAGACCCCCGACGGGGATTACCTGGATTGGCGGGATACCAAGGAGGCGAAGGAGCTTGCGGTCGATCTCAATTATATGTACCGCAAGGGGCTGATTTCCAACCTCTCTTTCACGGAATCGCTCAAGCTCAAGGATGCGATCATGCAGGAACGGGTCTTTCTCGTCCTGATGAATTTTGCCAATTCGCAGTACGAGCTTTGGGACGCCTATAACGATTTGGGCGACCAGTACGTGGCGGTGGGGCCCCTGCGCAACGACGACGGCGACGACCCGCTCCTCACCTGCTGGACGCCGAACGGCTATCTCGCCACCTGCATTTCCAAAAACTGCCGCTATCCCGAACGGGCGCTCAAACTGCTCGAATTTCTCTATTCGGACGAAGGGCAGGTGCTCTCCAATTTCGGCATCGAGGGGGAGAGCTACTATATAGACGAGACGGACGGGAAGTACTATTATACCAACGAGTATTATGCGATGGAGGATTACGAAGCCGCCGAGGTATACGGCTTTAACTGGTACGAAGTTCTGACCAGCCGCACGCCCTATTGGCGCAGCCTGATGGGGCTTCCCAAAATCAATCCCGCCCGGTTCACGCAGGAAATTCACGCCTATTTCAGCCAATACGCTTACAATACGCGGGTGTGGAATTCGATACACCCCACGGATACGACGACCGGGCTTCCCAACGTGATGAACACCGCCAACGCCAAATTTGTCTGGACGCAGATCATCACGGCGGCCGACGCCTCCAAGGGGGACGCCGAGGCGCGGGAACTCGTGCTCGCCAAGTACAACGAACAGCTCGCGGCGCGAAACAATGTACAGATCGGGACGGTGAGTTATACCGACGTCACCGATTTCTATACGGCGAGATTCAAGGAGCATAAAGAGACGCTCGGCGAGGAACTCGCCTGGCCCGGTTACAAAAACTGAGGGGGTGCGGCATGAAAAGATATCTGTCTGCCGTCGCCCTGCTGGCGGCGGGGGCGCTGCTCTGCCCCTTTGCGGCGGCCTGCGGCGGCGGAGAAAACGGCGATGGGGAGGAAAACGTGAAAGCGATTTATCTGGATTCGGTCTCGGGTGACGACGAAAATTCGGGCAGGAGCCCGCAGCGGGCATATAAGACGCTCGCCCCGCTCGCACGCGGAGAGGAAGTGGAGCCGGGGACCACGATCTATCTGAACGGGGAGTTCAAAGGCACCCTTTCCTTCAAGGGGTCGGGCACGGAGGAAGAACCCATCGTCGTCACTTCGCTGGACGGGGAAAATCCCGCCCTGATAGACGGGGACGGGGGCGGCTGCACCGTGCTGCTCGACGGGCAGAGCCATGTGACGCTGGACAATCTGGAAATTACGATGACCGCGGACAATCTCATGGCGAGGAACGGCATATTCGTGGTGGGCGAAAGCGGGATTATCTCGGGAATCACGATAAAGGACTGCTATATCCGGAATATCCACGGTACCCATCTCGGGCAGGTGGAGGCGGGCGACTATTGGGACAGCTTTTATGCGAGCGGCGCCATTTCCTTCCGCTACCTGAAGGACAAGACGGACGAACAAAACAAGTTCGACCGCATCACCGTCACGGGCTGCCGGATAGAAAACATTCTCGGCTGCGGCATACGCTTCCACGACATGGGCGCGGGCATCATCGACGAATGGGCCAACGCCTATTTCAGTAACGTGCTCATCGAGGACACGCTGATCGATACGACCAGCGCGGACGGCATCCTGTTCCAGAATTGTTATAAACCCGTCGTGCGGCGCTGCAAGGTATTCCGCGTGGGCGCGCTGGAACCGGAAGGGTCGCAGAACTACCATGCGGCGGTCTGGGCGTGCGCGACGGAAAGTCCGCTGTACGAATACAACGAGGTCGCCTATACGAAATATGTGGGCGGCGACGGGCAGGCGTTCGACATGGATTGGGGCTGCAAGGGGGTCAGCGTGTGGCAGTACAATTACACGCACGACAACGAGGGCGGCGTGATGCTGCGGCATGAGGACTTCAAGGGGATATACCGTTACAACATCTCCGTGAACGACGGCTCGAAGGCGGTCGGGCGGGGGCTGATTTTCCATTCCGCGCCCAACGGGGTGAGAAAGGAGCCGATGTATTTCTACAACAACATCTTCTATTGCGACGAAACCGTCGATTTGCAGATTTCCTATGCCTTTTTGAGCTATCCGGATTGGGGCCTGTTTTCCACTCGGCTGGACCAATTCAAGAACAATATTTTCGTGTTTGCCAACGACGACGTGTCGTGGGGCGCGGATACCGTGTACACGAACAATTGCTATTATCGGCTCGGCGGAGAATATTCCGTCCCTTCGCAGGACGCATTTGCATTGAAGGCGGCGCCCGGCTTTGCGAAGGCTTTGGATAAAATCCCGCAGTCGGCGGAGGAGGCGGCGGAGTATTTTGCGCTTTCTCCCTCCTCGCCCTGCCTCGGCAAGGGCGCGCCGCTGACCGAGGAGGAAAGCCTGCTGTTTGAAAATAAAAATTTTATCGGCGAATCGGCAAACGATAACGTCGGTCCGTTCTGATGGGAGGGAAGTAAAATGAAGGGAAATGTCGGAAAGAAATGGACGGGGATTTTGGGCGCACTCTGCGCGGGGACGTTCGCGGCGGCGCTGGCGCTGGCGCAGCTTCCGCACGGGGCGGTCGGGAAAGCGGACGCCGAAACGGAAAGGGCGCCCCTGCTGCTGTATGATTTTTCCGCGGAGACGCTGCCGGACGGCTACGACGCGGCCGCGGCGTCCTCCGAGGGGATCGCGGTGGAGAATCTCGGAACGCTGCAAGGGGCGTCGGGAACGCTGATTCCGGGCAACGCGGCGGGGCAGCCGGACGCGACCGTGAAAGACGGAAAACTCTCTTTTGACCAAAAGGGGGCGCTTCCCGCCAACGGAAGTTTTTCCCTGCCCGACGGCGCTTTGACCGGGTTGGAGACCTGGACGCTCTCGATGAAGGTGAGCGATTTTACCTTCGACGACAATTGGGACTATAATTTTTTGTCGATCACGCAGCGGTCTCCGCTGGAGACGTCACCGGGGGCAGACAATACCGGGATTCTGCTGCGCACGACAAAAGTGAACGGCGAGCCGTACAAGATGGCGCTGGAGCGGACGGAACCCGCCTGGGAGACGGATTCATCGATGAATGCGGGCTTTTATTTCGTGGATGGAATCTTGGAGCTCGTGTTCGACGGGGACGAACTTTCCGCCTGGATCAACGGCACGAAGACCCTCGCGCTCGACGGCCTTGCGGGATATTTTTCGGATAAATCGGTCGTGAAGTTGGGCGGCTATCTCTATTCGTGGGGGCGGAGTTCGACGCGCGCCTCGGTGGACGACGTGGCCCTCTACGACTATGCGAGAAGCGGGGAGGAAATCGCCGCCTCCTATCTCGGGTGGGCGGAATTTACATACGACGCCGCCAGGCGCCCGGAAATCTATTACGATTTCTCCGAGGCCGCGGCGGACAACACGGTGAAAAATCTCGGCACGGCGTCGGGCGCGGACGGCAGGATCGTCGCCGGGACCGTGGACGGGAATCCGGACGTGTACATCGAAAACGGAAAACTCGTCATCGCCAACGAAAAGACAGCCGCGAAGGACGGCGGGTATTTCCGCCTTCCGGACGATATGTTTGCGGGCAGGACGGAGTGGTCGATGCAGTTTACGATAAGCAATCTGAATTTCGACAATCAGGACAACGGCCTGGGATTTCTGGGCTTTTATGAAAAGGACCCCGCCCTCGTGCCCATCATGGAGGATACAGAGATTCCGGAAAACGACCGGTTTACGGACGGCGTTCCCAACAACAGCTTCGGGGGCATATTCTGGTCCTGGAACGCGTCCATAGGCTCCTATGTGCCCTATGCGCAGATCACCGTGGGCAATACTTTGGACGAGGTGCGCTGGGGCGGAGGGCAATCCAATCCCTTCCGCGGCACCACCGCCGTGTTTACGCTCGTATTCAAAAACGGCGCGCTCAGCGGCTACTGCGGCGGACAGATGATTTTCTGCACGCAGAACGGAATTACCGAGCTGATTTCCGATAATTTCTTTGAGAAATATGCGTTCAATAAAATCGGCGGATATTCGTACAGCTGGGGGCGGAGCGACACGCAGATCACCATTGACGATTTCGCTTTCTATTCCTATGCGCTCGGCGCGGCGGAGCGTATCGCCGAAACGACCGCGGTGACGGAGCTTTTTGCCGACCTCGGTCCCGACGCGACGGCGCTGACGGGGCTTTCCGGCAGGGCGCGGGACGGCGCGGAACGGAGCGCGGAGATCGCGGTTGCGGAAGGCGTGGATTTGTCTGCGGAGGGGAGAAAACAATACATCGTCTGGCTCGAGGGCCAGCGCACCCCCGCGCGGCTCACCCTGCTGACGAGGCGCCTGCTCGATTATACGGGGGAGATTACGGTGGATTCCACCGATTCCCTTCCCTCCGAAGTGCAGGTGACGTACAGCGACGGCGGAACGGGCGTCGCCTCGGCTGTGTGGGAGGATTACGAGTTTTCGCTCGGCCGGCAGACGGTTTCGGGAAGGATCACGGACGCCTCGGGCAGAACGGCTTCCGCCACTTTGACCGTCACGGGCATCGAATTTGAATGGTCGCGGGCGGAGGCGCTGTTTGCGGAGATAGAGAGCGCGGGCGAGGACGCCGTGCGTTCCTCCTACGAGGCGGTGCTTTCCGCGCTCGCGGAGGAGATAGCCGCTTTGAAAGCGTACGAGAACAAGCCCGTGGATGCGGCAGCGGCCGAAGCGTATTCGGCGCTCCTTGCCGCCTGGCAGACGGAGAAGGAGAACCTCATTTCCGCGCTGCCTGTCCGCGAAGCGCTGGAAACGTATGCGGCCGCGGAGCGGGCGGAACAGGCCCCGGAGGCCGAACGACTGGCCTATACCGAGGCGTACGAGGCGTTGGAGGGTTGTCTGGAAACGTGCGAATCCGCCTCGGCGAGAGACGAGGCGATCGCCGCCCTGCAAGCCGCTTTCGACGGCCTGTATATCGACCATGACCTGCTCGGTTTCGGCTTCTCTCAGCGCAACGAGGCGGGGCTGACGGACATCGCCTTTACCGATCAGCCCGGCGCCTATTGGGGCTCCATGTCCGCCTCCAACCCCATGACGGGGGATTACGACGTCACTTTTGAAGTCAACGACGGCATGGATTACGTCGTCGGCGACGGCGCAAATCTCGATATCATCGTCATCACGCAGACGAGATACATCACTTACCGCATCGGGAAAAACCAGACCTGGGACGCCGATTATCTCACCCGCTGTTTCGACGCTTACGGCTGGACGCCCGTGACGGCGAACAACGTGGCGGTGGACGGCGTGTTCCCCGAGGTGGAGAACAACGGGGCGATCTGGTCGGCGGACGCCTTCGAGCTCTTGCAGCCCTTCACCGTCCGCATCTGGCGCGAAACGCTGGGCGCGACGACCGCGACGTACTATTTCGCCCTCGAACAGGAGGGGACGATCCGCCATATGTATTACGAGCGCATCGACGACGTGACCGATTACCGCATCGCGTTCGGCGCGGTCGGCTGCACGGTAAACATCGAAAACATCAAAATAAAGGCGCTGGCGCTGCCCTTTGAAAAGTCGGCGGACGCGGAAGCCTTCTACGGCGCAGACGGAACGTCCGCCTGGACGGAAAAGACGGATGCGGGCTACGTGCTGCCCGAAGGGGAAACGGCGTATGCCGACGCGCCCCTGCAGGCGGCAGATAAGCTGTATACCTTCGACTTTTCGCCGCAGAGCGGAAGCGTTTTGAACATCGGGCTGGCGCAGGGCTCGGGATACGTATTCGATTCCCTTATCCTCACCTTCGGGGCGGAGGGCGAATTGTTCGTGCCCCGTTACGGCCTGGACGTCGGCATCCCCGGCAACACCTCTTCGGGGGACAGGGAAAGCTTCCCCGCGCTCGAGGCGGGAAAGACCTATCGGATGGCGCTGCTCGTCTCCGCGGCGGACGGCAGAACGTCGGTGAAACTGTATATCCTCGACGGCGAGGAGACGGTGTTCGAGAGCGAGAATTATACCTTCTATTCGGAGTACGATTTTGTTCCCGCCCTGACGCCGGAAAACGCGGCGCTGACCGTTTCGGCGGTGACCGCCAAGGACGTCACGGGGGTGGTCGTGCGCGACGACGTGGACCTTTCGCTCTATTCCACCGCTTCGGTGGAGGCATATCGGGAGGCGGTGGCGAAAGTGGATCTCGGCATCGTCGCCCTGATCAACGACACGCCCGAGCAGCTTGCGGAAAAACGGCAGGCGCTGGAGGAGGCGAAAGCGCTGTTGCAGTTGGCGAAAATCGTCGGGGTCGTGGACGAGTTTGAAACCATTCGCGTAAAATTCGGCGCGGAGGAAGTGGTCTTGCCCCTGCGTGTGCGGGTGGAATACGATAATGGCACCACGAGAAACGTGCTTGTCACCTGGGATACCCCGGATACTTCCGCGGCGGGCGAACAACAGGTGCGCGGCGTCGTCGAACAGCCGGACGGAAGCGATTTCTATGTCTATTATCCCATCCTCGTCGAGGCGAGGGAGGACGGCGGCGCATCGGACGGCGGAAGCGGCTGTAACGGCTGCGGAAGCGCGTTTTCCGGGGCGGAGGTGCTCTCCGCCTTCGCGCTGGCGGCGGTGTTGCTTAAAAAGCGCCGCGGATGAAATAAAAGGAAATACGGACATGAATAAAAGGTTAAAACGGCTGTATCCCTGTCTCGCCCTGTGCTGCGCTCTTTCCGGGTGCGGCGGTGCGTCGGATTCCTCCGCGTCGTCCGCGCCCTCCGGGCCGGTATACAACACCGTGCTCAACGAACGCCTGACGCCCGTCTGGGCGGACGGCGGCACGGCGACGGACGAAACGGTATTCGTCATTCGCGAAAAAGACGGCGGCATTGCGCCCGTTTCGCTCGCCTATCCCATCGAAGAAATCGTCTGCGTGCGCGATTTTTCGCTGAATATCGAGTATGAGGAGGGCACGGATTATACCGTGCGGGACGGGCAGCTCGTCATTTCGGAGACGGGGAACATACAGGTGATCCCTTACGAACAATTTTACTTCGAGCGGTACAAGGAAGGGGAAAGCTGGCTAACCCTGGACGGGGTGGGAGGCCAGCTGATGACGGAAGCGCAGCTGATAGGCGGCGTTCCGTCGCCCGGACTGACGCAGTGGCAGATAGCGGTCACCTATCGGCATTCCGCGGAATGGGAAGGCGCCGTTCCCGCCGACAAAAGCACACGTTTCCCCCGCCTCAACGGGAAATTGAACGCGGGAGAGGGCGCAAGCGTCGTCTGCCTCGGCGACAGCATCTCCGCGGGCTGGACGGCGAGCGGATACGACCAGGTATTTCTCAAGCCCTATTGTCCGCCCTATTTCGGGCTCATTTCCGATTACATGGCGGCGCGGTGGCAGGGGGTAAGCTTCGCCAACCTTTCGGTGGGGGGAATGACCTCGGGTTGGGGTGCCGAGCCGGCGCAAATCGCCGCCGTCGCCGCGCGGAAGCCCGACCTTCTCATCATCGCCTTCGGCATGAACGACGGAAGCGGCAGCGGCGCGCTTTCCGCGGAGGCGTTCGGGCGGAACATCCGGGCGATCGTCGACGGCGTGCGCGAAAGCTGCCTCGATTGCGAGGTGCTTCTGGTCTCCACCATGCTCCCCAATGCGGAAGTGTGTTTCGGCCCCGGAAGCCCCGCCCTCAATCAGCAGGGGAATTACGCGGCGGCGCTGGCGGCGCTCGAAGCGGAATATGAAGGGGTGGCGCTCGCGGACGTTACCGCCGTGCACAAAACGCTGCTCGAAAGAAAGAAATTTCAGGATATGTCCACCAATAACATCAATCATCCGAACGACTATATGCACCGGGTATATGCGCAGACGGCGCTCACGGCGCTTTTCGGAAGCATCGAACGGGTGGAAATGGCGGAATACTGACGAAAAAATTTCTTTTTCCCGTTCGGATACGGGAAAGGGGAGAAAAAAGAAAAAATATAGTAAGGAGGGTTCAAATGGCAAAAAACAAAAGGTTTGCGGCCGTCGCGATGCTCGCCCTTTCGGCGGCGGTGTGCGCGGGGCTGGCGGTCACGGCGCGGGGAGGGGGTACCTCTGTCGAGGCCGAAGGGAAAAATCCCGTCCTGCGGTACGATTTTTCCCAAGTGGAAGGGGACGTCGTCAAAAACACGGGGACGAAGGCAAATTCGGACGGCCGCCTTGTCGCCGGTCCAACGGGCGGCGTGGAGGTTTCGGAGGGCAGGCTGAAGCTCACGCAGTCGGCCGCCGACATACAGAACGGATTCTTTGAACTGCCTTCCGATATGTTCGAGGGGCTTACGGCGTTTACGTTCAACATCGACGTCAATTTTGCCTGGGTAAACGATACGCAGGCCAGTCTTTTCCATTTTACGAAAAATGATCCCCGGACAGGTGTAGAGGACAATGAAGCAAACGATTCAAATATCGGGGAAGTTATCGAAGCGAGCTGGGGATGGGTAGGCGGAACGACCTATTACAATCTGTTGTCGTCCCCTTGGGACGCGCAGTGGGAAACCCGTCTGCTCAATCCGTTTTCCTATACCACGCCGAACGGGAACGTGATCATGAAGGATTTCACGCTGACCGTGGTGTGGAACGGCAGCGCGATCGATTTCTATATGGACGGGATGCTTTGCCTGTCCTCGTCGATATCCGCCGAAAACGTACAGGCCCTGCGCTATAACCGCATCGGCGGCGCGGTATACGCCTGGGGGAGACACGGCGCCTTCGGCATTTTCGACAATGTGGAACTGTACGATTACGCGATGACGGAGGAGGAAGTGGCGGCCTTTTCGGCGATTCCCGCGCCCCTCATCGAGTACGATTTCTCCGAAGAGAACATCGAGGGCGCCACGGTGAAAAACATCGGCTCCAAGGCGGACAGCGACGCCGTTTTGCTGGGGAGCAAGGGCGGAAAATTGGAGGGCGGCAAGCTGATTTTCGAGCGTTTCGAGGGAAGCACGACAAGCGTAAGCACGGACAGCTCGTATCTGGAACTGCCTTCGGATATGTTTGCGGGGCAGAGCGAGTTTACCCTTTCCATAGACGTCGACCATGCCGATTTGACCGATTATACCAACAAGGTATTCTATTTCACGCAGAACGACCCGCTGTTCACTTCCGATTTCGGAAACAAAGTCGGCATTTGGTGGTGCTCCGAACAGGGAACGGACGGTTGGCATTTTTATCTGACGCAGGATTCGCCCGAAGCCTTATGGGGCTCGCGCTTTAATTGGGATAAAATTGCCGGCGTGGAAGAAACGTATGCGGATTTCCGCGATGCGCAATTCACCCTTTCTCTCGTGTACAGCGGCGGCAGATATTATATTTATTGGGACGACGTCGCCGTCTGGCGCAGCAACGAATGGGAGGACGCTTTGCCTTCCTTCTTTGAGACCCTCGTCGTCAATCGCCTGGGCGGCTATACCTTCGATTGGGGACGCAGCGCCACCTGCGGCGAGTACGACAATTTCCGGCTTTATGACCGGGCGCTTTCCGCGTCGCAGCTGAAAACGCTTTCCGAGCGCAGCTATACGGACGTCGTCGTCACGGGCGGCGGAGAGGTGGTTGCGGGCAGAGCCACGGCGGAGGCGGCGTACACCCTTCCCGAAACGTGGAACGCCGAGGGGACGCTGCTCGGGTATATCTGCGACGGCGTTTTCCTGAAACCGGGCGCACAGATCGCCATGGACGGCAACGCCGTGCGGGCAAAAGCGGTGCTCGCCGAGTTCGCCATGCGGGACGGCGCGGGTGTGCGCATCGCCGCTTCTCCCGAACAGGCGGGGCTGCGCTTCATGACCGTTCTGGACATCGATTATGCGGCGCTCACCGAACGGGGAACGGAGGAAGAGATCGCCGCCGTGCAGGAATTGGTTGCGTATTCCGCCGGCACGTTGATCACGCGGGAGGACTATTTGCAGACCAACGGGGAAATTTCCTTTGAAAACTATACCGTCGGCACGGACGTCATCGACATTTCCGCGGCAAAGACGTACGAGCAGGAAGGAAAGCTGGCCTGGAATGCGGCGATCGTCAATCTCAAACAGCAGAATTACGCCAGGAAATTTGCGGCGAGGTCGTATCTGACGGTCACCTATTCGGACGGGACGCAGGCGACGTATTACACGGCGTTTTCGGCGGAGAAGAACGCGCGCAGCGCAAGCGAAGTGGCCGCGGCGGCGCTCGCCGATACATCGGCGGGCTACACGGAAGCGGAAAGGGAGCTTCTGAGAATGTATACGGGTGAAAACGAGGAGGAAACGGTATGAAGAAAATATATGACAGTCCGGAGCTTTCGGTCGTCTGTTTTTCGGACGAGGACGTGATTACGACGTCGGGACTTACGGGCACCGATATTTACGACAGAGACAACACTTACGAAGATATATTCGGCTGAACGGTACGGGTTTTTCCGCAGGCATTATGCCTGCGGAAAAACCCGCAAAAGGCAGGCATTGATTTTTCTTTCCCCATATGGTATAATGGAGGCGAACGGGAGGCGGAACAATGCGGAAAAAGAGAGAATCCGGCCTGAAAAGGGTATTGATTTTTTTCGACGTTCTGGTCATTGCCGTCATGCTGATTTTAAGCATGGCGATTTTGATGAGCACGGGCAGCAAGTATCTCAAAAGGCTGGTCGCGGAGGCAAACGAGGCGCACCTCATCTGGATAGCCGAAAATGTGGACCGCAATTATTCCATCATGGAAAACATCGCTTTTTCCGTCGCGCTCGACGACAATATCCGCACCATGGCGAGGCGGAACGCTTACGGGGAGGCGTATTCCGACGCCTTCGCGGAAATGAGCGGGGAACTCGCCTATATCCGGCAGAAATTTGCAAACGTCGCGGAAACTTTCGATTTGCGCATCAATTCCGTCGTCATCTTTCTCAATTCCGATTTCGGGCAGGAGATCGTGCCCGAGACGGACGGGGCTATCCTCTACGATACCGAATTGAAGGAGGAGAGCGGCTATAACGAATTTATCGCCTCCGACGAATTGATGAAATATATTCCCGCGGACATGTCCGACCGGGGAAACCGCTATTACGGGCACGAGATGTCGCCGGACAAGCGGAAGGACGGCGCGGCGTATTCCGTCGTGTCGCTGCTGTGCAAATTGCAGGATTACGCCGCCACCGAGGTATACGGCGTCGTCCGCATCAATATCCGCACGGAGGATTTCTTTTCCGAGGCGGAATCCGTATACGGCGGGGACCCGTCGTTCGCTTTCCAGATTTTTTACGGGGAGCAGCCGGTGTACGCCAACGTCGGGACGCTGGATACCTACGAGGTGCGGCCGCTGGAAAAATACGGTATGGACGTGCGTTTTTCGGGCGGGGACGACGTGCGTTCCGCGTTTGTTACCCAGCTGCTCGGGGCGCTGCTCGCCGTCCTCTGCATGGGTGTACTCATGTGCATACTCACCGTTCTGATCTTCAACGCCATGTACAGGCGGATTATTTCCGGCATCAACGATTTTGACGTTTCCGGCCGGCCCGCGCCGTCGCGATTCCGGGAGATCAACGAGTATTTTGAAAAATTCCGCGCGATGATGAATAAAATCGACGCGCTGACGCGGGAGCGGTACGCCCTCGAAAAGAAACAGCAGCAGGCGAAACTTTTAAGCCTGCAATATCAGATCAATCCGCATTTTCTTTTCAATATGCTCGAGGTATTCCGCTCGCGCGCCGATATGACGGGGGATACGGAGGTCGCGGACGCCATCAGCGATTTTGCGGACATTCTCCGCTACAATATCTCGGACGCGGACGCATTGTCCACGCTGCGGGCGGAAACGGACATGCTTGTCAAATTCGTCGGGCTGTTCCGCTTCAAATATAAAGATACGCTGCGCATTTCGATCGCGATCGACGACGGATTGGAGGATACGCCGATGCTGAAATTTTTGCTGCAGCCCCTCGCCGAAAATGCGATCCGGCACGGGAAAAGGAAAAATAAGCCCATGCGGATAGAAGTGCGTGCCTTCCGCAGTGGCGAAAACATACATATCGAAACGGAAAACGACGGGGCGGCGATTCCGCCCGGGCGATTGGAGGAGATTCGCGCCGCGCTCGAAGGGGACGGAGACGGAACGGGCATCGGCCTGAAAAATGTCCGCGACAGGCTCCGGCTGTATTACGGGCAGGGCGCTTCCCTCTCGATTTTGAGCGAGGAGAACAGAACGGCGGTTCTGGTCATTTTTCCGCTTTGCGGAAAGGGCGGTGAGTTATGTACAGAGTTCTGATTGTGGACGACGAGGAAGATGTCCTCAAAGGGATCGGCAAGGCCGTCTCCGATATGCATTTATTCGACGAGGTAGATCTCGAAAGCGATCCGCTCGCCGCGGAAGAGGCGTTTTCCCGAAAGAAATATCAGGTTGTGATTTCGGATATCTGCATGGAGGGGGAGGACGGGTTCGAGATGATCGAGCGTATCCGCACTTTTTCCGGAAATGCGAAATTCGTCATTCTCACCGCGTATTCGGACTATGAGTTTATGCACAGAGCGCTCAAACTCGGCGTGGACGATTATGTCTTGAAGCCCATCAACAAGGCGGCTTTTACGGCGTGCCTTTCCAAAATCAGAAGCGAATTGGACGAGGCGCAAAGGGCGTGGAAACTGAAAATTTATAAGGAGGGCGCCGCGGCGGCGGAATTGCCGGAGGGAGAATTTGCGGCAATTGCCTCTTACGATGCGAAATTGCGGAAAAACGCGGAAGGGACGGTCGGCGCGTCCGGCGTGGAAATCCTCTGGGTGCGGGAGGAATCCCCTTTTGAATATCTCCTTTGCGGCGAAAGGGAAGGGTGCGAAAGAGAAACCGAGCGCCTGCTTTCGGGCGTGTCTTTTGCCGCCGTGACGCCGACGGCGGCGGGCGACGGACTGGGAAAGCTTCGGAGAGAGCTGTATGGCGCGTTGCAGTATCGGCCCTTTCTCCAAAGCGGGGTCGTGCGGACGGATCGGCGGGCGGAAAGGACGGAATGGGGCACTTATCGCGGGTACCTGGAAAGCCTGAAACGCCTTTTTTCCGAGGGGGTGCACGGGATGGAAGTCCCCGAAAAACTGCTGTCCGGGCTCTTTTCCGCCGGGCTGGCCGATTACGGCCCGGAGGTACTCGGACAAATAAAGGACGAGACGGATTTTCTTTTTCGGGCGCGTTTCGGCGAGGATCTGCGGGAATGCGCGCTGCGTGATTTTTCAAGCGCGGAAGAAATCGTCCGCCGGTATCTCGGGATTCTCGAAAGGAATGCGGAGGGGCGGCCGTACGGGTACGGGAAGATGGCAAAGGCCCTCGCGTACATCGACGGGCACGTGACCGAAAAGATCGACCTTGCGTATGTCGCCAATCTCGTCGATTTGAATTACTATTATTTTTCCCGTTATTTCAAAAGGGAAACGGGCATGAAGTTTCTCGATTATATCACGGAAAAGAGAATGTTGCTCGCGGCGAAACTCCTCGCCGATCCGCATCGGAAGGTGTATGAAATTTCCGCAATGCTCGGGTATGAGGACGAAAAATATTTTTTCAAACTCTTCAAAAAACATTACGGGATTTCTCCGCAGAATTTTCGCGCAAATATCGACAGGAAAATCAGGAAGGGGCCGGATTCCGCAGAACCGGATTCCGAAGAAAAGAAATAAAAATCCGTCCCCAAAGAGGCCGGAAAAAATAGTTTGCCGCAATTTCGGACAAATACGGACGCGGAATGTTTTGTGAAAAAAATCGCGAAAAAAACCGATAATTTACCGTAAAACATTAAATGCATAAAATAAAGAAACCGTCGGGAAAACCTGACGGTTTCTCTGTTTCAGATGTCAAACGGGGAGGTGTTTTTTTGTGCCTTTGCCCGCATGGATTTTTTTGCGGCATTTCGGGTCCGGCCCGTCCGCTTCTTCTCCGTCCTGCAGATACGCTCACGGGTTTTGTCGATGCTCGGAGTCTGTTACTGTCGGGGGGGGGGTGGCGTTTTTTGTGCTTTTTCTTCTTCCTCTTTTGCCGCGGAAAGAGAGGCGCGGTATTCGGAGGGGGTCATGGAAGTGCGTTTTTTGAAAAACAGAGAGAATTGGCTGTAATATTCATAGCCGCACTTGAAGGAGATGGCCGAAAGGTCCAGGGAGGGATCGGCCAGCATTTTTTTTGCGGCGTTCAGGCGGGTTTCCAGGATAAATTCTTTGGGCGAAACGCCCGTCTTTTTTCGGAACACGATTCGGAAGTGATCTTCGCAATAGCCCGTGGAGCGCGCCAGCTCGTCCAGGTCGATGGCGGACATATAATATTCGCGGATATAGGCAATTGCATAATTGATATTCTGCGGCTTTTGTACGGCCGTGGAGGTACGGCGCAGAATTTCGATGACAATCTGACCCAGAAGATTTTCTATGGCCTGCTGATAATAGACGTTTTTTTGTTTGAATTCGTGCCGTATGGTTTGGGCGATATCGAAAATTCGGGATTCGGCATCTTTGAAACAGCCGCTTTTCGGGTTTTCAAAATGATTTTGCAGACGGAATCCGACGGAAATCATGCTCGTTTGCGTTTCGTGCGTTTCACCGTGCGGGATATTGGGGCCGACGAGGACAAAAACGCCGGGAGAGTAGCGGTATTTCTCTTCCCCAGCAAATCCGTCGCCCGTGCCCTTGAGGTAGTAGATGAACTCGTAGCAGGTATGTTTGTGTTCCGCGATGACGCGGGGACTTTCGTAGTTGCGTATCCAGACGTATTGCAGTTGTATCATGTTTCCCTCCGGTCACTTTTGTCAAAAAAATTATAGCATTGCCGGGGGGCTTTTGTCAAGGGGGACGGAAAAAATCTCTGAAAACGTTAAAAAGGAGTGGCGTTTTTCCGCAAAAAAAGCAAAACCATCGGGAAAATCATAAATCTTTCTCGGATTTTGTTATTTACTTCGGGATAAAGAGGATTTATAATAGATTCGGACAACGAAAAGCCGAAGCCGCGCTTCCCTGTTCGGGGGACGGCCGGGAGGCCTTCCGTAAAATCCGCATAAGGAGGTCTGAGTTAAGTTAATGGAAAGTGTTCTTTTCCGTAAAAAACGAAAAAAATGGAATGCGAGAAACTGGACGGTTTTTATCGTAGCCACGCTCGGGCTCGTGTATATTCTCGTGTTTCATTACGTTCCGATGGTGGGTCTGCTTTTGGGTTTCAAAGATGCGGATTACTCTCCCAATCTTCTGGAAACGCTTCTGTTCGGCGACTGGGTGGGATTTTCGCATTTTCGTGCGTTTTTGCAGGACGTCAATTTCTGGAACGTGATGGAAAACACCCTGATCGTCAACCTCATTCTGCTTCTGCTCAATTTCCCCGCGCCCATTATTTTTGCGCTCATTCTCAACGAAGTCAAACACATGACGTTCAAAAAGGGGATCCATGTCGTCACCACCTTTCCGCATTTCATTTCCTGGGCGATTTACGGCGGCATCATCATCGCGCTCACCGACCAGACGACGGGCATCATGAATCCCATTTTAGAGCTGTTCGGGCTGTCTTCGGCGGAAAATCCCGTCTACCTCATGGGCGCCGATTACATATGGGCGGTGATCATCATCTCGTCCATTTTGAAAAGCGTGGGCTGGGGGTCTATCGTCTATATGGCGGCAATCGCCGCGATCGACGTGGAACTGTACGAAGCGGCGGAGATGGACGGCATCACCCGCTGGCAGAAGGCGATTTACATCACCCTGCCCAGCATCGCTTCCACGGTCACGGTGTTCCTGCTCCTCAACATAGGGCGGCTGCTGTCCAATTCCTTCGAGCAGTTCAACTCGCTGCAAAATTCGGTGAATCTGACTCGCAGCGAAGTGCTGGCGACTTATATTTATAATCTGAGCTTTTCGGCACGGCGGTTCGGGTACGCCACCGCCATCGGGTTCTTCAATTCCTGCATCAGTCTGATTCTGCTCATCGTCAGCAATTTCATAAGCAAGAAAACCACGGGGGAGGGGCTGTTCTGATGGCAGAGCTTTCAAAGGCGTTATATAAGAAAAAACGCGTACGTATGTACGTTGCCGATTATATCATCTACATTTTCTTGTCCCTGTTCGCGTTGATCACCTTCTATCAACTTTGGTACGTGATCATCGGCTCCTTTTCCAACGGGCAGCAATACGCGTCGGGCGGCGTATTCCTTTGGCCGGAGGGATTCACCTTTGCCAATTATGAAGTGATTTTCCGGGATACGACGTTTTGGACAGCCTTTCGCAATTCCGTGCTCCGCACGGCCACCGGCGTGGTGGTGGAATTGTTGTTCACCGCTGCGGTCGCTTATGCGATGACGAATAAATATCTCCGCTGCCGCAACGCATACTATTGGATTTTTATCTTTACGATGTTCTTTTCGGGAGGTATCGTCCCCATGTATCTGCTGCTGCGGGTCATCGGGCTGTACGATTCCTTCTGGGTATACATCATCCCTTCGATGTTCTCCGTGTACAACATGCTCATCATTTCCAACTTTTACCGCGGAATCCCGTACAGTCTGTACGAGGCGGCGGAGCTGGACGGCGCGGGGGAACTGACCATCTGGGCGACCGTCTACATGCCCCTCTCCAAACCCGTTCTGGCGACGGTGTCCCTGTGGATCGCCGTCGAGCACTGGAACAGTTACATGGGCACCATGCTCTATACGGAAGCGGGGGAATGGACGCTGACGCTGCAATACTATCTCAAACAGCTGATAAACGAAGCGAGCGGCAGCTCGGGGACGGAGTACGCGGACGAGGTGACGGCAAAGACGGTCTCTTATGCGGGCATCATCGTCGCGCTCATTCCCATCATGTGCTTCTATCCGTTTATACAGAAGCATTTCACCAAAGGCATTATGATCGGCTCTTTGAAGGGCTGAAAGGAGGATTTTTATTAGAAAAGACAACCGACTGCTCGGATGCGCCCTCGGCACGCTGCTGGGATGCAGCCTGCTGCTCGGCGGCTGCAACAACTCGATGTTTGAATTCGGCGGTTGGGAATATCCCGATTTTCCCCTGGCCAGCAGCGATGACACCATCGACAGCTGGACGCAGTGGGAAGAGGACGAGGTCATCGAAATCGACTGGTTTATCGACAGCACGTCCTATTCCCTGCCCCGCGAAGGCTCGCAGGTCGTGGAAGAAATTCTGAAAAAGACGGGGATTAAGATCAATTTCAGAAAGGCGACGACGGGGGACGGCACCGAACTCACGACCATGATTGCCGGGAACGACCTTACCGATCTCGTATCCGTCACGGCGGGCATGGATGACCTCGTAAGCGGGGACGACGTATTCCCCATCAACGGGCTCGCCGAGCGCTGGGCACCTTCACTCTGGCGGAGGATCACCGAAGAGGGGGAGATGTACAATACTTACAAGGATTCGGACGGCAACCTCTTCTACATGGTCAATAACTTCTACAACACCGGGGAGGTGGAGGATTACCGGGAGCTGGGCGGGGATCTTTTGCCCAACGACGGCATCGTCGTGCGCAAAGATTATCTCGAAGCCTTCTGCAATTATAAAAAATCGCAGGACGCCTCCTGGACGGACGCCGAGATGGCGAATCCGGACGGCGTGTTTGAATTCCTCACCTGGACAAAGCAGGAATACAACTTGTCCAATTCCAACCATTCGGTGCTGATTTCCGCCTTCGATTCCAGCGAGAAATACGGCAGCCGCGGCATTCAGGTATTGATGGAATACTTCGGCTGCACGGAGGAGGACGCGGAGGGGAATTACGCCTATCCGCAGGCGAGCGATAACTTCGTGGAGATGATGCAGTGGATGAACAGGCTGTATAACGCCAATCTCCTGACGGAGGGATGCTTAGGGGCGACGCAGACGCAGATTAACCAATACATACAGACGGGCGAACCCATCATGTACATCGGCAAGATGATCACCCCGTCCAGCTATTTCCGCAACTGGGAACTCAACGTCAGCGGCAGGAACCCCGGAGGGGAGGACGCCGCCTATGTGCCCATCATCTTTACCAATAAAGAAGGGCAGATCCCCCAGCTTTCCAGCCGCACTTCGGGCGAGCTGTTCACGATGGTGTCCGCCAACTGCGAACGCCCCGACCGGGTCATCAAACTCCTCGACTTCCTGTATTCGGAAGAGGGGCAGAGGCTGGTCTATTACGGAATCGACACGGCGGAAGATCCCGAAAACGGCACTTTTTATTACGTCACGCAGCCGGGCGAGACGGTGACGCTGGAGGACGGGACGCAGCACACCTATAAGTACGGGCAGATGGATTACACGGAAGAGGTAAAGACGGCTTTCCAGACCAACGTCGAAAGTTACGGTATCTATTTCTGCATGTTCCTCTGCAATCCCATGTATGTCAATCTGACGAGCGTTTCGGGCGGGCAGTTCAACAACTACCGCGACTATGTGAAATGGAACTCCCGTGCGGCGCTCATTCCCTATTCCTACGACAAGCGCGGCTTCGAGTTCAGGCTGGACAGTTCGGACGACCGGTATAAATCCAGCCTGACGACGCAGAGCAACATGCGCTCGCAGTGGTACAGAAAGTATGCGGACATCATCGGACAGGAATCGGCTGAGGACGTGGCGAGCAAGATCGCCGACATGATCGCGTGGTGCAAGCGGGCGGGGTTGGACGAGTACATCGCCTTCAACAACGACTGCTTCCAGGCGCATAAGCAAAGGCTGGGCATGGAATACGCCTGGGCGCCAAACGACCCCGATTCCGCTTATCACGACCTCATCATCACCTCCATATACGGGGACGTTTCCTATTACAAAGAAGTACCCGAATACATGAAAAACGTCAATCTTTAAGGTCGGCGTTTCAGGAGACGGTAATGAAAAAAGAAAAGAAGATTATCATCGATACGGATATCGGCGACGACATAGACGACGCCTACGCGATTGCGCTTGCGGTTCGGATGCGCGCCTTCGATATCCTCGGGGTGACGACGGTGTACCGGAACAGTTTGCAGCGCGCCCGGATCGCATCCGAACTGCTCCGTTGTCTCGGCAGAGAGGACGTCGGGGTGTACGTCGGCGAGGACTATCCCCCGAAAACGGAATTCCGCGTCGAAGATTTCGAGGAAAAACTGCCCGACGGCAGGCCGGTGATCCCCCATTATTCGCCCGCGTTTGCGGACGCGCCCGTTCGGGAGGGGAATGCCGCCGCATTTATCGCCGAACAGGCGGAAAAATATCCCGGGGAAATCTCGGTGATGGCGCTTGGTCCCTTTACAAACCTCGCTTTGACGGCGGAAAAGTATCCCGCATCTTTCCGCAAACTTTCGGAGATCGTCTGCATGGGCGGCAGTTTTGCGTGCAGCCGTGCGGAATGGAATATCCGGTGCGATCCCGAATCGGCCGCCGCCGTGCTGCATGCGGGCGTGCCTATGACCTTTATCGGTATCGACGTGACTTCGTATACTTATCTGGACGAAAAAGATGTCGAATTGCTGACGGGCAGCGCGGGAAAGGAGTTCGCCCTGCTGGGCGGAATGCTCCGGAAATGGATAGAAACTCACCCCGGCAGAAAGCCGACGATGCACGACGCGCTCGCGGTGGCGGAAGCGGCGGGAAGCGGCTTTTGCGGCTACGGCAGACGGCGCATCAAAATTCCCCTCGAAGGGGAAGAGCGGGCAAAAACTCTCTTTTCGGACGACCCCGCCGATCCCGTCGTTACTTATGCCACGGGGGTGGACAGAGACGCTTTTCTCCGCTTTTTTGAGAGGGCGTTGGGAGCCGGAGGACCGGGAATCGGTTATTTCAAAGAAGATCGGAATCACTCTGTGATTTCCTAAGGAGGAAAAAAATGAAAGCAAAAATTGTTTCCGTATTGCTTGCGGCGTCCGTATTGACGGGCGCATGCGTGTGGGGCGGCGGGGCGGCAGCCTCCGCCGAGGCGGCTCTTCCCCTCGTTTACGAGGCGGAGGGGAAGCTGACGGAAAGCGAACGGCTGACGTATGCTCCGACGGGGGAAACGTCGGTGTCCGGCAACGCGCTCTCTGTGAAGGTGTTTCTTAAAAACACGTACAATTACGGGCTGCCTGTATCGTTTTCCGTCACGTCGGGGGACAGGGAGTACACCTGGAACAAGAAGACGGGTACCGCTTCCGGCATCCGCTATGACGGCGCGGAAGGGGAAAACGGAAAAGCGGCGGCGGCTCTGCAATGGAACGCGATGGGATTTTTGGAAATTCCCTATCTGTTCTACGGAGAAATTCTCCTTCCCTTTGCCGACCTTGAAAACGGCGCGGGCGCGGAGATCACCTCCGTCTCCGAGGTTTTCGTCGGCATCACCGCTTCCATCAACAGCAATTTCGCTTCGGGGGACACCTGGACGGCGGACGGCATCAGTCTGTACCTCTTCGACGTCTCTTGCGTGACCTTGGACGACGACGGCAACCCGTCGGGGTATGAAGAGATCGCCGATTTCTGCGGCGGGGACGCGGACGACGTTCGGCTTTCCGCCGACGCCGAAAATGCCGAGCCGGAAGGGACGATGCGGACGGCGACGGAAGAGGACTACGCCGTGTTCGAGGCATTCAACGCCGCCTATAACGCTGCGTGCGCCACCGCCGGGGACATGAAGATCATCGAGAACTTTGAAGCGGACGAAGCCTTTTCGGGCATCGGGTCGGAACGCGTCGCTTCCGAGCTGTATGACAAATTCTATCTTTCCGGACAGCTTTCCGACTATTCGGTCGCCGCGGGCGGCGTCGAGGGCAACGCGCTGCACTACAATCTCGATTCGTCGGTGTACGACGCGGGCAAGAACTCCTACGCGGGCGTGCATTTCAACTTTGCGAAGGAGGATGCAACCGACTGGTCGGGCGCGAAGGGGATTACCGTGTACGTGGAGAACACGGCGGACTATCTCGTCAGCTTCGCTCTGGAGATCTTCCAATACAATCTGGAAACGGGGCTTCTGGAACAGTACAACCTCAACGACGTGGGACAGAGATATAAGACGGTGTACGCCTACAACGTCGAGACGGGGGAGGAGTTCTCCTATCACACCCAGACGTTTACGCGGGTACCTGCGGGCTTCAAGGGCTGGATTCGCATTCCCTTCTCGCAGTACGCCGCGCCGGCGTGGTCGACGTCGCCCACCTACGGTAACGAAGGGGTGCTCGATTTCGATAAGAATCCCGTCGTGAAAATTTCCATCACCCGGCTGTTCAACGCCAATCAGGACACCGAAATTGTCCTCGACGACATCGCCCTCTATTACAGCGATTTCGGCGTGGGAAGTCTGTTTGACGACAGCAGACCGTCCATCCGCGAGTGCATCGAAAGCGGAAGCATAGCGTAACATCGGGAGGAAAAGAAATGAAAAAGATATTCTGTGTGTTGCTGGCGGGGTTATTCTGCGGCGCGCTTGCCGGATGCGGCGGCGGGGGGACTTCCGAGAGCGGCGGGGGAAACAGCAATTCCTCCGGCGGGGGAAGTCAGGAGACGTTTGAGGATAAAATTTTCGACGGGATCGACGCCGTGTTCGACGAGAGCCTCGGCTACTACAACGCGTATCCCTCCGCCATTCAGGAGGGCGCCACCCGCTATCTCTACTACACCCGCAACACCGCCAAATACGACGGGACGACGAGCAGCATCGCCGTGCGCGTGGGGACTTATTCCGGCGGAGCGTGGACGTACGGCGAGCCCAAAACGTGCATTGCCGTCTCCGAGAGCGGCTGGGACAGCGGCAGGGTGTTCATGGCGGACGTCGTGAAGGGCACCTTCTCCTACGGAGGGGAGAGCTATTCTTATCTCATGGCGTACAGCGGTACCGACCGCGCCGACGGCAACGATGCGGACATCGGTCTCGCCGTGGCAAAGACGCCGGACGGGGAATGGGTCAAAGTGGGGACGCAGCCCCTCGTCACCTTCAACAGTTCCGAGTGGGATACGGTGGGGCTTTCCTGGTATCCCGGCGCGATCGAGCCCAGCCTCGTCAGCTTCGACGAAGGGGGCAAGGTATACCTCTTCTATGAGGAATCGGAGGTGTTCAAATCCAACTACGCCTGGGAGCTCGACCTTTCCGACCTGAACAATATCGTCAAGGGCGGGCGCAAGGTCATCGAGCGTACGGGCGTGAGCGATCTGGGCACGAGCAATCCGCTCCTCTACGGCGGCGATTTCGTGTACGACCCCGATTCCGATTATCTGTTTGCGGCGCGCGAAAGCCGCACGACGGCGACGGCAAATCCCATCGTCGCGGACGAAGTGCAGGTGCTGCGCTCTTCGATGGACATTCTCGACGAGATCGTGCAGGGCCCGACGCAGGAAGAGCCGCGCGTCTGGTGGGAGGAGATCGGCGATTCAATCGACGCCGGCGCCACCGCGCACCCCACGGACGACACCCGCATTTTCGGGTATACCCGTATCTTCTCTCCCTGCATCGTCAACGACCCCTACGGGCGGCTGCTCGAATACGGCAGCCTCGAACTGCTCTTTACCACGCAGGCGAACGAAGGGGACGAGCGGCTGCCCGCCGATCGGGAGGACGCCTACGAGTATTCGCAGATGATCCATTCCATGGTCATCACCTATTGACGGGAGGACGGGCATGAAAAAGAAGAACGCATTGGCGGCGCTACTCGTTTCGACGCTCGCCTTGACACCCGTCGTCGCTACCCTGCCTGCTGGTCAGACGGCGAAAGCCGCGGAATCGGGCGTATTTGTCAGCTATTGGTCGAACGAGCCGGGTGTGACGGAAATGCCCGTCGCCGACGGCGCGAAAGAGACGTATGCCGAAGAGGACAGACAGTGGCAGGGGCTTCCCACCATCGCCGTGACGCCGGGCGGGCGCATGTGGTGCGCCTGGCAGACGGGGGATTCCGTGGAGGGCTCGGACGGGCCCAACAATTACGACGTCATGTATTACAGCGACGACATGGGAAAGACCTGGAGCGCGGAATACATGATCTGGGACGTGCCCGACGATTCCATCCGCCTCGCCGATCCCCGCCTTTTCTACGACCAGTTCGGGAAGCTGTGGTTGGTGCTCATTCGGGGCGGCCTCAAAGGGGCGTACGCGGTTCAGCTGATCAATCCCGATTGCGACAACCCTTCGGAAAACCTGCAGACGGGCGAGCCGATCAGTTGGTTGAAGGGGCCGCCCGCCCACCGTCCCACCATTTTGTCCAACGGCCGCTGGGTGACCCCCGTGGAAGTGGACGCAGACGCCCAGCAGACGTATATCTGCAACCCCGACGACGAGAGGGGCAAGTATGCCTGGACGACCAACACCTCCCAGCCCGCCGCGACGGCGTTTCCCGACCAAAAGACGTACGGCGAAGCGCAGATCATCGAGCTTACGGACGGCAGCCTGATGATGCTCTCCCGTCTGCCCAGAAACTGCGGGGGCGGCATGGAGGTCTCCTATTCGTACGATTACGGCACGAATTGGACGCCGTACGAGGCGAATCTCGGCGAGCCGTACATCACCCCGAGTTCCAAATTCCACATCCAGCGCCTGGAAAGCGGCGCCATCCTCCTCATCACGCACGCGACGACGGAGGACAGAAAAGATCTCGCCGCCTATC
>CALWAU010000069.1 GCA_944375795.1 uncultured Clostridia bacterium | reverse complement strand
AGCGGAACCACGGATGATGGGGGTGTCGTCGCCGGGGAAGTCGTACTCGCTCAGCAGCTCACGGATCTCCATCTCGACCAGGTCCAGCAGCTCCTCGTCGTCGACCATATCGCACTTGTTCATGAAGACAACGATATAGGGCACGCCGACCTGACGAGCCAGCAGGATGTGCTCACGGGTCTGGGGCATGGGACCGTCGGTAGCAGCGACGACGAGGATGGCGCCGTCCATCTGCGCCGCGCCGGTGATCATGTTCTTGACATAGTCGGCGTGACCCGGGCAGTCGACGTGCGCATAGTGACGCTTGTCCGTCTGATACTCGACGTGCGCGGTGTTGATTGTGATACCGCGGGCTTTCTCTTCGGGAGCCTTGTCGATTTCGTCGTAACGCATCTTGACGGCGTCGCCCTTGCAGGCCATGACCATCGTGATAGCTGCCGTCAGAGTGGTTTTACCGTGGTCAACGTGGCCGATCGTGCCGATGTTGACGTGGGGTTTGCTTCTGTCGTATTTAGCCTTTGCCATAATGAATCCTCCAAAAGATTGTTATAAAAAAATTTTAAAATGATAACTTATCCGACATCGGACGCAGCTATCTATCATTTTGCGATACTCTGCTTTGTCCTTAACTGCCTTAGACGTATCTATTATAGCTTAAATTTCCGAAATTATCAAATCTTTTGCGGGCATTTTCCGAAAAATTTTCAAATTTTCCCGATTCTTTCCGCAACGAAGGGAAACGGACGAAAAATCAGTCCTTTTTATTCCTCTTCTCGATGATATCCTTGGAAATATTGGAAGGTACTTCGGAATAGTGGTCGAACTGCATCGTGAACTGTCCGCGGCCCTGCGTCCTCGAACGCAGCTCCGTCGCATAACCGAACATCTCGGACAGGGGAACCTCCGCGTCGATGATCTTGGCGCCGTTGCGGTCGTCCGTGCCGAGAATGGTGCCGCGGCGGCCGGAGATGTTGCCCATCAAGTCGCCGAAATAATCCTCCGGCGTAATGACCTGCACCTTCATGATCGGCTCGAGCAGCACCGGCTTCGCCCTCGACATGCCGTCCTTGAACGCGAGCGAACCCGCGATTTTGAACGCCATTTCGGAGGAGTCGACCTCGTGATAGCTTCCGTCGTAGACGATGACTTTGAAGTCCACCACCTCGTAGCCGGCCAAGTAACCGTTTTTGGCGGCCTCCTGAATGCCCTTGTCGATGGCGGGGATATATTCCTTGGGAATGGAGCCGCCCACCGTCGCGTCCTCAAACGCATAGCCCGCGCCCGGCTCCTGCGGGATCAGATGGATCTTGCAGTGGCCGTACTGACCTTTACCGCCCGACTGACGCTTGTACATGCCTTCGGCGTCCACGGCGTTGCGGAAAGTCTCCCTGTACGCGACCTGCGGCGCGCCGACGTTGGCCTCCACCTTGAATTCGCGCAGCAGTCTGTCGACGATGATGTCGAGATGCAGCTCGCCCATGCCGGCGATGATCGTCTGCCCCGTCTCCTGATCGGTATACGTCTTGAAAGTGGGGTCCTCCTCGGCGAGCTTGATGAGCGCCATCGTCATCTTTTCCTGGCCCGCCTTGGTCTTGGGCTCGAGGGAAAGCTGAATGACGGGTTCGGGGAACACCATCTTCTCGAGGATGATGGGGTGCTTTTCGTCGCAGAGCGTATCGCCCGTCGTCGTATATTTGAGGCCGACGATCGCGCAGATATCGCCCGAATAAATTTCGGAGATGTCCTTCCGTTCGTTGGCGTGCATCTGTACGAGACGCCCTACCCTCTCCTTCTTTTCTTTCGTGGAATTATACACGTAGGAACCCGCGGAAAGCACGCCCGAATAGGCGCGGAAATACGCGAGGGAGCCGACGAAGGGGTCGGTCGCGATCTTGAACGCGAGGCCGGCAAAGGGCTCGTCGTCCGAGGGTGTCCGGATTTCCTCTGCGCCCGTATCGGGATTGGTTCCCTTGACGTGATCGACGTCGAGCGGGCTGGGCAGGAAATGAATGACCGCGTCGAGCAGGAACTGCACGCCCTTGTTTTTATAGGAAGAACCGCAAAGCATGGGAATCACTTCCATTTTCAGGCAACGGATACGCAAACCCTGAATAATTTCCTCGGGCGAAAGATCCCCTTCCTCGAAATATTTTTCCATCAGCTCGTCGCTGGCGGAAGCCGCCTCCTCCACGAGCTTGGCGCGGTATTCGTCCGCGACTTCCTTCATTTCGTCGGGAATGGGCTCCTTGCGGAAATCCTTGCCGAGGTCGTCATAATAGACCTCCGCCTCCATGCGGATGAGGTCGACGATGCCGCGGAAAGCGGCTTCCTTGCCGATGGGCAGCTCGATGGGCACGGGATTGGCGCCGAGGCGCTCGCGGATCATTTTCTCCACGCGGTAGAAATCCGCGCCGTTGATATCCATCTTGTTGACGTAGGCGATGCGGGGAACCTTATAGGTATCCGCCTGGCGCCACACCGTCTCCGACTGAGGCTCGACGCCCCCCTTCGCGCAGAAGGTGGCGACGGCGCCGTCGAGGACGCGGAGGGAACGCTCCACTTCCACCGTGAAGTCCACGTGGCCCGGCGTATCGATGATATTGAACCGATATCCCTTCCAGATACAGGTGGTGGCGGCGGAAGTGATGGTGATGCCGCGCTCCTGTTCCTGCACCATCCAGTCCATGGTCGCGGCGCCCTCGTGCACCTCGCCGATCTTATGCGTCTTGCCCGTATAGAACAAAATGCGCTCGGTGGTGGTCGTCTTGCCGGCGTCGATATGGGCCATGATGCCGAAATTTCTGGTATGATTTAAGTCGTATTCTCTGGGCATATTTTATACCTCTCAGAATCTGAAATGCGCGAACGCCTTGTTGGCCTCCGCCATTCTGTGCGTATCTTCCTTCTTCTTCACGGAACCGCCCGTGTTGTTGTAGGCGTCCATGAGCTCCGCCGCCAGCTTTTTGGACATCTCGCGCTCGCTGCGCTTTCTCGTGTTGATGACGATCCAGCGGATCGCGAGGGTCTGACGGCGCTCGGGACGGATTTCGATAGGCACCTGATAGTTGGCGCCGCCGACGCGGCGGGCCTTGACTTCCACCACCGGCATCACGTTTTCCATCGCCTGCTTGAAAATTTCCATGGGGTCCATATTCAGCTTTTCCCCCATGATCTTGAACGCATCGTAAACGATCGTCTGAGCCGTGCCCTTCTTGCCGTCCAGCATGATCTGATTGATGAGCTTGGTGACCACCTTGCTCCCGTACATGGGATCGGGAAGCACGTCTCTCTTGGGTACATTACCTCTTCTGGGCATGTTTGTATCCTCCTTTGATAATTTTGATAAGGGATTTTACCCTTCAGTACGGCCGTCGCAGGTCCGCCGCAGCGGGCCGCGATCCTTCTGCGGCAACAGCCGCATACTGCCTACTTTCCATTCGGGGCCTTTCGGGCTATATTCCGATTTACAAGTAGGATTTTTTGTCCTCGGTTTATCGTCCCGGACGGGGACGTCCGCACAAAATTACGGATTTACTTGGAACGCTTCGCGCCGTATTTGGAACGGGAACGCTTGCGCTTGGCCACGCCGGCGGTGTCGAGCGCGCCGCGGATGATGTGGTAACGCACACCGGGCAGGTCCCTGACACGGCCGCCTCTGATCAGAACGGAGCTGTGCTCCTGCAGATTGTGCCCTTCGCCGGGAATGTAAACCGTACCTTCCTGCTTGTTGGTAAGGCGCACACGGGCGATCTTACGAAGCGCGGAATTGGGCTTCTTGGGCGAAGTCGTCGTGACGGACAGGCACACGCCGCGCTTCTGGGGACAATTGTCCAGAATGGGGCTCTTGGACTTGAACGTCTGCTTCTCTCTGCCTTTCTTGATGAGTTGGTTGATGGTAGGCATTTTCGCAACCTCCTTGTAAGAATTTTGGAATATATTTCCCGAAACTGCCCTTATGCAATTTCAAAGAAAGCAAATTTACGTCCCTTTCGCGGGGTTGTCCGCGCCGGGAAACGAAAAAACGCGCAAAAAGGGCGGAATACCCCCTTTCCGCATTACAGCATTGATAATTTTAACACGAAAAAAAGACTTTGTCAACTGTTTGGAATAAAAAAAGCGCAAACTTTTTGCGATTATGCCGCAAAAAACGCAGATTTTTGCCGAATTGCCCCCTTTTGCCCCGGCGGGTCAATTTTCGGGGGCTCCGCCTCCGTCACAGCTCCCCTCCCGCAGCGCATAAAATATAATACATATAACAGATAGCCTTTCGGCTTTTCTTAAATTTTATTTCGCATATTTTTCCAAACTCCGCGGCCTCCGCCGCGCGCCCGATCCCCTCTACATATCTGCACTCCTCACGCCGGCATACCGCGAAGAGGAGCGGATATGTAGTATTTTTTTTTCAAGGAGAACCCCCATGCCTTTTGTACGAAGATATTCGGACGTGAAAAAGGGAGGCATCGTCTTTACGGGCAACACGCTCGGTCTGAGCAAGGCCGCGGGTGCGACCGCGCCGGGAACGGAAGGCTCCATCGGCGCCTTCACGAGCACGGACGAAACCCTGAAGGTCGGCGCTTTTCCCGCCGGAACCACGCTCGACTACACCCGAAACGGCTCCCGCGCGACGCTGACACTGCCCGCCGGCTCCGGCATACTGTATGCCGAGCTCGTCTGGGGCGGCCTGTACCGCTCGAGCGCAAACAATATTTCCAATTTGATCGGCAACAGCATCGGCTTTGCCACGCCTTCGGGCACATATACCGTCTCGCCCGATCCCGCGACGGCGCAGAATTTCACCATTCCCGTGGAGGGGCTCACGCTCGGCTTTTACGTGCGCAGCGCGGACGTCACCGCCCTCGTGCAGTCGGGCGGGGGCGGCAGCTATACGGTCCGCGGCGTGCCCGCCCTGATAGAGGCGACAGACTCCCGCACGGCGTCCACCAACCACGCCGGCTGGACGCTTGCCGTCGTCTACGAGGACAATACCCTGCCCCTCCGAAACCTTACGATCTGGAGCGGCGGAACCGTCGTGTCTCCCGCCTCGGGCAGCACGACGATCACGATCGACGATTTCCTCACGCCGGAAACCCAGCCCGTATCGGGCAGACTGTTCGTTTCCGCACAGGAGGGGGACGCCGTTCTGACGGGGGACAGAATGCTGTTCGGTCCGAACGCGGGTTCCCTCTCGGAACTCTCCGGGCCCAACAATCCCGCGGGCAATTTCTTCGCGTCGCAGATCAACGGTCCGGACGGAACGCTCGACACGTCGGGTACGTTCGGCACGAGAAACGCAAACGCCGCCTCGGGGACGAACACGATCGCCTGCCGCCAGGGCTGGGATATTGCGGCGATCGACATCGACGACAGGCTGAACGCCGATCAGAGCAGCGCGGTCATCCGCTTTACGAGCTCGGGCGATCTCTATGTTCCCAACGCGCTCGGGCTGCAAATCGACAGCAAGGGCGCAAATCTCGAACTTTCAAAGACGGCGGACAGAGCTTTTGCAAACGTCGGCGAAGAGATCGGCTATGCCGTGTCGCTGAAAAATACGGGAGGCGTGTCCGCGCTCAACGTGGTTTTAAGCGATCTTCTCCCGCCCGAAACCGAGCTGGTCGCCGGTTCCGTCACGGTGGACGGGGCCCCGTATGCGGGCCCGCTTCCCGTCGCAATCGCGGAAATCCCCGCGGGGGAGACGAGCGAAGTCGCCTTCCGCGTCACCGCAAACGCTCTGCCCGCACAAAATCCCGTCATCAACGTCGCGCATGCGGACTACGAATTTTTCCCCTTTGCCGGATATCCGGCGAGCAGTTCCTCCGATTCCAATCCGGAGAGCGTATACATCCTCTCGAAATCGGCGGAAATCGTCAAGAGCGTAAACGCCGCCTATGCGATAAAGGGGGACTTTCTCACGTATACCTCCGTCATACGCAATGCGGGCAATATTCCCATGACGGACGTATTTTTTACGGACGCCGTACCCGCGGGGACGACCTTCGAGGAAAATTCCGTTTACATCGACGGCATCCATTATCCCGGCCATCGTCCCGACGTCGGCTTTTTCACCAAAAACCTGGCGCCGCAACAAAGCACCGAGGTACTTTTTCGGGTGCAGGTAAACTAATTTTCAGGAGCTTACGAACATGATTATTCCCAATCAATCCCATATAACCTTCAACTACGTTCTTCCCGACGGCGAAACGCTGGAGGGAAAGGCGGACAGCAACATCGTCAAAACGGAAATACTCACCTATTCCGTCCCGAAAGTCAAAAGCTCGGACAAAACCTTCCTGCAGGAAGGCGAGACGGCGCAGCAGACGATCACCGTCAGCAACAATTCCGCGGCGAACCTTTTCGACCTCGTATTCAAGGATACGATGACGGACGGCGCCTCGCACGAAGCGGGCAGCGTCATCGTCAACGGAACCGCTCAGCCTACCTACGACCCCGTGGCGGGCTTCCCCCTTCCCGACCTCGCCTCCGGCGAATCCGCGACGGTGCAATATACCGTCCGCGCCAACAATCCCATGACTTCCCCCACCGTGACGAACTATGCCACGCTGAACTATTCCGTCGACGATCCCGTGCGCGGCGTCACCCCCTTCGAGGAAAACACCAACACCGTGGGACTCGCCGTCGTCTCCAACCGCATCTCCGTGGTCAAGAGCGTGGATAAAACGTTCGCCGTCAAGGGCGATACGCTGCACTATACCAGCGTCGTCACAAACACGGGCTCCCTCGACAAAACCGAGCTCTTCTTCACCGACGCCATCCCCGCGGGAACAAGCTTTACGGCAGGCAGCGTGAAGATAGACGGCACCGCTTACCCGGGCTATAATCCGCAGACGGGCTTCTCGCTTCCCGATCTCGCTCCGGGAGAGGAGACCAAGGTAGAATTTGACGTGACGGTAAACTGACATGAGAGTAATCGACAATTATTCGCAGGTGACGGACGCTTCGACGCAGCCGCCCGGGATATTTCTCAGCAATACCGTGCGGACGGTCATCAATGAACCCCGGGAAATCCGATATTTTCCGCGGTATGCCGTCTGTTTCCCCTGCTGCGGAGGCTGTGCGGCCCGCTGCTGCGCCCCCGCCTGCTGCTTCTGTTTCCCTTGGGGATGCAACCTTCCCTGTTTTTCTCCGTGCGGCGGTTTTTAAGCGCCATTCCGGGGAGGACCGTTTCCGGCCCTCCCCGGGACTTTTTTTGAAAATTATTCTTCCGCGATGAATTTTCGTCGAAATCCATAGGCATTGCATCAAGGCATTTATGAAAAAGAGCAGCCTTTTCCCTCCCCTATGCAAAGACCGGATTGCAAGTGCGAATAAGCCTGAAGGATTGTCCTGCGGGCATAGCCCGCCCCACCGCTTATGCAGTGGGAGGCGAAACTATCGTTTCGCTTTTATGGGGGCAAGGTTGCGGCTATCTCCGATCGGCCGCTTGCGCGGCAAAAATTTGCGGGCTCCGCCCTGCACCCGCAAGGGACATTGTCCCTTGACCCTTTTCCAAGGCTCCTTTGTGTAAAGGGAGCTGTCATGCGGAGCATGACTGAGGGATTGCCTTGCCCGCACCGACCAAAGCGGCAGAAAAATGACGTCCCGCATTTCTTCGTTTTATCCGATACAAAAATACCCGCCCGCGGCAATTGCCGCGGGCGGAATCCGTAAAAGACGAAAACTCAGACCAATTCGATGACAGCGGTTTCCGCACCGTCGCCGCGGCGCTCGCCGAGGAGATAAATCCTCGTATAGCCGCCGCCCTGGCCGACTTCCTCTTTTCTCGCCGCATACTTGGGCGCAAGCTCGTTGAAAAGCTTATCCATCAGAGGATGCTGGACGTCCTTCGTCCTTTCCTTGTAGGCGCTCTTCTTTTCGTTGAAACCCTTGATTTCCTGCAAATCATAGGTCTTCGCCATGATCGCGCGACGGGCGGCAAGCTTCCTGGGACCGTCTTTGATGTTGGTCGCCTTGATTTCCTTGCCCTTCTTATCCGTCTTGGTAATCTCGAATTCGATATTGTCGTCATAGGTATTGACGGCTTTGGTAATCAGTTTTTCTACGTACGGACGCAGCTCTTTCGCCTTGGCGGCAGTCGTCTCGATGCGGCCGTACCAAAGGAGCTGGGATGCCTGATTTCTCAGAAGGGCATTCCGTTCCTTGGAAGTTCTTCCCAATTTGCCGGGCATAATTTTAATCCTCCTGTTTGCTTAATGACAGACCGTAAGACTCCAACTTCTGGATGACTTCGTCCAGAGATTTTCTGCCGAGGTTGCGCACCTTGAGCATATCGTCTTCCGTCTTTTTGGTTAAATCCTCTACCGTGTGAATGTTTGCTCTCTTCAAGCAGTTGTACGAGCGGACGGACAAATCCATCTCCTCGATCGCCATTTTGAGCACCTGCTGCTGCTTGTCGTCCTCCGTCTTGACGAGGATATCCATACCCTTGATCGTGTCCGAGAGGTTGACGAACAGGCTGATGTGGTCCTGCATGATCTTCGCCGCCAGGGAAATGATTTCCTTGCCCGAAAACGTCCCGTCCGTCCACACTTCCAGCGTCAGCTTGTCATAGTCCACGGCCTGCCCGACGCGGGTCGGTTCCACCGTGTAATTGACCTTCTGTACGGGCGTGTAAATGGAATCGACGGCGATGTAATCGATGACGGGCTGCTTGTTGTCTTTGGCGGGCTTATAGCCCCTGCCGCGCCCGATCGTGATTTCGACGTCGAATTTGCCGCCTTCGTCGATCGTGCAGATATACTGCTCCTTGTTGATGACCTCGATTTCGGCGTCCACGTTGAGATCCTCGCCGGTGAGAACCGCGGGGCCCTCTTTGTAGATGTGCAGTACCTTTTCGTAGTCCTTGTCGACGACCTTCGTCTTGATGGCAAGCGATTTGAGATTGAGGATGATTTCGGTGACATCCTCCTTGATGCCCGCAACCGCGGAAAACTCGTGCTTTACGCTGCCGTCCAAAAATTTGATCCCCTCCACAGCCGCGCCGGGCAGGGCGGAGAGCAGGATTCTTCTAAGGCAGTTTCCTATCGTAAGACCGAAACCTTTCTCCAAGGGCTCGCACACGACTTTCGCATAGAAATCGTCGTTCTCGAGTACTTCGAGCTTTGGCATATCCATTTCGATCATTATGCTACCTCCTTATACCGTTCAATTATTTGGAGTACAACTCGACAATCATATGCTCCGCGATCTGGCTGTCGATATCCTCTCTCGTCGGGAGCGCCAATACCTTTCCTTCCAGTTTTTCTCTGTCGAACTCAACCCATTTCGGCATATTGGAGCCTGCCTTCGTTTCCTTGAGCGCCGTGAAATACTTGTTGCCCTTCCTGTTTTCCTTGATGACGACCACGTCCCCCGCCTTTACGATGTAGGAGGGAATGGTCACCGTCTTGCCGTTGACGGAAACGTGCGCGTGATTGACGATCTGGCGCGCCTGCGTGCGGGAGGGGGCGATACCCATTCTGTAAACGACGTTGTCCAGCCGCCTTTCGAGCAGGGAGAGCATGTTCTCGCCCGTGACGCCCTTCATGCGGTCGGCCATTTCGTAATACTTGCGGAACTGTCCTTCCTGAACGCCGTAAATCCTCTTCGTCTTTTGCTTTTCCCGCAGCTGAAGGCCGTACTCGGAAACCTTCTTGCGGCCGGCGCCGTGCTGGCCGGGTGCGACCGGGCGCTTGTTGAAGGGGCACTTCTCCATGTAGCACTTATCCCCTTTCAGGAACAGCTTCGCGCCCTCCCTTCTGCAAAGTTTGCATTTTGCTTCTCTGTATACTGCCATTTTTGTGCCTCCTGATTATACTCTGCGACGCTTGGGCGGCCTGCACCCGTTGTGAGGAATGGGGGAAACGTCGGAAATCAGCGTGATTTCCAGATCGCATGCCGCCAGCGCGCGGATCGCGGATTCCCTGCCGGCGCCGGGGCCTTTCACATAGACCTCCACGCTTCTCAGCCCGTGTTCCTTCGCCGCCTTCGCGGCGGTCTCCGCCGCCATCTGCGCGGCAAACGGGGTCCCCTTACGGCTGCCCTTGTAGCCGAGCGCACCCGCGCTGGACCAGGACACCGCGTTTCCGTTCACGTCCGTAATCGTGACCAGGGTATTGTTGAACGAGGACTGGATATGCACCTGTCCCTTGTCTATCTTCTTGATTTCTTTACGCTTGCGAGGAGCCGACGTCTTCTTAGCGTTTTTGTTGTCTGCCATGATTTTTCTCCTCCCGTATTACTTCTTCTTGCCTGCGATGGCGCGCGCGGGACCCTTGCGGGTATGCGCGTTCCTCTTGGTGCTCTGCCCGCGGACGGGGAGCCCCTTTCTGTGACGGATGCCGCGATAGCAGCCGATTTCCATCAGGCGCTTGATATTGAGGGAAACTTCGCTGCGAAGTTCGCCCTCCACGTGTACGTTATGGTCGATATATTCTCTCAGCTTGGAGACGTCGTTCTCGTCCAGATCCTTCACGCGCGTATCGGGATTGATGCCCGTCGCGGTCAGAATCTTTTTGGACGTGGCCAGACCGATCCCGTAGATGTAGGTGAGACCGATCTCCACTCTCTTTTCTCTGGGTAAATCCACACCGGCAATACGTGCCATTGATTTGTAAACCTCCGTTTGATTTTACGTGTTTCTTTATGGAAAAATTTTTATCGCAAACAGACGGCCCGTCGGGGCAGTGGAAAATGCCCGTTCGTTCCGCCGTATTATTTTCGCCTTTCTCCGCGCCGCCGAACATCTTTTTGAGACGCAAACAAAACTGAGTTTCCGTAAATTTTTACGGAAATTCAGTCTGCTTTACGCTGTTTTCTGTCCGGCTTCCGGCGCTTTCTGCGCTTTTTTCCCCGTTTTCAGCCGCATAGGGATATTATACCATATTTTTCCGGGGATTGTCAAGCGTTTTTATCAGCCTTGTCTCTGTTTGTGGCTCTTGCTCTTGGAGCAGATGACCATTACCCTGCCGTTTCTCTTGATGACTTTGCATTTGTCGCACATGGGTTTTACAGAAGGTCTCACTTTCATTGTCTTTTCTCCTTGATTTTGAATTGTCGTCGCAAAATATTACGACTTGCTGCGCCAGGTGATCCTGCCCTTGGTCAGGTCATACGGGCTCATTTCCAGCTTGACGTTGTCGCCCTCGATGATGCGGATATAATTCATTCTCAGCTTTCCGGAAATGTACGCCGTAATGACATAGCCGTTGGAAAGTTTCACCTTGAAGGTGGCGTTGGGCAGAGCCTCGATTACCTTGCCCTCCGCTTCGATTACATCGTCCTTGGACACAAAAATTCCCTCCGATTTTTTTGTTTATGCTTGCGCGCCGTTCCTCAAAGGGTGAGAATCTCGACGCCATCTTCGCGGATCACCAACGTGTTTTCGTAATGCGCCGCGGGTTTTCCGTCCTGCGTCACCGCTCCCCAGCCGTCGTCCAACAGCCGGACGCGGTAGGTGCCCATCGCAATCATCGGCTCGATGCACAGCACCGTGCCCGCTTTGAGCCGCACGCCCGTCCCCGGGCGCCCGAAATTGGGCACGGACGGGTCCTCGTGCATCTCTTTGCCGATGCCGTGGCCCGTATAGGCGCGAATGACTCCGTAGCCGAACGATTCCGCATAGCTCTGCACCCGATAGCCGATGTCGTAGAGCGGCGTCCCCGCCCTCAGTCCCTCGATCGCCTTGAAAAAGCATTCCTCGGTGACTTTGACCAGCTGTTTCACTTCGGGCGCCACCTCTCCGATACAGAAAGTGCGGCAGCCGTCGCCGTGATACCCGTTTTTGTAGGCGCACAGATCGACGCTGACGATGTCCCCGTCCCTGAGGACGGTTTCGTCGTCCGGAATCCCGTGCACGACCATTTCGTTGACGGAAACGCACGCGGACGCGGGATATCCCGCATACCCGAGACAGGAGGGATACGCCCCTTCGGAACGGATGTACCGATCGACGAGCTCATCCACCTCTTTGGTGGTCATCCCCGCCTTGATTCTGGAACCGACGAATGCCAGCGTGTCCCGCACGATACGGCAGGGCTCCCGCATCAGGTCGATTTCCCGTTCGCTCTTGACGTGAATCATTTGCCTACCCGCTTGTCGAGCACGGCGCAAATCTCGCCGAACAACACTTCGGGCGGCGCGTCCGTCCCCGTGAAATTGAGAATGATTCCCTTGCGCGTGTAGTAATCGATCAAAGGCGCCGTCTGCGCGGTGTATACGTCGAGACGGCTCTGCACCGTTTCGGGATTGTCGTCCTTGCGCTGATACAGCTCGCCGCCGCATCTGTCGCAGGTCGTCTTGCCGTTCAGCGTGGAAACGTGGTAGCTCTCTCCGCAGTCGCGGCATACCCGCCTGCCGCACAGCCTCGCCATGAGCAGGGAAAAATCGATGTTGATATTGATGACCGCATCTATCTTCGCAAATTTATCGAGCGCCTCCGCCTGCACGATGGTGCGGGGGAAACCGTCGAGGAGATAACCGTTTTGGCAATCCTCCTTCGCGAGCCTGTCTTTGACGATTTCGCAGGTCACTTCATCGGGGACCAGCTGTCCCTTGTCCGTGTATGATTTCGCGAGCAGGCCGATAGGCGTGCCGTTCTTGATGTTCTCTCTGAAAATATCTCCCGTGGAAATGTGCGGCAGCCCGTAGCGGTCGGAAATCTTCGTCGCCTGGGTGCCCTTTCCGGCGCCGGGCGCGCCGAGCAAAATGATGTTCATGCTTCAAACTCCCTTGGCCCTCTCCTCCCTTCCCGAAAGGCGGGAGGAAGGAGAGACGGATATTTTTATTTCAGGAATCCCTTGTAATTCTTCATCATCATCTGCGCCTGCAGCTGTTTCTCGAACTCCATCGCCACCGACACCACGATGAGGATACCCGTCGTGGAGAACACGTTGACGAGGTCGTAAGAGGCCCACGCAAACATGAGCGAAGGAACGAAGGCAACCAGAGAGAGATAGATGGCCCCGAACAGCGTGATGCGGTTGGAGATCTTTTTCAGATACGCCTCCGTCGCCTTGCCCGGGCGGATGCCCTGGATAAAGCCGCCGTTCTGCTGAATGCTCTTGGAAATGTCCTCCGGGTTGAACTGCATCTGCGCGTAGAAGAAAGAGAACGCGAAAATCAGAAGGCAGAGCACGACCGAATAGATGATGCGGCCGGCGACGTGCGTCGCGGAACCGGAGAACCAGTTGGTGAGGAAATTATCAAATCCCTGCCCCGGCCAGAACAGGCTGGTGATCATCTGCGGGAAGCTGATGATCGAGAAAGCGAAGATGAGAGGCATGACGCCGCTGCCCGCGATCCGGATGGGAATCACGGAAGACTGGCCGCCGTACATCTTTCTGCCCTTGATCTGCTTCGCGTATTGGACGGGGACCTTTCTTTCGGAAAGGTCGACGTAAATGATCGCAAAGAACAGGACCACGCAGACGAGCACGAAGAAAACGAGCTCCCAGATGACATTGATATCCTCGGTGAACACCTGGCCGATTTTCTGAACGATCAGCTGTCCGGCCGTGGAAAGGATACCCACGAAAATGATCATGGACTGGCCGTTGCCCACGCCGTAGTCGGTGATGCGTTCACCCAGCCACATAACGAGCATGGCGCCGCCCGTATAGACGATGGTCATGAACAGCCCGGCAAGCCAGGTCTGGTCGAAAAAGAGCGAGGTCTGAATCGCGCTGGAATCGCTCGCAAAATTGACGATGATGCCGACCGATTGAATGACGGCGAGCAAAATCGTGAGATAGCGGGTATACTGCGAAATCTTTTTCCTGCCCTCTTCACCCTGTTTGGAGAGCCGTTCGAGGGGAGGAATGCCCACGCACAGAAGCTGCATGATAATGGACGCGTTGATGTACGGCCCGATACCGAGCGCGAACAGCGTGCCGTTGGCGAGCGCGCCGCCCGTGATGCTGCTCATGAGCGTAAGGAAGGTATTGGAGGTATCCGAACCGTCAAACAGCGAGGAGAAATTTTCTCGGTCGAGACCGGGGACGGGAATGTAGCAGCCGATGCGGAACACCAGCAGCAAAAGGAGCATCATCCCCACCTTGTGTCGGATATCCTTGACCTTGAAAGCATTGATTAAGGTTTGTAACATTGTATTCTCCGATATAGGGTTTTTGATGGGACTCACCCACCGGAACCGCGTAAACCATACGCGGCGGGTACCGAATCAGGGCCGTCCTCCGGCTTTTTCCCGAAGGCCCTGCCGCCGTCGGCGGCGCCCCGTTCGGTATGGAGAAATAAACGCGAACCACGGAAAATCGCCCGAAGGGCAATCTTCCGCGTCTTGTGTTTATTCAAGGACCTCCGCAGTTCCCTTTGCCGCCTCGATGGCCTCTTTGGCCGAAGCGGAAAATTTTGCCGCCTTGACGGTGAGCGCCGTTTTCAGCTCGCCGTTGCCGAGCACTTTCAGGCCGCAGTTGTTCTTGACGGCCTTTGCAAGCCCGTTCTCCATGACGAAATCGTAATCGACCACCGTGCCCGCGGGAAGTTCCGCGAGGGCGGAAAGATTGACGATGACGTAATTCTTTTTCGCGACGTGATTGAACCCTCTCTTGGGCACGCGGCGCGCGATGGGCATCTGACCGCCTTCAAAACCGGGCCGGACGCCGCCGCCCGAACGCGCCCACTGACCCTTGTGGCCTTTGCCCGAGGTCTTGCCTTGGCCGGAACCGATTCCGCGGCCGAGGCGCTTGACCTGCCGCACTGCTCCCTCTGCGGGAGAAAGCGTATCTATTCTCATGATCAGTCTCCTTGGATATTTTCAGTTTTCACGAGATGCCGGACCTTCCGGATCATCCCCTGAACCGCGGGCGTATCTTCGAGCTCTCTCGAAGAACGGATTTTGCGCAATCCCAGCGCCGCCACGGTGGCTTTCACCCCCGCAACTTCGCCGATGGTGCTCTTTACGAGCGTCACTTTGATTTTAGCCATATCGTCCTCCTCAGCCCAGAATTTCTTCCACGGCCTTGCCGCGCAGCGCCGCGACCTGTTCCGCCGTCCTCAGTTCCAGAAGTCCCGCAACCGTCGCCTTGACGCAGTTGCCGGGGTTCTGGGTCCCGTGGGACTTGGTGCGGATGTTCTTGATGCCGACCGCTTCCATGACCGCGCGGACGGGGCCGCCCGCGATGACGCCGGTACCTTCGGCGGCGGGCATCATCAGAACCGCACCGCGGCCGAACTTCCCGATCACCTGATGGGGGATGGTATTGTCGACGACCGCCACGGCGTGCATGTTCTTCTTTGCGCGGAGGGTGGCCTTCTCGATCGCCTCGGGCACTTCCCGTGCCTTTCCGGTGCCGACGCCCACCTTGCCCGCGCCGTCGCCGACGACCACGAGCGCCGCAAAGCGCATATTCTTGCCGCCCTTGACCGTCTTGGAAACGCGATTCACCTCGATGAGCTTCTTGATGAGTCCGTCGTCCTCCGCCTGTCTCCTCTGCGGCCTTCTGTTTTCTCTTTTTTCGTCTGCCATTGTCGTCTCTCCTCTCAGAATTTAAGCCCGGTTTCTCTCGCGCCGTCCGCGACCGCCTTCACACGTCCTGTGTAAAGATAGCCGCCTCTGTCGAATACAACCGTCTGGATGCCCTTCGCCATCGCCCTTTCCGCGGCGGTGGCGCCGACAACCTTGGCAGCGTCCGTCTTGCTGAGCCCCGCAATCTTCTCCTTGACGGCTTTGTCCATCGTGGAGGCGGACGCCAGCGTCACGCCGCCCTTCGCGTCTCCGGGACGGTCGTCGATGATCTGGACGTAAATGTGATTGAGGCTCCTGTATACGTTCATGCGAGGGGCTTCCGCCGTCCCCGTGATCTTTTTTCTCACCCGGGCATGACGTTTCTGTCTGACCGTATTTTTATCAATTTTCGCAATCATACTTTAACGCTCCTTATTTCTTGCCCTTGCCGGAGGTCTTGCCTTCCTTGTGCTCCACGTACTCGCCCTTGTAGCGAATGCCGTAGCCGTGATAAGGTTCGGGTTCCCTGACCTTCCTGATGTTCGCCGCCGTCTGGCCGACGAGCTCCTTGCTGATGCCGGAAACCGTGATTTCGGTGAGCGAGGGGCATTCGAATTTGATCCCTTCGGGAGCCGTGACTTCGACGGGATGCGAATAGCCGACGTTGAGGATGAGCTTGTTCCCCTGTGCCTGCGCCTTCCAGCCGACGCCCTTGACCTCCAGGCCGCGCACGAAACCGTCCGTGACGCCCTTCACCATGCCGGCGAGAAGCGCCCTGTACAGCCCGTGACGGGCATTGGTCTCGGCGGACTCGTCCAAAGGTTTGAGGACGATGCTGCCGTTCTCGACGGCGATGTCGAGATTGCCGTTCACCTCGCGCGTCAACGTGCCCTTGGGCCCCTTGATCGTCACGACCTTGTCCTTGAATTCCATGCTTACTCCCGCGGGAACCGCGATGGGCATTTTACCGATTCTTGACATAGTAGTTACCCTCCGATTACCAGACGTAGCAAAGGACTTCGCCGCCGACGCCCGCCGCCTTCGCCTGCCTGCCCGTCAGGATACCCTTGTTGGTGGACAGGATGACCGTCCCCAGACCGTTGAGCACCTTGGGCATTTCTTCGACCCCCGTATAGGTGCGCAGGCCCGGCTTGGACACGCGCTTGAGGCCGGTGATTACCGATTTCTTGTCGCTGTATTTGAGCGCGATTGCGATCTTTCCGTTATAGCCGTCCTCGACCAGCTTCACATCTTTGACGTAGCCTTCGGCAAGGAGGATATCGGCGATGGCTTTCTTCATGTTGGAGGCGGGGATCTCCACCGTCTCCTTCTTCGCCGTGATCGCGTTTCTGATTCTTGTGAGCATATCTGCGATAGGATCTGTCATGTTCGTTTCCTCCTGTTACCAGCTCGATTTCTTGACGCCGGGGATCTCTCCCTTATACGCAAGATTGCGGAAACAGATACGGCAGACGCCGTACTTTCTCAAAACCGCATGGGGTCTCCCGCAGATGGAACATCTCGTATAAGCTCTCGTGGAATACTTGGGCGTCTTCTGCTGCTTATTGATCATTGACTTCTTTGCCATGTTCGTTTCTCCTTACTTCTTGAAAGGCATGCCGAGGGCCCTCAAAAGCTCCCTCGCTTCTTCGTCCGTGTTCGCGGTGGTGACGATGCATACGTCCATGCCCCTGATTTTCTCCACCTGATCGTAAGTGATTTCGGGGAAAATCAGCTGCTCTTTGAGACCCACCGAGTAATTTCCGCGGCCGTCGAACGCCTTGTCGGAAACCCCTCTGAAATCCCTCGTACGGGGAAGTGCTATGGAGATGAACTTATCGTAGAAGTTGTACATCCTTTCGCCGCGGAGCGTCACCTTGATGCCCACCGTCTGCCCCTCTCTCACCTTGAAGTTGGCGACCGATTTCTTCGCCTTCGTGAGAATGGGCTTCTGTCCGGAAATCATCTTGATTTCGTTCTCCGTCGTCTGGATGGATTTCGCGTTGTCCTTGATGTCGCCGAGACCGGTGTTGAGAACGATCTTCACGAGCTTGGGGCATTGCATCACGGATTTGTATCCGAACTTCTTCATAAGGAAAGGCACTACTTCTTTTTCGTACTTTTCTCTGACTCTGTTTTTATAAACTTTCTCTGCCATGTCTCTACCTCGTTACTTGTTCTCCGTCTCGGACGTCTCGGGCGCGGTTTCCGCGGCCGCCTTCGCCGCGCGCTTTCTCACGCGCTTCTTGGGGGCCTGTTCCTCCGCCGCGGGCGCCGCCGCTTTCGAGGCCTTGCCCGTATATGCCTTGTCGAGCACCGCGCCGCACTTGGCGCAGACGCGTACTTTCTTTCCGTCCTGAACGGCGTGCTTCACCCGCGTCGCCTTGTTGCAGGAAGGGCACACCACCATGACGTTGGACACGTCGACGGGGCCCGGCTCGGAGACGATCTTGCTCGTCTCGTTGGCCTTTCTGGCCTTCTCGTGCTTCTTCTGGATGCGGACGCCCTCCACGATTACCGTATTCGCCTTGGGGGATGTGGCAAGGATTTTTCCCTGTTTGCCCTTGTCTTTACCGGCAATAACAAGTACGTTGTCATTTACTTTTACGTTCATTGTTTCTTCCTCCTGACGAATTACAGCACCTCGGGAGCGAGAGAGATGATCTTCATGTAGTCCTTATCTCTCAATTCCCTTGCGATCGGCCCGAAGATACGGGTGCCCTTGGGCTGTTTCTGGTTGTCGATGATCACGGCCGCGTTATCGTCGAATTTGACGAAGGTGCCGTCGGCCCTTCTGATCCCCTTGGAGCTTCTGACGATGACCGCCTTCACGACGTCGCCCTTTTTCACCGCGCCGCCGGGAGCCGCCGATTTGACGGAAGCCACGATAACATCGCCGATATTGCCTGTTTTACGGAAGGAGCCGCCCAATACTCTGATGCACATAAGCTCTTTCGCGCCCGAATTGTCGGCCGCTTTAAGCCTTGTTTGAGGTTGTATCATAACTCATTATCTCCTTAGAAAATTACTTCGCCCTTTCGACGATTTCGGCAACTCTCCAGTTCTTGTCCTTGCTGAGCTTTCTCGTCTCGACGATTCTCACCTTGTCGCCCACGCCGCATTCGTTCTCTTCGTCGTGCGCTTTGAGGCGCTTGGTCTTGGTGACGGTCTTTTTATAGAGGGGATGCTTGTTCCTGTCCGTGATCTCCACCACGACCGTCTTATCCATTTTATCGGACACCACAAGCCCGATCCTTTCTTTTCTCAGATTTCTTTCCATGATTGCTCCTCCTCGTTACGCCTTGAGTTCCCTCGCGCGGATTTCCGTGTTCACGCGCGCGATGTCCCTCTTGCAGGTCCTGATGGAGATCGGACTTTCAAGCTGTCCGGACGCCAGGCGGAAACGGAGATTGAAAAGTTCTCTCTTGAGCTCCGCAAGCTTCGCCGTGAGTTCGGCGCTCGTCATCTCTTTGACTTCTTTCGCTTTCATTTCTGTTCACCGCCTTCAGCCTGCTCCTCAACTGCGGGAGCCGCTTCTTTTTTGACAAACTTGCACTTCACGGGCAATTTGTTGCCCGCCAGGCGCATAGCCTCTCTCGCGTCCGCCTCGCTGACGCCCGCCATTTCAAACATCACACGGCCGGGCTTCACGACGGCGACCCAATATTCGACGTTACCTTTACCGGAACCCATACGGGCTTCGGCGGGGTGCTTCGTGATGGGCTTATGAGGGAAAATGTCTATCCACACCTTGCCGCCGCGCTTGATGAATCTCGTCATCGCGATACGGGCAGCCTCTATCTGGTTGGATTTGATCCAGCCGCATTCCATTGCGACGAGACCGTATTCCCCGTAAGCGACGGTATTGCCCTTATGCGCAGCGCCGGTCATTCTTCCCTTGTGCTGCTTTCTTCTCTTCACTCTCTTGGGAATTAACATTTACTGCTCTCCTCCTTCAGCCTGCTGAGGCTTCTTGGGCGCACTCCCCAGCACTTCGCCCTTGTAGATCCAGCACTTGACGCCGATCATGCCGAACGTCGTGTGCGCTTCCGCCAGACCGTAATCGATGTCCGCGCGGAGGGTCTGCAGGGGAATGGAACCCTCATGATACTGCTCGCAGCGCGCGATTTCCGCGCCGTCCAGACGGCCGCTGACCATCATCTTGATGCCCTTCACCCCGGCGCGCATGGAGCGGCCGATCGCCTGCTTCATGCAGCGGCGGAAAGACATGCGCTTTTCGAGCTGGGCGGCCACGCTCTCCGCCACCAGCTGCGCGTCGCAGTCGGGCTTTCTCACTTCCGTGATGTTGATGCTGACGGCCTTCCCGCCCGTAAGGCGGGCGAGGTCCTTCTTGATGTTCTCGACTTCCGCGCCCCCCTTGCCGATGATGACGCCGGGACGGGCGGTGTGAATCGTGACGATGATTCTCGAAGCCGCGCGCTCGATGAGAATCTTGCTGATCGCGGCGGAATAATATTTCTTTTTGAGGAAGGTACGAATTACGTTGTCCTCTTTGAGATATTTGGCGAACTCCTTCTTGTCGGCATACCACTGCGTGTTCCAACCGTTAATAATTCCGACTCTCAGTCCGTGAGGATTAACTTTCTGTCCCATTATAATTCTCCTTCCAATTTCTTGACGTCCAGGATCACCGTGATGTGGCTGGTTCTCTTGAGTATCGCGTGGCCTCTGCCCTTGGAGACGGGCTGCATTCTCTTGAGCATCTGTCCTCCGTTGGCGTAGCACTCCGCCACGAACAGGTCGTTCCTGTCCATGCCCTGGTTGTGCTCCGCATTCGCCGCCGCGGACATGAGCACCTTCTTGATCGCGAGCGCGCTGCCGTTGGTGACGTGCTCGAGAATGGCTTTGGCCTCCTGATAGCTCTTGCCGCGGATCAGGGCGAGCACCGTCCTTGCCTTATAAGGGGAAACTCTGACGTATTTAGCGACCGCGAAGGGGCGTTTTTCTCTCTTTTCTTCCACCCGCTGGGTCTTCTTTTTCATGTTCGTTGCCATTTCTTCTCGTCTCCTTATTTACCGGGTTGGGTCGTCTTTGCCGCGGTGTGGCCGCGGAAAGTTCTGGTGGGCGCAAACTCGCCGAGCTTGCATCCGATCATGTCCTCGGTAATGTACACGGGAACGTGCTTGCGGCCGTCGTATACGGCGATCGTGTGTCCGACCATATCGGGGAATATCGTGGACGCCCTCGACCAAGTCTTGATGACCTTTTTCTCGTTCGCGGCGTTCATCGCCTGAATCCTGCTCAAAAGCTTGGCTTCGACATAGGGCCCTTTCTTAACGCTTCTTGACATTTTCTGATTCCCTCCGATTAGTTGATTCTCTTGAGAATGAACTTGTTGGTCACATTCTTCTTCTTTCTCGTCTTATAGCCGAGAGCGGGCTTGCCCCAAGGCGTCTGAGGTCCCGCGTGTCCGACGGGAGCCTTGCCCTCGCCGCCGCCGTGAGGATGGTCCACAGGGTTCA
>CALWAU010000068.1 GCA_944375795.1 uncultured Clostridia bacterium | reverse complement strand
TTGAAAACGGAGAGGTTATGATACGTTATTCGGAAGAAAAAAAGATCCCGGCCGCGGCGCTGGAAGCATTGTTTTCCACCGTCGGGTGGGAATCGTCAAAATATCCCGAAAGGCTGGAGAGGGCAATGCCCGGGTTCTCGACGGTGTATTCCGCCTGGGAAGGGGAAAAGCTCGTCGGTTTGCTCGCCGCCATGGACGACGGCGAAATGACGGCGTATATCCACTATTTGCTGGTGGATACCGCATTTCAGGGCCGCGGCATCGGGAAGGCGCTGCTTTCGGCGGCGTTGGAGCGTTACCGCGGTTATACCCGCGTCGTGCTGCATGCCGAAGGAAACGCGGAGGGGTTCTATCGCCGGTTCGGATTTCAGCCCATGGACGCCGTAAGCATGTGCCGGGTGCCCGCGGAAGCGGAGTGACCGTCTGCGGCGATGTATCCGATTTGGCGATACCATGTCTGCGACGAATAAAAAACTGAGCGGAATGCCGCCCGGTTTTTTTGTCGGTACAGAGATTATTCCCTTATTTTTCCCTTGAAGAAAATCGCGAGGATACCGGGGCCGCCGTGGGTGCCCATGACGGGATCCATATAGTTGATGAGAATGCGGCGGTCCTGTCCGAACCGCTCCCGCAGCAGCGTTTCCATGCGCAGGGCGTCCTCTTCGCAGTCGCCGTGGGCGATGAATACGGGGTCGTCTTTTTCGAGTTCCGCCCGCCGCTTCGCTTCGTCCGCGAGGGCCTCCAAAGCCCGTTTTCTGCCGACGATTTTCGCGATGGGCCCCAGCGTGCCCTTGGGCGTGGCGTGCAGCAGGGGCTTGATTTTGAGCAGCTTTCCCACCACCGCCACCGCGGGAGAGATGCGGCCTCCCTTTTTGAGAAATTCGAGGTCGTCCACCGTGAACAGGTGCTGAATGCGCTTTTTGAGGCTTTCCCCGTAGGCGTATACCTCGTCGAGGGAGGCGCCCGCGTCCGCTTTTTTCAGCAGATATTCGATGAGCATGCCCTCTCCCATCGAGCCGCCCATCGAATCGAGGACCAGCGCCCTGCGCCCGGGAAATTCTTCCACGAGCGAGGTGGCGGCGACCGAAAAGGAGGAGGCGGTGCCCGAGAGGGCGGAGGAAAATACGACGGCCAGCACGTCCCTGCCCGCGCGGAAGGATTGTTCGATGCAGGGGCGGACCTGTTCCGCGGTGACCTGGAAGGTGTGGCATTCCGCGCCCGCGCGCAGGCGGGCATAAAATTCCTTGACGGGCAGCGTTTCCCCGTCCGCGCCGCCGTAGCTTACGCCGTCCAGCGTGTACCCGAGCGGCAGCTCGGCGATGTGGTGCTCCTCGTAAAATTCCCGCGGCATGCCGCTGCAGGAATCGGTGATGATGTCAAATTGTCTTGTCATGGCCGAAAAACTCCTCAAAAACAGATGCGGGCGAGGGCGCGCGGCTTTTTTCGCCTTGCGGCTTTTTCCCGCAGAAGAAAAACTTCTTTTTCTATTGTATATCCGTTATGGCCCGATTTCAACCCGTTTACCCGCCCCGGGGCTCTATTTGAGAAGGAGATCCGCTCTATTCGTTTTCATTGTTAAGTCTACCCGCAAAAAGGGGCGTGTCTATCCGCCCCGCCGCAAATCTATCGCGGGGGGGAACGGGGGTAGAGGGCGCAAAAACGGGTCTACCGCGGGTAGAATTGCGCAAAAAAGACGCGCATTCGCGCGAAAAACGGGCATACATGCTTGACGAAATCAAAAAAAAATGCTATCATAGCTGTATGGAAAACTTGGAAACAGTCAATCAGAGGATCGCCAGAAATTTAATACGTTACAGGAAGGCGGCCAATCTGACGCAGGCGGAGCTTGCACAGAAGATAAATTATTCGGACAAGTCCGTGTCCAAGTGGGAATCTGGGAACGGCGTTCCCGATATTTACATCTTCTTAAAACTCGCGGATCTGTACGGAGTCACCGTCAACGACCTCGTGGGCGAGGCGCCCCCCGCGCCGCCCGCAAAAAAATCGTCCAAAGGGCGGAATCTGCTCATCGCGCTTTTGTCGAGCGGGATCGTCTGGCTCGTGGCGACGGTCGTTTTCGTGCTGCTCAACCTGATTTTTCCGGGCGGGCCGTGGTGGGCGGCGTTCTTGTATGCGGTGCCCGCGAACGCCATCGTCATCACCGTCCTTTCTTCCGTCTGGAAATACCGGATCGCCAATTTCGTCTCCGTGACGGTGATCGTCTGGTCGGTGCTCGCCTGCATATACGTCACCACTCTGCTCGTCATGTCGCGGCTGGGCGTCGGGGACGACAGCCGGCTTTGGCTGCTGTTCCTTTTAGGCATTCCGCTGCAGGCGCTGGAGGTGCTGTGGTGCTTTTTCCGTTGGACGCTCTTCCGCGGCAGGGGGACGGGCGACAAAAAGTCGGGCGGAAAGGACAAGGACGCCCCGAAGTCTTAAGGCGGAGCGGCGGAAAAGGTCATGCTGTGCTGTCACTGTAAAAAAAATCAGGCAATAAAATCGCACGAAAGGCAGACGGACGGGAAGAAGCGGACGGAATATTATTGTCTGGACTGCTATCGCCGCCTGTTTCTTTCGGCGGACGAAGGGGAGCGCGCGCCCGAGGGGCAGATCGCGATGTGCCCGTATTGCGGCACGTCGGAGGAGGATTTCCGCACCCGCGGGCGGGTGGGCTGCGCGCAGTGCTATCGCTATCTCGCGCGCACGGTGATGCCCGCGATCATCCGCATGCAGGGGGACGAGGTACACTGCGGCAAGCGCCGGGAAATTTCGGACGAGCGGGAGGAGATGATCTCGCGGCGGGATTTTTTGAAGGATAAGATCGAGGAATATATGCGCGCCAGAAATTACGATGCGGTAAAAAAGTGTTCCGACGAGCTGAAAGAGCTGAAGCGGGCGCTGGACGAGGAGGACGCCGATGTCTGAGCTGTTTGCCGACGACCCGATCGGGAGCACGGTGACTTCGACGAGGATACGGCTGGCGCGCAATTTTTCCTCCTATCCCTTTCCGGACAAGCTGGGGGCGGCGGAGGCGCGGGAGATCGTCCGCGCCGTGGGTTACGAGCTGGACCGGCTCGACACTTTCGCCGAATACGACCTCGGAAAAATTTCCTCCGACGAGGCGACCTATCTCCTCGAACGCCACCTCATCAGCCCCGACCTCATCCGCAGGCGGAACATTTCTTCCGTATTCATCTCCTCGGACGGGGAGGTGTCGGTGATGGTCAACGAGGAGGACCACCTGCGCGAACAATACATCCTGCGCGGCTGCGACCTGTACAAGGCGTACGAGCGCATCAGCGGCATCGACGACGGCATCGGGCGTTCGGTGAATTTTGCCTTCGATGAAAGGCTGGGGTTTCTGACGGCGTGCCCGAGCAATCTGGGCACGGGGATGCGCGCCTCGGTGATGATGTTTCTGCCCGGGCTGGCGAAATACGGAAAATTGGAGGAACTTCTTCCCTCCCTCAAAAGCAACGGCCTTACCGTGCGCGGCGTGTTCGGCGAGGGCACGGCGGCGGAGGGGTATTCCTATCAGATCAGCAACGAGCGGACGCTGGGGCTGTCCGAGGCGGACATCCTTTCGCACATGAACGAAGTCACGCTGAATTTCGCCGACCTCGAACATCGCTTCCGGCAGAGAATGCTGGACGAGGACGAGCTGGGCTATCGCGACCTCTGCCTGCGCGCGTACGGCGCACTGACCAATTGCGCGGTGCTCTCCGTCAAGGAGCTGACGGCGGGCATGGTGAAAGTGAAACTGGGCGTGGCGCTGGGATTTTTCGTCGCCGACGACATGGGCGCCCTCAACGATTTTATCGAAAACATGCGCCCCGTTTCCTTCCGCCGCGGAAATTGTCCCGATTCGCGGGACGAGCGGGAGCAGGACATTCTCCGCGCGGAGATCGTGCACAAGGTCCTGCCCCGGCTGATCCGCCGCGCGGGAGAAAAGAGGGCGGACACGGACGGCGCGGGCGTCGGCATATAATGAGATAACGGCCGCAGGGGGAGCCGCGGCTTTGCGCGGCGTCGGCGGCGGGGAGAGCGAGATGGATTATCTGTCGAAATTTTCTGAAAATCTGAAAAAGGCGCTCAAAATCGCCAACGATGTGACGATCGAGCACGAAGCCGTATATGTGGGCAGCGAGCACGTCATATACGGTTTTTTGTGCCTGCCCAAATGCTCCGCTTACGGGATTCTGGCGGGGGAGGGAATCACGAAGGAGGAATATTCGGAGGTCTTTTTCCGCTGCATAGACAAAAAAAATACCCAGGCGGGCTTTACCCAGCGGACCAAGAAGATGCTGGACCGGGCCATCAATTTTGCGGTGCAGACGGGCACCCTCGCGGGGACGTCGCACGTGCTCAAATCGGTGCTGGAAAGCGATTCCTGTTACGCGGTGAAGATTTTGCGCCGGCTGGGCGCCGATATCGACGCGATGCGGGAAAAGACGGACCACGTGCTCCTCGCCCAGCAGCACCGCAAGGAACTCGGCTATGACGATTTCGACGACGGCGACGGGGAGATTTCGGATTACGGCGGCGCTTCTTTCCGTCCGGACGGCGGGGAGGAACGCAAGGAGAACGCCGCCAAACGGGAAAGCACGCAGATGAAAGATTACGGCATTCCCGAAAAGAAAAAGCCGAAAGTGAAAAAGAGCGAGGACGTGCGGGAAAAGCTGCTGCAATACGGCGTGGATATGACCGAGCGGGCGCGAAAGGGAAAGATTGACCCCGTCATCGGCCGGAAAAAGGAGATAGAGAAGGTCATTCAGGTGCTCTCCCGCAGGACCAAGAACAATCCCGTGCTCATCGGCGAACCGGGCGTGGGCAAAAGCGCGATCGCGGAGGGGCTCTCCCAGCTGATCGTGGACGGGGACGTGCCCGAGCAGCTGTTCAACAAGACGGTGTTTTCGGTGGATATCGCGGGGATGCTCGCGGGGGCGCGGTACCGCGGCGATTTCGAGGAGAGGCTGAAGGATCTCACGGACGCCGTGATGGAGGACGGGGACGTCATTCTCTTTATCGACGAAATCCATAACATCGTGGGGGCGGGCAGCTCGGCGGACAATACCATGGACGCGGCGAATATCCTGAAGCCCATGCTCGCCCGCGGCGATCTGCAGGTGATCGGCGCGACGACCGTCGAGGAATACCGCAAATATATCGAGAAGGACAGCGCCCTGGAACGCCGCTTTACGCCCGTGTACGTGGAGGAGCCCTCCGAGGCGGATACCGTCGCCATTCTGAAGGGCCTGCGGCCCAAGTACGAGGAGCATCACGGCATCGCGATCACCGACGCGGCGATAGAGGCGGCCGTGAAGCTGTCCGCGCGCTACATCACCGACAGATTTCTGCCCGACAAGGCGATAGACCTCATCGACGAGGCGGCCGCCCGCGCGCGCATCATGGCGGAGGACGGAGGGGAGCTGGAGGAGCTTGCCGCCGAACTCGCTTCCCTCGACGAGGAGGAAAAGCTCTGCCGCGCCCGCGGGAAATATGCGGAGGCGGTGAACGCGCTCACCGAAAAAAAGCGGGTGGAGGAGAAGATGGAGGCGCTCCGCCGCGCGCAGCGCATGGAGCGGAGCGCGGACGGCAGGTATGCGCTGGGAAAGGAGCAGGTGGCCGCCATCATCAGCGCGCGGATGCGCATTCCCCTGCTCAAAATCACCCAGGAGGAGGGGGAAAAGCTGATGCACCTGGAAGAGGAGCTGCATCGGCGCATCGTGGGGCAGAACGAAGCCGTGAGCGCGGTGGCCAAGGCCATTCGCCGCGCGCGCGCGGGGTTGAAAGATCCCTCTCGTCCCATCGGGTCGTTCATCTTTGTCGGCCCCACGGGAGTGGGAAAGACGGATCTGTGCAAGGCGCTCGCCGAAGCGATGTTCGGTTCCGAGGACCAGATGATCCGCCTCGACATGAGCGAATATATGGAAAAACAGTCCGTTTCCAAGCTGATCGGCGCGCCGCCCGGATACGTCGGCTACGACGACATGCAGACGGGTCAGCTCACCGACAAGGTGCGCACCAAGCCCTATTGCGTTATTCTCTTCGACGAAATCGAGAAGGCGCATCCCGACGTGTTCAATCTGCTTTTGCAGATTCTCGACGACGGGCGGCTGACGGACAGCAAGGGCAGGACGGTGAGTTTCAAAAACGCGGTCGTCATCCTCACCTCCAACGTGGGCGCGGCGGAGGCGGACAGGGCGGTTTCCTACGGCTTCGGCGGGGAGCTGGCGGCGGACAAACGCGCGGGGACGGGAGAAAAGCAGTACGAGGAGATGAAGGAAAGCATCACCGAGGCGCTGAAAGAGCGTTTCCGCCCCGAATTTCTCAACCGCCTGGATGACATCATCGTCTTTCACCGCCTCTCCGAGTCGGATGCGGCGAAAATCGGCGGGAAGCTGGTGGACGCGCTCGGGCGGCGGCTGTTGGAACAGCGCGGGATTGCGCTCTCCGTCACGGACGGGGCGCTCCGGCAGCTCGTCCGCGAGGGGTACGACAGCCGCTACGGCGCAAGGCCCCTGAAACGCACGGTGCAGAGGCGGATAGAGGACAGGTTGTCCGAGGAGATTTTGCTGGGCAACGTCTCCAACGGGCAGAAGGTCACGGTGGATTACGCGGACGGGGAATATCTCTTTTCCGCGCAGTGACCTACCCGAAACGAAAAACGCGGGCGTCTCCCTTCGGGGGCGCCCGTTTGTCCGCTTTTTTGCGGTTTTTGCGAAGAATCGGGGAAAAGCGGGGCAAAAGATTTTACTTTCCGCGCGTTTTGCGGTAAAATAGAAAAAAGGCCTTTGCGGCAGGAGGCGAACATGAAACTTACGACGGCAGGGGAATCGCACGGGAAAGCGCTCGTGGCGATCATCGAGGGCTTGCCCGCCCATCTTCCCATCGACATCGGAAAAATAAACGGAGACCTCGCGCTCCGTCAAAGCGGCTTCGGCCGCGGCGCCCGCCAGCGGATAGAATTGGATAGGGCGGAGATCCTCACGGGCGTGCGCAACGGCGAAACGCTCGGCAGCCCCCTGACGCTCTGCATTTATAACCGCGATTATGAAAATTGGCGGGCGTATATGTCGGACGGGCCGTGCGACACGGTTTCCCGCGCCGTCACCCGCGTCCGCCCCGGCCATGCCGACCTTTCGGGCATGCTGAAATTTTCTCAGGAGGACGCGCGCAATATCCTCGAGCGCGCCTCGGCGCGCGAAACGGCGATCCGGGTCGCGGCGGGCGGCGTGTTCCGGCAGTATCTCTCGGCGCTCGGCGTGGAAATCGCGGGGTACGTGCGGGAGGTGTGCGGCATAAAGGACGGGGGCAGGTATGCGTTTGAGGCGCTTTCGGAAGCAAAAAAGACGGGCCTCGGGATGCTCGACCCCGAGGCGGAAAGGGCGGCGGAGGAAAAGGTGGCCGCGCTGAAAAAAGAGGGGGATACGGCGGGCGGCGTCGTCGAGATCCGGGTGCGCGGGTTAAAGAGCGGTTTCGGCAGCTGCATGACCTATGCGGAGAAGCTGGACGCCCGCCTGGCGGCGGCGCTGATGAGCATTCAGGCCGTCAAGGGCGCGGAAGTGGGATTGGGCTTTGCCGCGGGGGAACTGAGCGGCCGCGAGGTGCACGACGAAATTTTTTACGACGGCGGTTTCCGGCGGCGGAGCAACCGCGCGGGCGGCATCGAGGGGGGCATGTCCAACGGGGAGGAAATCGTCGTGCGCGCGGCGATGAAGCCCATTCCCACGTTGATGAAGGGGCTGAAAACGGTGGATTTTCTCACCCGGGAGGAGGCGGTGGCCGCGTCCGAACGGAGCGACGTGTGCGCGATTTTCGCGCTGGAGATCATCGCCGAGGCGGCGGTGGCGGAGGTTTTGGCAAACGCCGTCTCCGAACGGCTGGGCGGCGATACCATGGAGGAAGTCGGGGAACGATATTCCCGGCTGCCCTGAACGGGAGCAAGCGGGAGGCAGGCCATGGAAAAAATCGTATTGCATACCCCCTCGCTCGAGGGGACGGTGTATATCGGGGAGGGGGCGGCGGAGCGCCTGCCCGAACTCCTGCGCGGACAGAAAAATTTTGCGGTGACCGATTCCAACGTCCGCGCGCTGTACCCCGATTTGTTTTCCCGCACGTTTCGGGAGACGCCCGTCTTTGTGCTGCCCGCGGGCGAGGAAAACAAGACGTTTGAAAATCTGGGAAAGATCCTTGCGGCCATGGCGGAAGCGGGGCTGCACAGAAGCTCCCGCCTGTTTGCCGTGGGCGGCGGCGTCGTCGGCGACATCGGCGGGCTTGCGGCGGCGCTGTACATGCGGGGGATCTCCTGCGTGCAGGTGCCCACCACGCTGCTCGCGCAGGTGGACAGCGCCGTGGGCGGAAAGACGGCCGTGGACCTCTCGGGGGTCAAAAACGTCGTCGGGGCGTTTTTTCAGCCCTGCGAAGTGCTTGTCGACCCGCGTTTTTTGTCCACCCTCCCCGCGCGCGAAATCAAGTGCGGATTGGGCGAAATCGTCAAGTATGCCGCCTTGGACGCGGACATTTTTCAAGCCCTGAGGGAGAACGAAAACAGGCTGGGGGAGCTCGGCTTTCTCGCCTCCCTCGTCTCCCCCTGCCTGCGGCATAAGGCGAAAGTGGTGGAGGCTGACGAACGGGAGTCGGGGGAGCGGAAATCCCTCAACGTCGGGCATACCACCGGGCACGCCGTCGAGCTGTCGTCCGGGCTCTCCCACGGGGAATGCGTGCTCTGGGGGATGCTGTTCGAGACGATGCTGGCGAAGGAATACGGCGCCGCCGATGCGGCGTACGCGGAGGAGCTGTGCCGGCTCGTCCGCCGCGCGTTGGGGACGGCTCCCCTTTCCCGCCCCGACTTTTCGCGGATAGGGGAAGCGGCGGAGAAGGCGCGTTCGGACAAGAAGAACGCCGACGACGGAAAAATCTGCATGTCTGTGGGCGTGCGGGAAGGGGAATGGGCGCTGTTTGCCCTCCCGTTTGCGGAATACCGCGCGGGGCTGCAACGGCTCGCCGCGGAGTTCGCGGAAAATTCGGAAATATCGGAAAAAGAGGGAGGCAGGATATGATACTCAACGGTGCGGGCGCCAAAAAGATACGGCCTCGGGAGGTGTTCGAGGGAGAATTTGAGCTTCCCGGAGACAAGTCGATCACCCACCGCGCGATCATGCTCAACGCGGGCGCGGAAGGGACGGCGACGATCACGCACGCGCTCATGGGAGGGGACTGCCTGTCCACCTGTCAGTGCATGCGCGCCCTCGGGGCGGAAATCGACATCGACGGCACCACCCTCTGCGTGCACGGCACGCCCAGGTTCCGGACGGGGGTGGCGCTCAATTGCGGAAATTCCGGCACGACGATGCGCCTGCTTGCGGGCTTTTGCGCGGGCAAGGGGATCGAGGCGAAGCTGTTCGGCGACGAATCCCTCTCCGCCCGGCCGATGGCGCGCGTCGCTTCCCCCCTCTCCCTCCTGGGCGCAGACGTGCGCACGACGGACGGACACGCGCCCGTATACGTGTCTCCCGCGCCCCTCAAAGGTGCGGAAATCGAGCTTTCCGTCGCGTCCGCGCAGGTCAAGAGCGCCGTTCTGCTGGCGGGGATATCCGCTTCGGGGCGGACGGCGGTCGTCGAGCCGCAAAAGACGCGCGATCATACCGAGCGCCTCCTCGCCGCCATGGGCGCAGACATCCGCACGGAAGGGAACAGGACGGAGGTGGGGCGAAGCCGCCTGAAAGCGGTGGACGTGTGCGTCCCCTCCGATATCTCCTCGGCGGCGTATTTCATGGCGCTCGGCGCCTTAAAGGGGAAAACTCTCTGCAAAAACGTCGGGCTCAATCCCACGCGCACGGGGATCTTTACGGCGTTCGACCGGCTCGGCGTCCGCTATTCGGTGCTGAACAGGCGGGTTTCGGGCGGGGAGGAGACGGGGGACGTCCTCGTGGAGAAATCGCCCATGCACGGAATCGTGCTCACGGCGGAGGACGTGCCCGCGATGATAGACGAGCTGCCCCTCGTGGCGCTGCTCTGCGCGTTTGCGGAGGGGGAAAGCCGCATTTCGGGCGCGCGGGAACTGCGCGTGAAGGAAAGCGACCGCATCCGCACCGCTTCGGAGCTCATCGCAGCCCTGGGCGGCATCTGCATTGAGACGGAGGACGGATTTGTCATCCGCGGCAAAAAGTCGCTCCCGGGCGGGGACGTGGACAGCTATCTCGACCATCGGATCGCGATGACGGCGGCCGTGGGGCTGGTCGCCTCGGAGCGCGGCGGCAGTATCCGCGGCGCCGAGTGCTGCGCCATCTCCTTTCCCGGATTTTTCCGCATGCTGGACGCGGACGCGCCGCGGGGGAGGGAGGCATGAAAAGGCTGAAATTGGCGCTGTTGGGCGGAAACGTTTCCGATTCCGAAAGCCCCGCCATCCATACCTTTATTTTGTCGGCGCTGGGGTACGCCTGCGACTACGAGTGCGTGTCCGTCCCCGCGGAGGGGGTGCCCGCCGCGGCGGAGCGCCTGCTTCAAAAAACGGACGGTTTCAACGTCACGGTGCCCTATAAAAAGACGATAATCCCTTACCTGGATAGCTTGTCCGAGGAAGCTGCCGCATTCGATTCCGTCAATACCGTGGCAAAAATGAAGGGCTATAACACCGACGGGGCGGGTTTTTTGCAAATGCTCGCCGCGGCGGGGATCGAGGTGAAGGGGAAGCGGGTGCTCGTATTGGGCGCGGGCGGCTCGGGAAGGAGCAGCGCGGCGGCGCTTTTGGGCGCGGGCGCGCGGGTATGGCTGTATCAGCGGCGAAAGGAACTTTTGAAGGAGGTTTGCCGCGCGCTGGGCGCGGACGAGGCGGACGACCCCGAAAGCGGGGGGTATGACATTCTCGTCAATTGTACGGGAGTGGGCATGCACGACAGCGTCGGGCGCTCGCCCGTGCGCGCTTCCGCCTTCGGGGGATGCTCGGCCGCCGTCGATCTCATCTATCCCCCCGCGGAATCGGAGTTTCTGCGCCTGGCGAAGGCGGCTGGAAAGAGGACGCTGAACGGCAGGGCCATGCTCTTTTATCAGGCATATTTTTCCGATTGTATTTATCTGGAGAGAAAAGCGGACGCGGCAGAGGCGGATTTGCTCTGCGGGCGGTATCTGAAAGCATAGGGAGTATTTATCATGAAATTTCTCATTATCAACGGAGTCAATCTCAACCTGACCGGCCTGCGCGAGCCCGGCGTATACGGTACCCGCACGCTGTCGGAAATCGGCGAAGAGATCGCCGAGAGGTGCAGGGAGTGGGGAGACGAGGCGACATTTTTCCAGAGCAATTCGGAGGGGGAATTGTGTTCCAGGCTGCATCGGGCTTTCCTGGAACGCGAGTGCGACGGCATCGTGCTCAACGCGGGGGCGTATTCCCATTACAGCTATGCGCTCCGCGACGCGATCGCGTCCGTCGATATCCCCGTCGTCGAGGTGCATATGTCCAACATCGCCGCGCGCGAGGATTTCCGCCGCCGCAGCGTGCTGTCCGAGGTGTGCCGCGGCGTCGTGTTCGGTTTCGGCGCGGCGGGGTATCTCGCCGCGATTGCGGGGCTGAAGGAGCTTGCCCGGGAAGGCGGGAGAGAGGACAAAAAAGCCTGAAAATGCGGAGGCCGGAATGTTTTTGCGGCCTTTCCGGAAAGATTTTGAAAAAGGAGGTCTGTATGAACCTGATCCTTTGCGGCATGATGGGGGCGGGCAAAACGAGCGTCGGGGTGCGCATCGCCGAGATGACGGGCAGGCGCTGGTACGATACCGACCAGATGATCGTCGACCGCTACGGAAACATTTCGGATATTTTCGAGTATTACGGCGAGGAATATTTCCGCCGTCTGGAATCGGGTATCGTCAAGGAGCTTGCGGAAAAGGACCATCTGATCATTTCCGCGGGCGGCGGGCTGGTGCTCAAACGGGAGAATAACGAGCTTTTGCAGGCGAACGGAAAAATCGTCTTTCTGCGCGCCACCGTCCGCACGCTTGCGGACAGACTGCACGTCGACGACACCCGCCCCCTTTTGCAGATGAAGGCGGGCATTCTCGCGGATAAGCTCGCCGAGCTTCTGCGCGTGCGCGCTCCCGTCTACGAGCATGTGGCGGATTTTATCGTCGACGTGGACGGCAAGACGGTGGACGAAATTTCCCGCGAGGTGATAGACGTCGTAAGACGGGCGGCGATTGCGGATTCGGAGACAAAAAAGGACGAAAAGGACGGGGCAGGGGAGAGATGAACGAAGAAAAGACCATTTTGGTGACGGGCGGCACGCGCGGGATAGGGCTCGCGGTGTCGCTCGCCTTTCTCGACAGGGGCTTTCGGGTGTATGCGGCCTATTCTGCGGACGAGGAGAGCGCCGCCGCGGCGAGGGAAAAGGGAATCTGTGCGATCCGCGCGGACGTGTCGGAGGAAAAGGAGGTAAAGGCGCTGTTTGCGGGGACGGGCGTGCCGGACGTGCTCGTCAACAACGCGGGGATCTCCCTGTTCCGCCAGATCCAGGATACGACGGCGGAGGAGTGGGACCGCGTGTTTGCGGTCAACGTACGCGCGGCCTTTCTCTGTTCGCGGGAAGCGTCGAGGGCGATGATCTCTCGCAAAAGCGGCCTGATCGTCAACATTTCTTCCGTCTGGGGGGAGGAGGGCGGAAGCTGCGAAAGCGCCTATTCCGCTTCCAAAGCGGCGCTGATCGGGTTTACCAAGGCGCTGGCGAAGGAGCTGGGCCCCTCGGGTATCCGCGTCAATTGCGTGTCGCCCGGCGTCATCGATACCCGCATGAACGCGCGGCTTACCGAGGAGGACAAAGAGGCCCTCTGCGAGGAAATTTCCCTCGGCCGATTGGGCCGCTGCGAGGAGGTGGCGAAAGCGGTCGTGGCGCTGTACGAGAACGGATATATAACTGGGGCGGACATCCCCGTCACCGGAGGGTTTTAAGTTTTTTAAGCGATATTTATCGCGCAATACTTGTCGCCTTTGCGCACTCCCCGGTGCGAGACGGGCAGTACAATCCCTCAGTCATGCTGCGCATGACAGCTCCCTTTACACAAAGGAGCTTTGAAAAAGGGTCAAGGGACGATGTCCCTTGCGGGTGCAGGGCGGAGCCCGCAAAGGGCCCCCCACAAAAGCAAACCAAAGGTTTGCGCCTTACTGCTTCGCGGTCAGACGGCGATAGCCGCAATCCTGTCCCGTGCCTTGACGGCAGATGGATACGACAATCCCTCAGTCATGCTGCGCATGACAGCTCCCTTTACACAAAGGAGCCTTGGAAAAGCGGCGTTCCGATTTGCTCTTTACGCAAAAGCGCTATCTTTAAGCCTCCCCTTTTTGCCAAAGGGGAGGAGGTACCACAAGCAGCCACCCGTAAAGGGGGGGAAATGAAGGGGGGATTGTCAGTCAGCTTATCCGTTTCAGTCAGGCGAAACGCGGATATACTATGCAATACATTGTCGGGCTTGTTTGTATCTCCGCGTTTTAACGGTAACTGTTTCGCTTGGAACAAGCGAAACGCGTATAAGGGGACATCTTGCTCCCTTCTCCGCGTTTTGACGGTGGACTTTTCGCTCGACAGAGAGAAACGCATAGCATTCGTATCCGGGATTCCCGGATTTTTTTGCGTAAAAATCCGCCCCGAGAGGGCGGAGGTAGAAACCGGAGAAGCGCGCTCCGGAAAAATTAAATTTATATCGTGCGGCCCGTTTCCCTCCGCTCAGTGCTTTTTGAAATACCGTTCCAGGCATTCCTCGATGAATTTGTCCGCGATCCCCGAAGAAGCGGACGGGGCTCCGTTCCCTTTTTTCTCCGCTCCTTTTTCGTTTTTCTCCTCGGGCGGCGGGGGCGGCTGTTTTTTTTCGTCTTTGCCGGGTTTCCCGCGCCCGTCCGATTTTTCCGAAAATGCGGAAAACAGCTCGGAAAAGCGGGAGAGGTCGTCGAGAAATTTCAGCATTTCCTCGGAATTTTTCAGCTGTCCCATGAGCGGGCGCATGCTTTCGGGAAAGTCCGGGTTCCGGGAGAGATAATACAAGAGGATCAGCATCAGGATTTCCATACTTTCAATATATGAAAGTACGGACGGAAAATTGTCCCCGCGCATAGGATAATAACGGATATTTTCCGAAAAAAATCAAGCGAGGAGACGTTTATGAAAAGTTTCAGGGACTATACGCCCGGGACGGGAGAGGAAAACGGACGGACCGGGGAACCGTCGTCCGCAGCGGGCAGCACCGCGGCCGAGCTCACCAAAAAGATAGCCGCCGCATACAACGGCAAGAGCAGCGCCGAGATGCTGAAAAGCATTCTGGCGGAGGCGGAGAGGAGCAAGCGGGCGGGGACCCTTTCCGATGAGGAGATCGATACCTTTTACGAGCAGTTTTCTCCCTTGCTCGGCCCCGTACAGCGCCGCCAGCTCCGTTCCGTGGTGGAAAAGCTCAAAAAGATCTGAGCGCGCGGATGAGGACATCGGCCTCCTCCCGTCTGTTGAAATGGGAAAAACTTGCGCGGACGAGGCCGTTTTCCCGCGTGCCCAACGCTTCGTGCATGAGGGGCGCGCAGTGCAGCCCGCCGCGCACGGCGACGGAAAATTCCTCCGAGAGGCGTTCGGCGACGAGCTCCGACTGTATCTCCCGGTGCGCGAAGGCCACGATGCCGCAGGGATTGGGGCGGGAATACACTTTCCAATCGGGCAGGGCGGAGACGGCCTCGATGAGGTATTGCGTGAGAAAGAGGAGGGAACCGGAAATTTCCCGCGATTTTCCGAAGAGATAACGCACGCCCTCCAACAGGGAGGAGACGGCGGGAAAGGAGAGCGTCCCCGCTTCCAGGGCGTCGGGATAGAAATCGGGCATATCGAGGGAGAAGCTTTCGCTGCCCGTTCCGCCGAAGAGCAGGGGGCGGGGGGAGACCCGTTCGGAAAAGAGCAGGGCGCCGCTCCCCTGGATGCCCAAAAGGCCCTTATGCCCGGCGAGTGCGAGCGCGTCGATGCCCGTTTCGGCCATGTCTATGGGGATATGGCCGCCGCCCTGCGCTCCGTCCGCGAGAAACAGCACCCGCGCGGGCAGGGCTTTGCGGATTTCCGCCAGCGGCGGGACGGCGCCCGTGACGTTGGAGGCGGAGGTGACCGCGACCAGCTTCGTCTGCGGCTTTATGCGCTTTGCGATCTCTTCGGGGGAGACGTTTCCGTTCGTCAGCGGGCAGACGTCGTAGGTGATGACGCCCGATTTTTTCAGAAATTCGAGGGGGCGCAGGACGGAATTGTGCTCCATGCAGGTGGTGACGACGTGGTCGCCGGGCGAAAGCAGGCCGAAGATGGCGATGTTGAGCGCCTCCGTGCAGTTTTTCGTGAATATCGTCCGTTCAAAGCCGTAGCCGCCGAAATATTCGGAGAGCGCGTTTCTGCAATCGAGCACGGCGGAAGCGCAGGCGAGGGAGAGTTTGTGCCCGCTCCTTCCGGGGTTGGCGCACAGCTTCGCCGCGGAGGAGACGGCGGAAACGACGCAATCGGGCTTGCGTCCGCCCGTGGCGGCATTGTCGAAATAGATCATGAAAGTCACCTCTTTTTATGCGGATTCATAAAATATAGTATTCCGCCGAGGAGGTCGGTATGACATGACGATACTTGCAGTGTTCCGCTCCCGCGCGCAGTCGCTGGATTACGCGGGGCGTTTGTATAAATACGGCGTGGCGGCGCAGACCGTGCCCGCGCCGAAGGAGGCGAACATCGGCTGCGGCCTCTGCGTCAAATTCGATCGGTCGGCGCTGCCACGCGCACAGGCCGTCTTGGGATTGGGGAAGTATTCCGCCTTCCAGGGCTTTTACACCGTCGATTACCGGAGCGGCCGCGCCGTCGTCTCTCCGTATGGCGCGCGCAGATAAACGCCCGGAAAAAAGCAGGCTTTGAGCCTTTTTCTTTTTTTCGGTATACAAAAAGCACCCCGTCGGGCGAGGCATACCTTTTGCGTATGTTCGGCTTCGGGGTGCGTATTGTTTGCGGCCGGAAGGGCTTTGCGGCTATTTTTTTCCGCCGTTTCTTTTCTTTGTCGTTGCGAACAGGGAGAGCGGGAGTGCGGCTGCAAGGAGCGCGAGGGCGCCGTCCGCAAAACTTCCGCAACCGTTTCCGTTGTCTGTTTTTGCGGATTCCGCCGAAATCGTGACGGTGATCGGATCGGAGATTACGGCGTATTGTTCGGAGCGGTAAGCGAGAACGACGGTCGCCGTGCCGCTTTCGGACGCCGTAAATTTACCGTCGGCAAAAGAGAGGTTGTCGGACATATAGAGAGGCGTACAAGCCGCGGGCTCTTCGGAGCCGTCCCAAAACGTAACGGTGGCGGAAACGCTGAAAGGGATGCCCGCCGTCGCGTTTTTGTCCTTTGCCGTCAGACGGTAGGGAGAAGTTCTCAGCAGTTCGCAATTGTCGGTCGTGAACGTCGAAAATCCCAGGCTGCCGACGATGTCGGCGAGGTCGTAGTTGATCGTCCAGGCGCTGAGTTTCATGCCGAAACGATTGAAAGTGCGGATGGTTTCCCGGTTGATATTGGAATACGTCGGCGAAAAAGAAGCGTTCATGGGGTTGATCTGTTGAAGGATTTCGCCGGCGGAATCGGGCGTAAATCCGTACATGCCGCCCGTTGAGAGAAAGCTTACGGAAAATTCGGGGGCCTTGTTCCGTATGTATTCGAGTATGGGCGCGCTGAAACAGATGAAATTAACTCTTCCGCTCATGCCGTATTCTTCAATGACTTTAAGTGCGGCATCCACGCATGCGGTCTTTGCGGATTTTATTTCCAACAGAAACATCAGATCGTCGTTTTCAAATTCCTCAAAATAGTCATCGAGAAGGGGAATTTCGGCGAGATATTCTTCCGCCAATCCGTCTATTCCTCCGTCAACTTTATAATTGCGTATTTCTGCCAACGTCATGTTTTCAACCATTCCCGTGCCGTTTGTCGTGCGGTCGAGAGTGGGGTCGTGGCTTATGACGACGTGACCGTCCGTCGAGAGGTAGAGATCGATTTCGATAAAGTCGGGACGGAAAGAGTCATACGTGGCGCGCGCGCTTTCCACCGTATTTTCAAAGTATCCGCCTTCGCAGGGTTGGCCGTTTTCGTAGGCAAGCTGCCGTTTCAGGCCGGAACTTCCCCTGTGTGAAACGATCAGCGGTCTTCCCGCCCAGACGCCCGATTCCGTTTCCGAAGCGAGTGCAGGCGGTTCTCCGTCATATAAAATGCCGTCGGCGCCGTAACCGAGCGCCTGCAGATATTCGATTTCGCTTTCTGCCTCCATATAGACGTTGATCAACTGCTTTTTCAAGGTTTCCGCGGTTTCTCTGTCCGTATCGCCGACGGACACGATGACCGATTTTGCCATATTTCGGTTTGCGATGTCCCTCATTTCCGTTGCGGACAGAGTTTGTCCTCGGAAATCGATGATTCCGCCCGCCGTCGTGCAGGTGTCGCGCACCTGTTTGACGAGTGCCGGATCATCGGAAACGACGAAAGCGAAAGGAGCAAATTCGGAAACGAGTTCCGTCGCCGCGTTGGCGGCTTCGGAAGATTCCGCATAAAAAGCGGGAATGGCGCTGCCGAATTGTTCCGCCGTGATATCCGTCCGTTCTTCGCCGAATTGCGCCCTGCCGTCATCGGCGATACGGACGACGGCGATATCCGTTTCGGAAGCGGACAGCTCATTCCACTGCTGCGAAGTATGTACTTCCGCAACGGACAAAACGGTGCCGATGAAATCGGTCGTTTCCTCTTCGGCGCGGGCAGGCGTGAAAGAAAAACGGAGCCCGCCCAGGAAAACGGCCGCAGTTGCGGCGGAACCGATCAAAATTCTGACGGCTTTTTTCATGATGTTTTCTCCTTATCAAATAGATTTTTCAGCAATGACATGGTAACACGGATTTTTCGGAAAGACAATGGCGTTTTTTTAGAACATAAATGTTGATTTCTTAGACGGCGCCCGTCCCGGGCACGGATGCACACGTGCGCGGCGAGAGGACCAAAGATCGCGCCGGGTGCGGAAAACGGGCGGGGAAGCTTTTCCCGGACGTCTGTTTTCCGCTTTTTTTGCGTTTTTTTGCGGCGGGGAAAAAGTTATCGCTTGCGTCGCGGCGCTTTTTGTGCTATAATAAAACAACTATGAGACCACACGACAAAAAAGCGGCGCTCGCCGAGCTCGAACGCCTGTATCCCGATGCGCGTCCCGCCCTTCATTACGGATCCGCCTACGAGCTGCTGGTGGCGGTCATCCTCTCCGCGCAATGCACGGACGAGCGGGTGAACAAGGTGACGGAAAAGCTGTTTGAGGAGCATCCGAACCCCGCCGCCATGTGCCGGCTCTCGCAGGAGGAATTGGAGGGATATATTTTTTCCTGCGGCCTGTATAAGATGAAAGCTGCGCATATTCTGTCCGCCAGCCGCGACATTCTCGAACGCTTCGACGGCGAGGTCCCCGGCACCGTGGAGGAGCTGATGAGCCTCGCGGGCGTCGGGAAAAAGACGGCGAACGTCGTGTATTCCGTCGCTTTCGGCGGGGACGCCATCGCCGTGGGCACCCACGTGTTCCGAGTCAGCAACCGCCTGGGGCTGGCGAAGGGGGATACGCCCGCCGAGGTGGAGGCGGGGCTGCACCGCGCGGTGCCGAAAAAGGATTGGTCGAGGGCGCACCATTGGCTGATTTATCACGGCCGCCGCGTGTGCCATTCCCAGAAGCCGGATTGCGCAAACTGCACGCTGGCCGTGCGCTGCGATTTCGTGCAGAGGCCACCGAAAAAGAAGAAGGGCGCCACCGCCCGCACCGATTGAGACCCCGCATAAAACCTCCCCGTTTTCCGCATACTTGCCAATAGAAACAGGAAAGGGAGGTTTTTTATGGACAAGTACGAAAATGTCTGCCGCGAGCGGGAGGCGGAAACCGTCCGCGCGCTTGCGGAGGCGGAGGAGCTCATCGCCAAAAAGGCGGGCATTTATTCCCGGCTGCTGACGGACATGGCGCTTGCGGAGGACATGGAAGCGCTGGCCGTGCGCTGCGGGGAGAGGAAAAAGACCCTCGAGGGGCTTGCGGGGGGCGGCAGATGAAACCCGGCAAGCGCGAGATTACCCTCAACGAATACGACAGCCTTCTGGACATGCTTTCGGCAGAGAGAGCTCTGCTCGGGGCGTACTGCGCGGCGATTTGCGCCGCGGAGAGAAAGGAGGCGAGGACGGGCCTCGTCGGCGCGTTTTCGTCGGCGGCGGAGGACGTCTTTTTTCTCCGCGATCTGCTCGACTCGAAGAGAAACGAAAAGGCCGGAGGCTGACCGATCCCGCGGCGGCGGGATATTTCGGAGATATCATGATCAGACGCAAAGGAAACGTATATAAGCTGGATACTCCCTCCACCACTCTGCTCGTTCGGGCGGAGGGCGCCGCGGAGTATCTTTATTACGGCGGGAAACTCGCCGTGCCCGGCTCCGATTACGGCCGCCTCTTTTCCGGGGCGGAGGAGCCGATTTTTTCGTGCGGGGCGGAGGGATTCGTCTGCTGCTCGCTTGCCGACGGCGGAATTTGTTCCGATTTTTCCTTTCAGCGCGCACGGCTGACGGAAAAGCCCGTCATCTCTCCCCTGCCCTCGTCTTACGCCGATTTTTCGGCCAAGGACGCGCAGACCTTGTGCCTCGAATTTGCGGAGGAAAAGGCAAAGCTGCGCCTGTTTGTGTACTGCACGGTGTTCGACGACTGCGACGCCGTCGTCTTTTCCTCGCGCCTCCTGAACGGCGGCAGGCGGGAGGTGGCCGTGCGGAGGCTGGATTCGCTCGCCCTGGACTTTTTCGGCGGGCGGTTTTCGCCGTCGACGGCGGAGAGGCCCGCATTCTGGGAGGGAAAAAACGGAACGTATGCGCTCTGTCTGCTCGGGGTCGGGAAAGGAGAGGAGCGGGTGAGGGAAATGCCTTTCCGCACCCGCGTGTTTGCGGGGGGCGGGGAGTATCTGCCCGATAAGCCGCTTTTGCCGGGGGAGGAGCTTTTTTCGCCCGAAGCGGCGGCGGTCTTTGCCTCCGACAAAGAGGGGGCCTGCCGCGCGCTGCGCACGTTTTTTGTCCGGCGCGTCGTTCGCGGAAAGTGGCGGGAGCGGGAACTTCCCGCCGCCGTCGAAGCGGGCGGGGTGCGGGAAAAGGAAAAAGTGCTTGCCGACGCGGAGCGTTGGGCGGAGGCGGGCGCGGGGCTCTTTCTGTTCGACGCGGAGCCGGAGGACGGGGCGGCGCTTGCCGAAATTTCGGAGGAGCTCCGCGCGCGGGGGCTGCGCTTCGGCCTGCGCCTTTCCCCGGAGAGCGTGCGGGCGGACGATCCGATCGTGAAAAAACATCCGGAATTTGTCTCCCGTCGTCTGTCTCCGTCCGCGGGGCGGGTGCCGCTGGAGCTCTCCGATGCGCGGGTGCAGAAATACATAATCCGCACGGTGTCCGTGCTCGTTTCCGAGACCAAGGCGGCGTGTCTGCAATGGCGGCTCGCCCTTCCCGAGGGGGAGGAGGGGGTCCTCTCCCGCTGTAAGGAGGGGCTTTGCGCCGTGCTTTTTCGCCTGACGGAGAAGTTTCCCGGCGTGCTGTTCGAGGCGGAGGGAACGCCGTCGCCCGGTCTGCTCGCCTTTTTCCGCCGTTTCCGGACGGAGGCGCCGCTTCGGGATGCGTCGGTCGCATATCCCCAAAGCGCCCTTTCTCCGCGTCTGCGGGCGGACGACGCCGCGGTTTCTTCCGTCGCTCTGTTCGGGGCGCCCGGCCTTTGCCCGGGCGGCGGGCTTTCGGCGGAGGGTGCGGAGCGGATAAAAAAGATTCTGGCATTTTATGACAAATACCGCCGCGCGGCGGAATACGGTACGCTGTATGCGCTCGGCGGGACGGCGGAGGGCATGGTCGCCGTTTCTGAAAACCGCGCCCTTGCCCTGGGCGCCGCCTTTTTCCGGGGAGAGGGGGACGGGGAACGCATTTGTCCGAAGGGGCTGGACGAGGGCGCGATGTACTTTGTCCACGTCCCCGGGGGAAGCGCGGAACCGCTCTTTGCGACGGGGGAGCTGCTGATGAAGGGGGGATTTTCCGCGCGGGCGCTGACGGGGGAGCCCGTCGGAAAGGGGAAATTTGTCTTTGCACTGGAAAAGGCGGGCAGGCGGAAGCCCCGCTGAGGGCACCGGACAAAAAAGAGAGGGAATACCGGCGGAATACCCGTTGACAAATTTTCGTAAATATAGTACAATGAAAAAAACGCCCGGAAGGGAGCGAAGGCCCGCGTTCGGGCCGTGCGGGAGGAAAGATGTATTGCAGAAACTGCGGCGCGCGCGTGGAGGACGCCGACCTGTTTTGTAAAGATTGCGGCGCGATGACGGAATACGGGGAGAGGGTGTCCAGACACGACGCGCTTCCGCCGTCGGAAAAGAGCTCCGCAGTCAATCCGGACGGAAGCCTGAACATGGACGTCTACCGCGCCGGACGGGAAACGGGGCGCGCCCCTTCGGGAGAACGGACGGAGGGGGACTATTATTATACCCCGCCCGATCGGACGCGGGAGGAGGACCGGGAGGCGCCCAAGACCAACGGCATGGCCATCGCGGGGTTTGTCTGCGCGTTTGTGTTCTGGCCGCTGGGCATTATATTCAGCGCCATCGGGCTTTTTCGCGCGGGGAAGCTGCGGTCGGGAAAGGGCCTGGCGATCGCCGGACTGATCATTTCCGTCGTTCTGGGGCTGTTCCTGTTGTGAAAAAATTCCGAAAGAAATCCGACGGAAAAAGCGGCGAGCCTGCCGCAGGGAGGTTTTTACCATGGCAAAAAAGAAAGGTTTCATGAAAAAGTTCTTCGGGGAGTTCAAGACGTTCATCACCCGCGGAAATGTGCTGGACATGGCGGTAGGCGTCATCGTCGGCGGCGCGTTTACGGCCATCGTCAACGCTTTGAGCGATCACGTGCTGCGTCCGCTCATCAATTGGGTGCTCGCTTTGATTTTGGGCAGGGACGCGCTCAGCGACATCTACACTTTTCTCGTGCGCGGCTACGATGAGAACGGCGTCCTCTCCCTCGAAAATTCCATCTACATCGATTGGGGCGCGTTCATCAACGCCATCATCAATTTCCTGCTCATCGCGTTCGTGCTCTTTTGCATCGTCAAGGCGATCAATAAGTTTTCCGAGGCGAAGGACCGCGCCGTGGACGAATATCTCGTCGAGAAAAAGGCGATCGAAAAGTACCGCGGCGAGGGGCTGAGCAAGGCGGAGGCGAAAAAGAGATACGCGGAGGAATTGAAGAAGGAACGAGAGGCGCAGGCGGAAGCGGAGCGCATCGCCGCCGAGGCGGCCGAAAAACAGGCCGCGGAAGAAGCGGAGCGCAAAGCGGAGACGAACAGACTTCTGCAGGAGATATGCGACCTGCTGAAAAGGGAGGCCTGATAAAAAAACGCGAAAAAGGAGGGTACCATGTCCGAAACGGAGAAGAAAACTACGCCTGAGAGGGAGGAACTTATCTCCTTCCGTACCGAAAAGCTGATCCGGCAGAACAGGGTCAACGGCGTCCTGTATTGGACGGTGCTGGTCCTCACCCTCCTGGTCTCCGCGTCGGCGGTGTACTCGCTGGTGAAGTGCATCATGGGCTCGGAGGATATGCTGGCGACGTACATAAATCAGATAGAG